>NZ_QBJC02000027.1:0-60827 GCF_003057695.2 Pseudocitrobacter sp. RIT415 | reverse complement strand
GTTCGGCTGCATCAGCAACACCGGCTGCGGCTGAACCTGTGCTCATACCGCCACTTTCGCCTGCGATTGGCGGTGTGGTAATGGCGGGTCCACTATTACCCACTGATTTATTACCCGTTGATGCAAAACTCATGATATTTGTTCCTTTAATATCGGACCAAAATACAGCTTTGGAAGCCGAAAAATATAAAGACGCTTTATCTGCAATGACTTTTTAACTGATAGTACAACTATCACATTTCGGTTTATTTAAGTCTTCCAGAGGAAGTTTTTTAAATACAAATGAATAATCACCACCCTAAGAAACAACCTTTCCGTGATCTCTTCTTAATTCATTGTTTTATTTATAAAATAACCACCAGATATTCACATTAACAATAATAAAATAATCTACTCAATTCTCTACGCTACCGCCCTACCCTGAATCGCTCACGCGGTATTCTGCTCGCATGCATTCTACAAAAACGTCTTGCTGCCCGGTGTGATTCTTCTGCATTCCACGTATATTTCAGATTTCATAAAGAGCACCCCAACATTCAGGCAAAAAAAAGCCCCTCAGCCTGAGCGAATGAGGGGCTAAAACAACAGTAACGCTATTTTTACGTTTTGTTAGTCAGAATCAATTGGCCATTATTATCCAGCGGAATTTGCGTTCCCGGATCTTTATCCATCCGGATTTTGCCCTGCTGGTCGCCAATTTTATACGTCACGTCATACCCAAGCATTTTCTCGGATTTGTCATACACGGTTTTGCAGCGTTTCTGGGTGCTGGTGTAGGTGTCATTATCCTGCATCGAGCCCTGGATCTGATTCCCGGCGTAGCCGCCACCTAATGCCCCTACCACCGTGGCGACGTCTTTCCCGCGTCCGCCGCCAAACTGGTGACCAATCACGCCACCCGCGACAGCGCCGAGCACGGAACCGGTAATCCGGTTTTCATCCTGTACCGGGCGGCGATGGGTAACCGCCACATTGCGGCACTCCTCACGCGGAGTTTTGATGGTTTCTTTAATAGGTTTAGCCGAAATCACCTGCGCATATTGCGGGCCGCGGTCAAACACGTTCAGGCTGGCGACTGCCGCCACGCCAAGCGCAGCTGCGACGCCAATCCCTATACCCGCCAACATCGATTTATTCACGGGAAATCCTCCTTTGTTGCTGATAGTAACAATTCTGCAACTTGGTGAGAGGGTTAGCAAATCAGAAAGCGGATGAAAAGTGCGAGATAAAACCATAAACCCGCATGAATCAGAGGAGTCTTAGCGGTAATTTCCGTTAGTCAGCGAACAATCTGCTGAAAATGGCCCGACAGAATGTCGGGCCGGGATGTGACATTAGTGCAGTTTCAGGCGCGGGCGGATCACGCGGTTGATACTGCCGACCAGCATCATCAGGCCGGTTTTGATGTAGCCGTGCAGGGCAATCTGGTGCATACGGTATAGCGAGATATACACCATACGCGCGATGCGCCCTTCAACCATCATCGAGCCGCGCATCAGGTTGCCCATCAGGCTGCCGACCGTCGAGTAGTTCGAAAGTGAAACCAGTGAGCCGTGATCTTTGTAAGAGTACGGTTTCAGCTCTTTGCCCTTCATCTGCGCCAGAATGTTATTCAGTGCGCAGGTTGCCATCTGGTGCGCAGCCTGAGCACGCGGCGGCACAAACCCGCCTTCCGGACGCGCGCAGGACGCACAGTCGCCTATGGCAAAAATGTCTGCATCGCGCGTGGTCTGCAACGTCGGCTCAACCACCAGCTGGTTGATACGGTTGGTTTCCAGGCCGCCAATCTCTTTCATAAAGTCTGGCGCTTTGATGCCTGCTGCCCACACCATCAGGTCGGCCTGAATATATTCGCCGTCTTTGGTATGCAGGCCGCCCTCATCAGCGCTGGTGACCATGGTCTGCGTCAGGACGCGTACGCCCATTTTGGTCAGCTCGTTATGAGCAGCGCCGGAAATACGCGGCGGCAGCGCAGGCAGAATACGTTCGCCCGCTTCCACCAGCGTGACGTTCAGCGCGTCGTTGGTCAGGCCTTTGTAGCCGTAGCTGTGTAGCTGTTTCACCGCGTTATGCAGTTCAGCAGAAAGCTCAACGCCCGTTGCCCCGCCGCCAACGATGGCGATGTTGACTTTACCGTTCGCGCCCAGGTTCGCTGAATATTTCAGGAACAGGTTCAGCATCTCCTGGTGGAAACGACGCGCCTGATGCGGGTTATCGAGGAAGATGCAGTGCTCTTTCACGCCCGGCGTGTTGAAGTCGTTGGAGGTACTGCCCAGCGCCATCACCAGTGTGTCGTAAGCCAGCTTACGTTCGGGCACCAGCAGGTCGCCCTTCTCATCACGCAGTTCGGCGATAGTAATGGTTTTCGCTTCGCGGTTGATGTCCATCACCGAACCCAGCTGGAACTGGAAGTGATGGTTACGCGCGTGCGCCAGGTAGCTCAGCGCATCCACGCCTTCATCCAGCGAACCGGTTGCCACTTCGTGCAGCAGCGGTTTCCACAGATGACTGTGGTTGCGGTCCACCAGCGTAATTTTCGCTTTTTTGCTCCGGCCAAGCTTTCTACCCAGTTGAGTAGCCAGTTCCAGGCCGCCAGCGCCACCACCCACAATAACGATTCTTTTGATTGGTGTAGTCACGTGACCCCCTTAAAAATTATTAACCAATTGTTAATTAAAAGTTATTAAAATAGCTCTTATCTAACAACAAGTTACTATCCCGAAACCATTCAGCAGCAAGAAGAATAACATGAACGGTGCATTGGTCATACCAAATTTGATGTGTATCAAGTTTTACCGCGCAGAAGTTAAACAACTTTAGCGTTTAGTGGGATTTTTGGTGGGTGATGGAAGTGAAAAAGGAGGGAAATTTAACATTTCACGCCCCAGAACGGGGCGTGGAAAACGGTTTCAACCTAAGGTTTTAAAAGCTTTAATACGCTGCAGATGTGGCGAGATGTTTTTGAATTTATGCCCCTGAACGTCATCCCAGATAATTTCATAAAAGTGATGCAGTTCCTGCGCCGAGCGCTGGCTGTCGAGCGCCTCATCCTTACGGGAAAGGATGGCCAGGCAACGGTCTCGGTTTTTCTCGCGGAAGTTGTTCACACACTTGGTGGCAATATCGAGATACTCTTCCGGGCGGTCAATCTTCCCGTCCATGTTCTCATTCGGGAACAGGTTCGGGTTGAAGATCACCTGACGTACGTCGCATAAAAAGCCGATGCGTTCCGCCCAGTAGCCGCCGAGCCCCACACCGCAAATCAGCGGGCGATCGTCGACGTTGAGCTGCAACATTTTGTCCACTTCTTTCAGCAAATGCTGCATATCATGTTTTGGATGCAGCGTACTGTAGCTAATCAACCGCACATCCGGATCGATAAACTGGAGCTGCAACACTTTTTCATGGTTGCCTGGGCTGTTCGAGTCAAAACCGTGCAAATAAATAATCATTTGATCCTCACCACAACTCCCTTGTCGGGAGGGTTAATGGCCTGCCTTCACGTCCTGCCAGCGTTCATGGAGCTGTTCCAGTTGCGCACTGACGCTCTTCCAGCGGGCGGAATCCCTTAACGCCTGACGTGTAAATGAACCTTTATGATACAATTTCGTAACACGCTCGGCATTGATCGGCGACAGGTTATCAAGAACGCTGACCGCGCCTTTACGATTATTGCAGACCAGGATCATATCGCAACCCGCATCCAGCGATGCCTGACCGCGTTCGGCATAGCTGCCCATAATCGCCGCGCCTTCCATCGACAAATCATCAGAGAAAATCACGCCATCGAAACCTAACTCACCGCGCAACACAGTTTTCAGCCAGTGCGGCGAGCCGCTTGCCGGGCGTGGGTCAACGTCGCTGTAGATGACGTGTGCAGGCATAATGGCATCGAGTTTGTTTTCCGTAATCAGCGTCTTGAAAACCGCCATATCTTTCGCGCGAATGTCGGCTTCGCGACGCGGATCGCGCGGCGTCTCTTTATGGGAATCGGCGGTGACCGCCCCGTGCCCCGGGAAGTGTTTGCCGGTGGTTTTCATCCCGGCGCTGTGCATACCGTCGATAAAGTGACGCGCCATCGCCAGCGCTTTTTGCGGATCCGCATGATAGGAGCGCTCGCCAATCGCGGCGCTGATATGCCCAACGTCCAGCACCGGCGCAAAGCTGATATCGATATCCATGGCGATCATTTCGCTGGCCATCAGCCAACCGGCCTCAACGGCCAGCCGTCCGCCCTCTTCCTCGCCGAGCACGGCGGCAAAAGATTGTGCGGCAGGCAGGCGGGTAAATCCTTCGCGGAAACGCTGCACGCGACCGCCTTCCTGATCGACCGCCACCACCAGATGATTGCGCGATGCTTCACGGATCTGGCGCACCAGTTCACGCAACTGCGCCGGATCATGATAGTTTCGGGTAAATAAAATCAGGCCGCCTACCAGCGGATGCGCCAGAATCTCGCGCTCTTCCGCATCCAGTTCGTAGCCTTCCACATCCAACATTACCGGACCCACACTGACCTCTCTTATCGTTTTTCCTTTAACTGACACCAAATTTCATCTGCCAGCGTGATAAATTGTCGGTCGCCGGTTTGCTGCCAGCGACACTCATACCAGCCCGCCATGAGCATTAACACCCAGGGCCGCCAGCGTAAAATCTGTTGCCACAGCGCGTCTGGCGCAATGCTCGCCAGCGTCGCGTACACATCGCTGTAGTCACGGCGTTGACGCTCGTCCTCCATCCACACCGACGCCAGCTCCAGTGCGATATCGCCGTCCCCGGCATACTCCCAGTCAATCAGCCGCAACCCGGCAGACGTATGCACAATGTTGCCCGCGTGAACATCCATATGCAATGGCGAAAGGCGCAGCGGCTGTGGCTCGCGCTGCTTTTGCAGGCGATGTAACGTCCGCAGCCAGAACGGCGTGCGTCGCGCAGGGTGGCACTGCTGCCAGTAGCGTTCCAACAACGGCAGCACCGTTACGCGCCAGCCGAAACGCGGCTGCTGATGCAGATGATACAGGAGAGACGCCAGTTGGCGAGGGGGCGGCAGCACGCTTTTCACCTCTCCGCTGAAAAATTCAACGGCCATCCAGCCAGCGGTATAAAAAACCGGCTTCGGAGCGAGCGTGGAGGGTAAACGCGTGAGCGCGTGATAGTGACGCAGGAAGTGAAATTCGCGGGCCTGCGCCGTATGGTGCTGGCGCAAAACCCGCTGCTGCTCACCGCAGGCGATGATACAGCTACTGCCGCTCAGCCCTGAATAATCAGGGCTGGCGACAAGATGATACTGAGGGAAATAGCGTGACAGAACCGCGTCACACGTGAGTTTATTGCTGAGTGACGGCACCGCTACCTGACCAGATAATCTCGCCCGTCTGTACCAGCATCAGCTGCATTTTGAGTACCGGGGAATTCACGTTGCCGGTGGCGTTGCTGTAGAGCACATACTGTGCGCCGACGTTACGGGCAATTCCCATCGCTTTGCTGCGCGAACCGAGGCTATCCTGCGGTGACAGGCCAAGCTGCTGTTTAGCAACAGCCAGCTGCTGCGCGGAAACCAGGGTGAATTTACCGTTGCCGGTCAGTGCGTTACGCAGCGCCGTTGTCGCTTCAGCCGCGTTCAGCGTGCCGTTGGTACGGTTATTCACGCTATCGACCA
Organism: Pseudocitrobacter sp. RIT415; assembly: GCF_003057695.2. Taxonomy (NCBI): domain Bacteria; kingdom Pseudomonadati; phylum Pseudomonadota; class Gammaproteobacteria; order Enterobacterales; family Enterobacteriaceae; genus Pseudocitrobacter; species Pseudocitrobacter sp. RIT415. Next base: position 55,168 of record NZ_QBJC02000027.1, on the reverse strand, counting down.
GCAGAATGCTGCCCGCATTCACGCCGCTCGCCTGCAACATTTTGCCTGCCATCGGCTGCACCGCGCCATTCCAGTCATAGTGACGAACACGTGGCGCAGGCTGCGTAGGCTGTTGATCCTGATGCTCAATGGGGCCTGGCTGCTGTGGGATCGTCGGAACAGAAGGCACCGTAGGTACCGGCTGCTGCGGTTCGACAGGCTGTTGTGGTGTTGGCTTCGCCTCTTCCACCGGTGCGGGTTGTTCTTGTTTCACCACGCACCCGGAGAGCAGGACAGCCAGTGCCGAGATTAGCGCATAGCGACGCAATGTAGTCATTCCGTTTTACCCCTTACAAATAAAGATAAAGTCGGACTTTATGTGCGCCCAGGCTGCTGGCGCTGCCGTACAGCGTGACCGATCCCATAGCCGGGATGGTGACGGTACGCGGCGCTTCAAGCGGGTGCATTTCCAGTCCTCTGGCTTCATACCAGTAAAAACGATAATGAAGGGTGACAGGTTCACGCCGTTCATTGAACAGTTTCGCGCTGGCGGTCGCCTGAATTTCCGACCGCGTCAGCTCAGGCTTTTCCGCACTGATCCCGGCTGCCAGGACATTCGATTCCATCACCAGCGTTTGCTGATCGCCTACCGGAATTTCCGGATGCGAGCCACAACCGGCCAGCAAAAATGCGGCCAGTAGCGCGGCTGAAAAGCCTGCTTTCATCACTTAACCTTTATGTGCCAGCATCGGCCCAAGCGGACGACCGCCCAGCAGATGCATATGAATATGGAAGACTTCCTGCCCGCCGTGGCGGTTGCAGTTCATGATCAGACGATAGCCATCATCAGCAATGCCTTCGTCGCGGGCAATTTTTGCCGCCACGGTCACCATACGACCCAGCACCTGTTCGTGTTCAGGCGCCACGTCATTGGTCGTGGCAATCAGGATGTTAGGCACGATCAGAACGTGAGTCGGCGCCTGTGGGGAGATATCGCGGAACGCGGTAACCAGCTCATCCTGATAAACGATATCCGACGGGATTTCGCGACGAATAATTTTGCTGAAAATAGTTTCTTCTGCCATGAGGGATTCCTTAATTATGCGACCGTGCGAATTCCTGTTATTGATCTTCAGGGTTTTCTGATGCACGGGAGACTGGGTAAGAGTATGAGCGACTTACTCCTTCTCTTTCAACCTGATTACGTTTTTTATTGTATTAACTCGGAAAAACCCCGGCAAGAAGGTCAAAACAGAGGGGAATTGATAGGCCGGGCAGCCTTGCACCGCCCGGTAAAATTACGCTTAAGACGCTTCAATCGCGGTGGATGCCTGCTTCTGTCGATTCATTAACCAGAAAACCGCTACACCAGCCAAAACGATCCCCGGCGCGGAGGCGGCCATCACGCCTACCGTGCCGGTACCCAGCGCCAGCATTTTTCCGGCCAGCAGCGGGCCGCTCATCGCCCCCAGACGGCCAATCGCGACCGCCGTGCCAACACCTGTGGCGCGGATTTCGGTGCGATAAAAGAGCGGCGCCAGCGCATACAGTACGCTCTGCCCCCCCGTGGCAAATAACCCGGCGACAAATCCGGAAAGCAGCATCGTACTCAGCGATTCCGCCGAACCGAGCGCCAGCAGCGAGGCCAGCATGCCGCTGTAAATCAGCAGCGACATGCGCATTGGGCTCAGTTTATCCATCAATGCGCCGAGGATAAGCGTGCCCACCGCGGCACCCATTTGTAGGGAGAACATTACCCCCGCCGCCTGCGAGCCGCTAAAGCCCTGGTCAACCAGCAGCATTGGCAGCCAGTTGATCAGCATATACACCACGAGCAAGGTGAAGAAGTAGCAGAGCCACAGCAGTAACGTGGAGGAGGCCGTCCCCGGCGCGAGTAACGCGCGAAGTGGTGCGGGCGACGATGCCTGTTGATGGGTAAAAGCCTGCGACTCCGGCAGCCAGCGCATCAGCAACGGCACCAGCAGCAGCGGTACGACGCCGCCCACCCAGAATACGGTTTGCCACGCCTGCGCCAGGCCGCTAAACCCCAGCGCTGCCGCCAGCGCCGCGCCAATCGGCACGCCACAGTACATCAGGCTCACCGCCGTGCCGCGAAAACGCGGGCCTGCCGCTTCAGAGGTCAGGGCTATCAGATTAGGTAGCGCCGCGCCCAGCCCCACACCGGTCATCAGACGCGCAAAGACCAGCGACGGAAAACTCCACGCCAGCGCGGTGGCTATCGAAAAGAGACCAAACAGCATAACCGATCCCAGCAGAATGCGTTTACGACCATAGCGGTCGGCAAGCATTCCACCTACCAGCGCGCCGGGCAGCAGACCCAGTATCCCGGCGCTAAAAATCCAGCCCATCTGCATTTTATCGAGCGCAAAAGCCTGGGCGATACCAACAGCGGCAATGCCTGCCGCCTGTAAATCCAGCCCTTCCATCAGGGCGACCAGAAAACAGAGCCCGATGGTCAGTATCAGGCGTGATGTTGCAGGTGTAGAGGCGATGTTCGACATAGCGTTACCTTTGCGAGGGTGACAGGTGAAAGGCAGCTGATACGTTGCCAGCCGCGCATTTTTTCCTTGCAAACGCGCCCGCCGGGCATCATGCCGGGCGGGCGAAGCTTTCTTGTTATGTTTTACGCTTTGGCTTTCAGGTCGAGTGCCACATCGACGATCATGTCTTCCTGGCCGCCAACCATTCGACGTTTACCGAGCTCAACCAGAATATCCACCGCGCTGAGGCCGTAGCGCTGCGCCGCCACTTCGCTGTGACGCAGGAAGCTGGAGTACACCCCGGCGTAACCGAGCGCCAGCGTTTCACGGTCAACGCGCACCGGGCGATCCTGCAACGGACGCACCAGATCGTCTGCCGCCGCCATCAGCGCATACAGATCCGTGCCGTGATCCCAACCGAGCTTATCCGCCGCGGCAATAAAAACTTCCAGCGGCGCATTCCCTGCCCCTGCGCCCATTCCTGCCAAACTTGCGTCAATACGATCACAGCCCTCTTCCACCGCTACGATAGAGTTCGCTACGCCAAGGCTCAGGTTGTGGTGTGCGTGCATCCCGGTTTGTGTTTCCGGCTTGAGCACCGCTTTCAGCGCACGGAAGCGGTCGCGAATGTCGTTCATGTTCATCGCGCCGCCGGAATCAACCACATAGATGCAAGTTGCACCGTAGCCTTCCATCAGCTTCGCCTGTTTCGCCAGATTTTCCGGTGTAGTCATATGGCTCATCATCAGGAAGCCGACAGTGTCCATGCCCAGTTCACGCGCGAAGGCGATATGCTGTGCGGAGACATCCGCTTCGGTGCAGTGCGTCGCCACACGTACTACGCGTGCGCCAGCCTGATAAGCGGCTTTCAGATCATGCAGCGTGCCGATGCCAGGAATCAGCAGGGTGGCGATTTTGGCGTGCTTCACCGTATCGGCGGCCGCTTCAATCCATTCGATGTCGCTGTGCGCGCCAAAACCGTAGTTAAAGCTCGACCCCTGTAAACCATCGCCGTGCGCCACTTCGATAGAATCCACGCGCGCGTCATCCAGCGCTTTGGCAATCTGGCGCACATTGTCTAAGGAATACTGGTGGCGAATGGCGTGCATGCCGTCACGCAGAGTGACGTCGGAGATATAGAGTTTTTTACCGTTCATGCGACTTCTCCTGCTGCTTTCACCATGGTTTGCGCCATTTTTTCCGCCGTCGACATCGCCGCTGAGGTCATGATATCGAGGTTTCCGGCGTAGGCCGGCAGATAGTGCGCCGCGCCTTCGACTTCCAGATACACCGCCGTTTTCAACCCGGAGAACTGACCAATTCCCGGAATGGTCACCGGTTTATCCTGCGGAATCATTTCAAACTGCACCTTCTGCTTCAGGCGATAGCCCGGTACATACGCCTGCACGGCCGCGGCCATCTCTTCAATCGACGCTTCAATTTCAATTTGCGAGGCGTCCTCGCTCAGCACATACACGGTGTCACGCATCATCACCGGCGGCTCTGCCGGGTTGAGAATAATGATGGCTTTGCCTTTCGCCGCGCCGCCCACCACTTCAATAGCCTGCGAGGTGGTTTCGGTAAATTCGTCGATATTGGCGCGTGTGCCCGGCCCGGCGGATTTACTGGAAATTGAGGCGATAATTTCCGCGTAATGAACCTTCGCCACGCGGGAAACCGCCGCCACCATTGGGATAGTCGCCTGACCACCGCAGGTCACCATGTTGACGTTGCCCTGGCTGAGGTTTTTATCGAGATTCACCACCGGCACGCAGTACGGGCCAATTGCCGCAGGCGTCAGGTCAATCAGGCGAATATTGGGTTTCTGCGCCCGCAGCGCGGCGTCGTTTTTCACATGTGCCCCGGCGCTGGTGGCGTCAAAGACGATATCAATGTCGGCGAATTCCGGCATCGCCATCAGGCCGTTGACGCCTTCATGGGTGGTGGCAACGCCCATACGACGCGCGCGCGCCAGACCGTCGGATTCCGGGTCGATTCCAACCATCACCGCCATTTCCAGGTGTTTGCCGTTGCGCAGAATTTTGATCATCAGGTCGGTGCCGATATTGCCTGAACCGATGATGGCGACTTTTATCTTACTCATGACTGACTTCCTTCTTGTGCGGCAGAGAACGTGGCTGCCACAGAACCAATACCTTCAATACGCGCCTCGAAACGATCGCCTGGATTGATGGCGACCATCGGGCCCAGCGCGCCGGTCAGCACGATGTCACCCGCACGCAGCGGTTCGCCAAGGCTCGCCATCTTGCGCGCCAGCCAGACGGCGGCGTTAAGCGGATGCCCCAGACATTCACTGCCGCGCCCGCTGGACACCTCTTCGTTATTACGCGTCATGCGCATGGCGCAGTTTTTCAGGTCTAAGCCTGCCGGGCGCATCGCCGGGCTACCGATGACGTACACGCCGCAGGAGGCGTTGTCCGCCACTGTATCGACAAACTTAATTGACCAGTCGCGCACACGGCTGCCCACCACTTCCAGCGCAGGCAACACCCATTCAATAGCGCCGTATAGCTCATCAAAGGTGGTATCGACGTTTGGCAGATCGCGGTTCAGCACCAGCGCAATTTCCGCTTCAATTTTTGGCTGCATCACGCGATCAAAAGGGATCGTGTCGTTGTCGCCGTAACACATATCGGCAAACAGCGTGCCAAAATCCGGTTGATCAACGCCCAGTTGCTGTTGCACTTTCGGATGGGTCAGGCCAATTTTGCGCCCGACCACGCGACGGCCTTTCGCCACCGCGTTTTCCACATTGAGGGCCTGGATGGCATAGGCGGCTTCGGCATTATCAGGGCCGATAATGTCGCGTAACGGCGCAATCGCCTGTCCGGTTTGTTCGGCCTCGCGTAGAGCGGCGGCCAGATGTTCCAGTGTTTGTACAGACATCACGGCTCCTTATGCGCGTTTGAGGTAATCCAGCACCAATTGGTTGAAGGAATCCGCATGTTCCCACTGCGCCCAGTGCCCGCAGTCGCGGTAGATGTGCAGCTCAGAGCCATTAATGCCGGAAAGCAGACGTAAACCTGCATCCATCGGGACGAAACGGTCGTTGCGGCCCCAGACAATCAGCGTCGGGGCTTTAATTTCAGCCAGCCGCGGGCTAAAGTCCGGGAACTGTTTCGGGTTGGCTTCCAGGCTCTTAATAAAGTTTTCCAGGTGATCGCGACGCGCCAGCATATTATTGAGACGCGCTTCAAACAGCGCCTCGGTCAGATCGCTTGGGTCGTAGACGAAGATGTTCATCATCTTCTTCAGGTTATCGATATTGGGTTCACGATACAGGCCATTCAGCAGCTTAATACCTTCCGTCGGCATCGGGGTGAACAGGCTCATTCCGCCCGTACCGCCGCCCATCAGTACCAGTTTGCCGACGCGTTCCGGCCAGGTTAAGGTAAACGCCACCGCACTGTGCCCGCCCATGGAGTTACCCAGCAGATGCACCTTCTGGATATCCAGCTGATCAACCACGCTTTTCAGAATGCGCGCGTTGAGGTCGGAACGGGAACCGCTATTAATGATGGTGTCACTCTTCCCCCAGCCCGGACAGTCGAGCAGGATAACGCGGTAACCGGCTTCCACCAGCGGATCGATGTTACGGCTAAAGTTCGCCCAGCCGGTTGCGCCGGGGCCAGAACCGTGCAGCATGACGACGGTTTCATCGCCCTGCCCACAATCGTTAAAATGGATGCGCAGCGTCTGGCCGCCCTCTTCAACGGTCAGGAAACGGCTGGTTGCGGCTTCAGTTTGCGGTTGATAAGTCATTGTTTTTCTCCTGCTTTAATTCTGTGAACGGGCGCTGAGGGAACCAAAACCGGCAATCCATTCAGGGATTGGGCGGTAGTAACGCCCCTCGGTGCGATAGTCGCCAAAGGCCGACAGCGCAGCGAACGCGGCAACCCAGGTCTTAATTTCGTGGGTAGATTTCCCGGCAATGGCCGAAAGTTCTTCATTACTGACGGCATCCAGCTCGCCCAGACGCTTCTGTTCAAGCAGCGTCATAAACTGGTTATCCCAGACCGGGTTGAGCGGATGCAGGCTTTTCTGGTCTTCAATAAACTTCTCGGCGGCTTCGATGACGCGGCGCTGACGCAGCTCACGCTCATCCGGCGGCAGATGCTTACCGCTGCCCAGCAGACGATCGCGCATGTGGGCGTCTACCTTCGCCAGCTCTGGCACCGGCGGCTGATGCGATAACCCGCCAGACCCAAGAATCAGGACGCGCTTGTTGAGGGTCGTGAGAAAACGGCCAATCACTTCCCCCATCATGCGGGTACGCTGGAAACCGGGCAGCGGCGTGGCGACACCGTTAATGAAGATGGGCAGCACCGGGCGTGAATCCAGCCCGCCTAACAGAAACTCCAGCGGCTGGGCAAAACCGTGGTCAACCTGCATACAGTAGGAAACCGCGAGGTCGATGCCGTTTTTCATGGTGTAGTGTGCGCAGGCCTCTGCGATATCCGTCGGCACCGGCAGTTCACCCGCAGCGCTGGAGAAATCGCCAATCGCCGTCGCGCCAACGCCCAGGCAGAACGGCGGCATCACGTCGTAGAAGAAGCCGTTGTAGTGATCGGGCGCAAAGAGCACCACCAGTTCCGGGTCAAAAGCCGCAATGCGTTTGCGCGCTGCAGCAATCACGCCATCCACTTCATCCAGTACCGCCTGGGCCGGGTCGACATAGCCGACCAGCGGCGTGTGGGAGAGACAATGAAGATATGCGTTCATATCAGGCCACCTTTTCAACAGGAGCGGAGGATGAAACGGCTTGCAACGCCATGACGCTGGCAAGCACGTTTAGTTGGTTACCCAGCGTTTGCGGAATTGCCAGCGCGGCGACAAAACGGTCCGGGCGAATGACCGCCACCGACGCATCCTGCGCCGCAAACCAGGTTTTCAGGCGGTTTTGCGTATCACCGAGGCGAATCACGCCCTCGACGTTGTCCTGTGGGGTTCGAATCTGTACGTCTGGCACGATCTGAATGAATTGCGTACCCAGCGCGCGCCAGCGGACAATTTGCTGCTCGCTCATGCCCCACAGTGGGTTACAGCCCCAGCCGATAATGGCGAATTTTGCGCCAATCACGTCATCCAGCAGCGTCACCTCGCCGTTCTCTCGGGTCACTTTCGGCTGAATAAACATCTTGCCGACCGGGGAGTTTTTGGCGCTGGTGTCCATCACCAGCGCGCCTTCGCGGTACTGCGGCATCGGTTTAAAGCGCATTTCGAGGAAATAACGTTTTACCGGCGGGATATAGTTCAACAACCACGAGATGCCATCACGCACGTTGCCATGCCAGCGTTTTGCCGGGGCGAGGACATTTCCGGCGGTGACGGATAAATCAATCATCGCTTTGGCATGGTCACGACGCTCCTGCTGGTAGGTATCCAGCAGACGCTCACCCGCTTTCCCGTTCACCACCAGCGCCAGTTTCCAGGCGAGGTTGAAGGCGTCGCGCATCCCGCTGTTATAACCCTGCCCCTGCCAGACCGGCATGATGTGCGCGGCATCGCCCGCCAACAGAATACGATCAACACGGAAACGTTCGGCAATGCGCGCGTTGTGGGTGTAAACGCGCTGGCGAATCAGTTCAACGTGATCGGGATTCGGCAGCACTTTGCGCAACAACTGACGCATGTTGTGCGGCTCGCTCAGTTGTTCTTCGGTTTCGCCCGGCATCACCATGAACTCGAAGCGGCGCACGCCATGCGGCAACGCAGCGGAAACATAAGGACGTACCGGGTCGCAGCACAGATAGATGTGTGGCGTCGCCAGAGGATCGTTGGCGATATCTATCACAATCCATTTATTCGGTGCGGTTTTGCCTTCAAACGGCACATTGAGCGTACGACGCACCACGCTCGCCCCACCATCGCAGGCCACCAGCCAGTCGGCTTTCACCGTTTCGCGCTGCCCTTCCGGGCCTTGCAGATTAATTGTGACACTGTCACCATTTTGACTAAACGCTTCCAGCTCGCGTGAGAAAAGTACCCGCACGTTCGGGAAACGCGCCAGCCCTTCATACATCACCGCATCGACCTGCGGCTGAATAAAGGCGTTCCGCCGCGACCAGCCAAACTCATCGGTCATCGGTTGAATATCAGCAAAGCAGCGACCTTTTGGAGTCAGAAAACGCATCGCATGCCACGGTGTGGTATGCGGCAACACTTTCTCCACCAGGCCGACCGACTGCATGGTGCGCAGCGCTTCATCGTCAATACCGATGGCGCGCGGGTAGTCGATCAGTTTGTCGAGCTTCTCAACCACCAGTACCTCGACGCCCATCTGCCCAAGGTAGTTCGCCATCATCAGGCCCACCGGGCCCGCACCAATAATGGCGACCTGAGCGGACTGCTGAACGGCAGGCTGGATATCGGGATTTATCGTTGTCATGTCATTACCTCACTTCTCGGACCAAATGATCGGTACGGATACGCCCGCGCCGCCATTTGTTAATTTGATGTAAACATTTTTTTATAATGCGCTCAGTATATGTCCGGAGATTTAGGCTACAATCAAAACAGGCCCGAATGTGCACTCTGTGCACACCGTTGTTTTAGCTATAGAATTGTCAGGAAATATGAAGAATAACGAGGCGACGGAATACAAAACGGTACGCGGATTAACCCGAGGGTTAATGTTATTAAACTTGTTAAATAAATTCGACGGAGGCGCGTCAACCGCGACGCTGGCTGAGTTTAGCGGCCTGCATCGCACTACCGTGCGGCGACTGCTGGAAACACTTCAGGATGAAGGCTACGTTCGCCGTAGTTTGTCCGATGACAGCTTCCGTTTGACGATGAAAGTTCGTCAGTTGAGTGAAGGATTTCGTGACGAACATTGGATTTCTGCACTTGCAACGCCATTACTTGGCGAATTATTGCGCGAGGTCATTTGGCCGACTGATTTAACCACGCTCGACGTTGACGCAATGGTGGTACGCGAAACCACGCACCGTTTTAGCCGTCTCTCTTTTCACCGTGCCATGGTGGGGCGCCGCCTGCCGCTGCTGCTGACCGCGTCGGGTATTACCTGGCTGGCGTTTTCCGCGGAACACGACCGCCAGCCGATTATCGACATGCTGGCTGGCCGCCCGGAGCCGGAATATCAACTGGCGCGCGAACCCGAGAAGCTGGCATCAATTCTGGAACGCACACGACATAATGGCTACGGGGAAAATTTTGGCGGCTGGCAGCAGGAGGAAAAAATCGCCTCGATCGCGGTGCCGGTACGCAGTCAGGGCCGGGTAATGGGCTGTCTGAACCTGGTGTATATCGCCAAAGCGATGACCATTGAACAGGCGGCAGCGAAGCATTTGAGTGCGTTACAGCGGGTAGCGAAGCAGATTGAGGCGCGCATGGAGGAGCAGGAGATTATCTACGAGCACCCCTCACCCTAACCCTCTCCCACAGGGAGAGGGAACCGACCGAGCCGGGTTTGCAGATCTCTCCCTGCGGCTGAGAGCCCCATCGCGCACCCTCCCCCAGAAATTAATAGGTATCTCCCCCACAACCATTTGCAATCCCCACCGTTATATATTCAAATACACATCGAAATTTCCCTTCCCATAGAGTCACTTCATGTTGAATGTTAAACGTCTGCTTCCCGGCATCGTGCTGCTCTGCGCCACGTGTGCCGTTGTTTCACCCGCCGAGGCGGATCGCACGCTCACCGACCAGCTTGGCCGTCAGGTCACCCTGCCCGATACCGTTAACCGCGTGGTAGTACTGCAACATCAGACGCTCAATCTGCTGGTGCAGTTAGACGCCAGTAAAGACGTGGTTGGCGTACTCAGCAGTTGGGAAAAACAGTTGGGCCCCGATTTCGCACGCTTTATGCCGGCACTCTCCTCTTTGCCCATGCCCGGCGACCTGACGCAGGTGAATATCGAAAGCCTGCTGGCGCTGCGCCCGCAGGTAGTATTCGTCGCCAACTATGCGCCTGCGGCGATGATTCAGCAGATTCAGAACGCCGGGATCCCGGTGGTCGCGATTTCGCTGCGTGAAGATGCCGCTGGTGAAAAAAACAAGATGAACCCGACGATGGCTGATGAAGAACACGCCTATAACGAAGGGCTGAAACAGGGTATTCGCCTGATTGGCGCGGTGGTGAATCGCGACAAACAGGCAGACGAGCTGATCCGCTACACCTTTAGCGCGCGCCAGAAATTCAACGCACCGGTCGCGGATATTCCCGAAGACAAAAAAGTCCGCGTTTATATGGCGAACCCGGATCTCAACACCTACGGCTCCGGAAAATATACCGGGCTAATGATGCAGCATGCGGGTGCGATGAACGTCGCAGCGGCGACCGTGAAAGGTGCGCATCAGGTGTCGCTGGAGCAGGTATTGCAATGGAACCCGCAGGTGATTTTCGTGCAGGATCGCTACCCGGACGTGGTGAAAGAAATCACCACTGATCCACAATGGCAGGCCATTGATGCCGTGAAAAATCATCGCGTCTGGCTGATGCCTGAATACGCCAAAGCCTGGGGCTACCCGATGCCGGAAGCGCTGGCGATTGGCGAATTATGGATGGCGAAGAAACTCTATCCAGAGCGCTACAAAAACGTCGATGTCGATGCTCAGGCCCAGGATTATTACCAACACTTCTACCACACTGACTGGCAGCCGCATGCTCAACCGTAGTCAGCCGCTGGCGCTTCAGGGTGGGTTGATGCTGCTCACCCTTTTTCTTGCCGTGGTGTCCCTTTGCTTTGGTCAGTATCCTCTGCCCCTGCGCGATGTGCTCTGGCAGCTGTTTCATCCCAATGCGTCTGCGGATATCGCGCAGCAGATAGTCTGGTCAGTGCGCTTACCGCGCATGTTGATGGCGCTGCTGGCGGGGGGCGCGCTGGGGTTGTGCGGTGCGACGCTTCAGGGCGTGTTCCAGAATCCGCTGGTCGATCCGCATATCATCGGCGTTACCTCCGGCTCCGCTTTTGGCGGAACGCTGGCGATTTTGCTGGGGTTTAGCGCCCCGCTGATGATGGGATCCACGTTCTTCTTTGGCCTGCTGGCGCTGTGCCTGGTCTATCTCATCGCTGCGTTACAGGGGCGAGAAAGCACGCTGATTTTGATCCTCGCCGGGATCATTCTCAGCGGTTTCTTTGCCGCGCTGGTGAGCCTGATGCGGTATCTCGCTGATACGGAAGAGACGCTGCCCAACATCGTTTTCTGGCTGCTTGGCAGCTTTGCGACGGCAAACTGGCACAAAACGCTGATGCTCGCGCTCCCGGTCGCCCTGGCCGCTGCGGTCCTGTTTAAACTGCGCTGGCGCATTAATTTACTGACCCTCGACGATAAAGATGCGCGCGCGTTGGGCGTTAACGTCACACCGCTACGTCGCGGGGTGCTGGTGTGCTGCGCTCTGCTGGTTGCCGCACAGGTGGCGGTAAGCGGCAGTATTGCGTGGGTGGGATTGGTGATTCCCCATCTGGCCCGTTTGCTGGCGGGTGCGGATCACCGTCGCCTGCTGCCAACCGCGTTCTGGCTGGGTGCCAGCTTTATGATTGTGGTGGATGACGTGGCGCGCACGCTGACGGCGGCGGAGATCCCCATCGGCATTCTGACCGCATTGATTGGCGCGCCGCTGTTTACCCTGTTACTGGTGCGCAACGCGCGCCGAGGAGCCCGCTCATGACCGCGTCACTTTCTCTGAATGCATTGGTATATGGTCATCAGCAGCCGTTGTTTTCCCCGATGACACTCGAGTGCCGTCCCGGTGAAATCTGGGCGGTGTTGGGGGCAAATGGGCGCGGGAAGAGCACATTGCTCGACACGGTGACCGGCGTGCTGCGGGCAATTTCTGGCAGCGTAGACGTACGCGGCGGCGTGGGGATTGTGCCGCAATCTTTTCGCCCGGCGTTTGCCTGGCGGGTGCGGGATGTGCTGATGATGGGCCGTGCGCGTCACATCGCCCTGTTTGCGCAACCCAAACAGGAGGATGAGCAACAGGTGACGCAGGCGCTGGCGCAGCTCAATATTACGCATCTGGCCGATACATTGTTCCACGCCCTTTCCGGCGGCCAGCAGCAGTTGGTGATGATTGCGCGCGCGTTGGTCAGCGCCAGTCAGAATATTTTGCTCGATGAGCCCTGCTCGGCGCTGGATCTCGCCAATCAGCAAACCGTGTTGCAGCTGATCAGTAACCTGGCTCATGGTCAGTCGCGCACGGTGGTGTTCACCACACACGATCCCACTCATGCGTTACAAATCGCCAGCCACACGTTGCTGCTGTTGCCCAACGGCGAGTGGCTGGCAGGCGCAACATCGGACATCGTTCAGGAAGAAAACCTGCAACGCGCGTATGGCCTGCCGGTGCGTAAAATTCAGCTTATTGATTACGCATGCCCGGTTCTGGCGCCGCTGTTTTCAATTCACCGCTAAAAAACCTGCGTCGCGCAGATAACGTTGCCCAACGTCCGCAAGGATAAAGGCATACAGTGTCTGCGCATTTTCACTCTCAGCCAGCCGTGCGACATGGTAATCACAGCGAATATTCTGCGCCAACGGAAGCGAAACCACGCGCAGAGCGTCGTCGTGCGTTAACGCGGCGGCATAGTGCGCATAGCCGATAAACAGATCGGTCAGCTCCTGTTGCAGCAACCATTTACTGGCGATTTCACCTGACGGAATGCAGAGCGAGTCGCGCCCACCGACCAGTTGCATAGCGCGGGATTTCAGTTGCTCACCGAGGCCGGGCTCAAGGCTGTTTAGATTATCAAACAGCTGCCAGGTGTAATCACCGGAAGGGTCACAGCCTGGCGTAGAGGTCGCCAGCCGCAAGGCTGGGTTGCGCAGAAGTGTTAATGCGTCGCCCTCGAGGTGACGACGCGCGGTCAGAATTAGCGTGTTGCGAGCAAAGATCTGGCTTTCCCGCGCCAGTCCCTGCGCAACCAGCGTTTGTGGGTGCTGCGCGTTAGCCGAAGCAAACACATCGCACGCCTCACCCGCTTCGATACGCTCACGCAGCAGCCCGGCCGGACCAAAATTCAGGTTCACCGGGATGGCTGTTTGCGCGGTAAAACATTCAATCAGAGGAATAAATGCGCGACGCAGGCTGCCTGCGGCGAAAAGCGTTAAGGGGGATGGCATAGCAATATCCAGCGGGAAAACGGATATTTTAGCGGGATTATGCGCAATGTGCAGCCCGTAAAAATGCCGGGGGCGCTGCGCTTGCCCGGCCTACAAGGGCTGATATTCCCGTTGGTCTGATAAGCGCAGCGCATCAGGCATCATCTCCGTACTCGCCGGGGGCGCTGCGCTTGCCCGGCCTACAAGGGCTGATATTCCCGTTGGTCTGATAAGCGCAGCGCATCAGGCATCATCTCCTTACTCGCCGGGGGCGCTGCGCTTGCCCGGCCTACAAAGGCTCAAAATCCCGCAGGTCTGATAAGCGCAGCGCATCAGGCAAAAGCAGCATTAATCGATTTGAGCCAGGGCGCGCAACTGTTCCGGCGTTGCCACGGGGAGATGGAAGAAATCGAGATACGCGGGAATCATCTCAAACAACATATCCGTGCCCTGCTGAGTCGCACAACCGCGCGCTTTTGCCATCGCCAACAGTGGCGTGACGGCCTGCTTCATGACCACTTCACCGACGAACATCTCCGACGTAAGCAATTCAGCGGGCAGCGGCAACGGATCATCCGGGCTCATCCCTAAAGGCGTCGCGTTCACCACCAACTGATGTCCGGTAGGATCGTTCGCCATCAGGGTGATTTTCAGCCGCGGGTAATGCGCCTGTAAACGCGTGGCGAGCGCCGCAGCCATTTCCGGGCGGTTGTCATACAGGCTGAGCGCCGTAACGCCTGCCGCCGCTAAAGAGGCGGCAATCGCCGAGCCTACTCCGCCGCTGCCAACCACCAGCGCACTAGCTCCACGGGTTTGAAAGCCTTTGCGTTGAATACCACGTACGAAACCGTCGCCGTCGAACATTTCTCCGGTAAGCGTGCCATCCGCCTCGCGACGAATGGCATTGCATGCGCCGGCAATGGCCGCTGTCGGGCTCAGACGCGCCATGAGCGCACAGGTCGCCACTTTGTGCGGCATAGTGACCAGCGCTCCGGCAATATTGGTCATTTTGAACAGTGTCGGGACGAAAGCCGCGTAATCCTCAGGCATGACGCCCACCGGCACCACTCTGGCATCCACCTGCTGATCCGCAAACCACGGGTTGTAGATCATCGGTGCTTTGAAGCCTTCCGTCGGATAACCCAGATGGGCAATTAACCGCGTGTGACCACTAATTTGCATCGGTTTCTCCCTGCGTAATATCCAGTTCAATACGTTTTACATCACCAAGAATAAAGAGATACGCCACCACGCCGAGCAGTGCGGCACCGCCGATATAGATAAGCGCATAGAAGAAGTTGCCAAAGGCGGCGACGATAAAACCAATCACCAGCGGAGTGAGGATACCCGCGAAGTTAGCGCAAAAGTTAAACAACCCGCCGGTGAGGCCACCGAGTCCTTTGGGCGCCATATCGGAGATAAGCGTCCAGCCAAGCCCGACCATTCCCTGCCCAAAGAACGCGAAGGACATCACCAGGATCACCGCCGTGTCGCTCTCCAGCCAGTTAGCGGAGATGATGCAGCTTGCCATCAGCAGCCCCACCACGATCGGCAGCTTACGGCCAAGGTTGGCGCTGCCTGTGGCTTTAAGAATTTTGTCCGATACCCAGCCGCCGAACATCACGCCGCCCGCCGCCGCCAGGAACGGCAGAATGGCGAAGAAGCCCACTTTCAGCCACGGCATATGGCGCTCGGTTGCCAGATAAGTGGGGAACCAGGTCAGGAAGAAGACCAGCACCGTGTTGCCGGCAAATTGCCCAATACTGGCCCCGAGAATTTGCCGTTTGCTCAACAACTGGCGCACCAGCGGCCAGCTGAAATGCGTTTTTTTCTCCGTTCCAGTGGTGATACCGCCGCCTGCCGCGATGTAATCTCGCTCCTGATCGCTCAGATGTTTATCTTCGTGCGGTTCGCGATAACAGCGCCACCACACCAGCGCGAATAGCAGACCAAAGACGCCAACGGTAATAAACAATGTTCGCCAGCCAAAACCATCCATTATCCAGAACAGTAATGGCGCGAAGCAGGCCAGCCCGAGGTATTCCCCCACCGTATACACCGCCGTGGCGCGCGCGCGCTCCTGCTGCGGGAACCAGGCGCTGACGACCCGACTGTTGACCGGGAAGCATGGCGCTTCACTCACCCCAAGGCCGAAACGGCACAGCAACAGCGTTTTCAGGCCAATCGCGAAACCATGCAGTAAGGTAAACAGCGACCAGAAACTCAGCGCCAGGAAATAGGTGACTTTGTTGCCAAAGCGGTCGAGGAACATCCCGCCGGGAATTTGCGCCAGCGCGTAAGTCCAGGCAAATGCAGAGAAAACAATCCCCATCATTGCCGCGCCTATCCCCAGATCTTGCGTCAGTTGTGGGGCGGCGATACCTAAAACCGTTCTGTCGAGATAATTGATCATGGTACCCGCGGCCAGCAGCGTCAGAATACCAATACGCCGCCTTGAGCGGGGAACCACCGCCACCGCCTCAACGGTTGCCACGCGATTATGGCTATATGTGTTCATAGGGCTTACCTGTCGTTGTAGAGTGCAGATGAATGTTTATTGTTATGGTCTTACGTTCGAAGTGAACCGGATGGTACAGTTAAAGCATCTGACGGTACTGCATCGCCGAAAGGCGTACGGCGGCATTTACCGCCCCGTACTGGGCGTAACCACCGCGCCTTTCGGTCAATTCGAAAAAGAAGCGCCCTTCACTGAACGGCCAGCTATAGCGATGGAAAAACTCACCACCCTGCGCATCGCGGTCATACAGAATTTGCTGCTGTTGCAGGGTTGCCATCCCTTCCGCCTGACCAAAGCGCGCGACCAGATCCTCGTAATAATTCGCCGGAACTGGCAGCGAAATGGCCGGGGAGAACGGCGGCATCGCCGGTAAATCGCGACAGGAAAAAGCGGCGTGCTGCAAGCCCGCGCCCTGATAACAAGCAACAGAGCGCGCAATCTGCGTGGCACGGCTTTGCGAAATATTGAGTGCAAAACGAATGTTGCCCTGCGGGCTTTGCACTGCCAGGCTGCGCACCAGTCCGTACGGGTCGGGCATGGTTTGTTCGTGCTCAAGCTCAAAACCAAACACCGAGCGGAAGAACATCACCCAGTTATCACGGCTGTCGGCTTCCATACCCAGCGCCAGATGATCGATCCCCGTAAAACCCTCAAGGTTATCATCAGGCGTCAGGGTGAAGTCCTGGGTGTAGATATTTTGTTTCTCATCAACCAGATAGATAAGGCTCCCGTCCGGCGCGCACACCGCCGGAATGGTGCTTTCATTCGGGCCGACTTCCCCTTGCCAGGTGGCGTAGCCGTACGCACGTGCCCGGGCAATCACCGCCGTACTATCGCTGACGCGCAACGCCATCGCGCAAAGAGAGACGCCATGACGTTGATAGAAGTGATCCGCCCAGCTGTGCGGTTGATAGTTAATGATGACCCGCGCATCGCCATTGCTCCACAGCGATACCAGCTTAGAACGGTGCATCCCGGTCTGGCGAAATCCCATTCCCGCCAGCATCGAGCCCAGTTTTTTCGCCTCTGCGGCGCTGGCGGTAAACTCAATAAACTCCATACCGAGCCATTGTGGCAATGGCTCGGTGATAAACAGATCCGCATCGCTTTTAGACAACGCTATGCGGGTTTGCTCCTCTAGCCACAGCAGAGAGCGATAGCCATCTTTCGCCGTCGCGCCGTTGGGCGAGGCGCGAAAACCGTCGTTAAAAATTTCCAGCGACCAGGGGCCACGATAACCACGGCGCGTCAGTTCGGTCGCAAATTCAATCAGCGGCAGCTCGCCCTGACCCGGGAAGCAACGAAAATGACGACTCCACTCCTGTACATCCATTTTCATTAGTGGCGCATCGGCCAGTTGCAAAAAAGTGATTTTCTCCAGCGGCACCTCATTCAGGCGCGTGAGATTATCCCCAAGCGACAGCACGTGAAAACTGTCCAGCACAATCCCCATCGCCGGGCTATTGACTGCGTTGACGCGCTCCCACGCCTGATACCAGCGATTGACGTGTGTCCCCCAGGCCAGCGCTTCGTAGCCAATATGGATATTCTCCTGCTCCGCCAGCGTTGCCAGCGCCCGCAGATCGGCAACCTGCCGGTCAAAATCTGCCGAGCAGTTCGGCGAGACATTGCTGCACAGCAACATGGTGTCGCACCCCAGCTCATGCATCAGCGCGAATTTACGTTTCGCTCGTGCAAGATTGGCGGCAAACTGTTCGCGGCTTGCGCCTTCGAAGTCACGAAATGGCTGAAATAAGGTAATTTTTAAGCCCAGATCGTCGGCCAGCATTCGGATATCGGTGGGCGTACCGGTATAATAGAGCAGATCGTTTTCAAAGATTTCAACGCCCTGATAGCCCGCCGCCGCAATGGCGCTCAGTTTTTCAGGCAGCGTACCGGAAATGGAAACGGTGGCAATGGAGCGCAGCATAGGTTTCGCCCTGTGTGAATGAAAAGATGAAACGAATATGAATCATTTGGTTCATTTACGCCAGATTCGGTTGCTAAATTGTGATCATTGTGTGTATTTTTTGTTCTTGAGAAAAAACAGGAGTTGCTATGTCCGCCGTTGCTCACGATGAAGCACAGTCTCTGAAAGAGAGGATTTTTACCGCCGCGATCGCCGTTTTCGCCGAGCATGGGCTCGCCGGGGCGCGTATGGAACAAATTGCCGGGGAAGCACAAACCACTAAGCGCATGGTGGTGTACTACTTCAAAACGAAGGAACAGCTTTATCAGGCCGTGTTGCAGCACGTTTATGCGCGTATACGTGAAACGGAACAGCAACTGGGGCTGGAAAATGTGCCACCGGTCGAGGCGCTGGTGCAACTGGTGAAATGGAGCGTGCGTTATCACGCCACGCATGCCGATTACATGCGGATTATCTGTATGGAGAATATGCAGCGCGGGAAATGGCTATTATCGTCCGATGACTTTAAGCGGGTGAATAAGAGCGCGCTTTCGCTGCTGGAGAATATTCTTCAGCGCGGTCAGCAGCAAACGATTTTTCAGCCCGGCGTGGAAGCGCGCGATGTGCACCGCCTCATCAGCAGCTTCAGCTTTTATCAGGTCTCCAACTTTTACAGTTTTAATAGCCTGTATCTGGATGGCCCGTTGCCGGAAATTGATGATGAAGCGTTAATTGCGCATCACAGCGATATTGCCGTTAAAGCGGTGCTACGTTTTGTGATTGCCTGAGTACATTGCCCGGCGGGGTTACTGCCCTGCCAGTGCTTTAATCACCTTTTCCATCGCTTCACGCGTCAGTTCTGAACGCTGAATCTTGCTATTGGCCAGCGCCGTACGCACTACGCCCGCAATCACAATATGTCTCGGTTCCTGGCCCAAATCGCGCATTTCGAGCACAACTTTACCGACCACTCGACACATCTCCTGGTACAGAACCTCGTCTTTACTCAAACTTCCCATTCCGCGCGCTCCCTGTTTTCCATTAATAATCAAAATATTATTGATTCAAATTTAATATAAATCAAATTGATGAATGTACACCTCTTTCCCCCGCCAAACCGCCTTTTATGGCGAGGAATTCATCAATAATCCTTACCACGTTGTTATAATACCTTACTGGAAAGGTTTTTATTTTGTTAATGCCAATATTTCGAATTTTGAAACGCTGTTTTTATTTTCTTTTTGTGATGTTACACCGTATAATACGCGCCGATTCTTTCTTGAATGGTTTCAGCTCATTGAACTGTATTAATAACCAACATAATTATCGTACCCTTCAGTTTGCTGAACCACTAGCACACTTTCCTCTGCACGCTTTTTTGATGTCACCTATCCTTATGATGGCGTGGCGTCGCAAGTTTCGTAACACAGGTTTGACTCCGTGGCTGTGCGCTTATGGAGCGAGATTCCCATATCCTTCTCAACTTACTCAACTTAAAGACTAAGACTGTCATGAAAAAGACCAAAATTGTTTGCACCATCGGTCCGAAAACCGAATCCGAAGAGATGTTAGGCAAAATGCTCGATGCGGGCATGAACGTTATGCGTCTGAACTTCTCCCACGGTGACTATGCTGAACACGGTCAGCGCATCCAGAACCTGCGCAACGTGATGAAGAAAACCGGCCAGAAAGCCGCTATCCTGCTGGACACCAAAGGTCCGGAAATCCGTACCATCAAACTGGAAGGCGGCAACGACGTCTCCCTGAAAGCAGGCCAGACCTTCACCTTCACCACTGACAAATCTGTTGTCGGTAACAACGAAATCGTTGCTGTAACCTATGAAGGTTTCACCACCGACCTGTCCGTTGGCAATACCGTTCTGGTTGACGATGGTCTGATCGGCATGGAAGTTACCGCTATCGAAGGTAACAAAGTTATCTGTAAAGTGCTGAACAACGGCGACCTGGGTGAAAACAAAGGCGTTAACCTGCCGGGCGTTTCCATCGCGCTGCCAGCACTGGCTGAAAAAGACAAACAAGACCTGATCTTCGGTTGCGAACAAGGCGTTGACTTTGTTGCGGCGTCCTTCATCCGTAAACGTTCTGACGTAGTCGAAATCCGTGAGCACCTGAAAGCGCACGGCGGCGAGAAGATCCAGATCATCTCCAAAATTGAAAACCAGGAAGGCCTGAACAACTTCGACGAAATCCTTGAAGCGTCTGACGGCATCATGGTTGCGCGTGGCGACATGGGCGTTGAAATCCCGGTTGAAGAAGTTATCTTCGCGCAGAAAATGATCATCGAAAAATGTATCCGTGCACGTAAAGTCGTTATCACTGCGACCCAGATGCTCGATTCCATGATCAAAAACCCACGCCCTACCCGCGCAGAAGCCGGTGACGTTGCCAACGCCATCCTGGACGGCACCGATGCCGTAATGCTGTCTGGCGAATCCGCGAAAGGTAAATACCCGCTGGAAGCTGTGACCATCATGGCGACCATCTGCGAACGTACTGACCGCGTGATGACCAGCCGTCTGGAGTTCAACAACGACAGCCGTAAACTGCGCATCACTGAAGCCGTTTGCCGTGGCGCGGTTGAAACTGCAGAGAAACTGGACGCGCCGCTGATCGTGGTTGCTACCCAGGGCGGTAAATCGGCTCGCGCAGTGCGTAAATACTTCCCGGATGCCACCATCCTGGCGCTGACCACCAACGAAACCACCGCGCGTCAGCTGGTGCTGAGCAAAGGCGTTGTGCCACAGCTGGTGAAAGAAATCTCCTCTACTGATGATTTCTATCGTCTGGGTAAAGAAGTCGCTCTGGAAAGCGGCCTGGCGCAGATAGGCGACGTTGTCGTGATGGTTTCTGGCGCACTGGTACCAAGCGGAACCACCAATACTGCATCCGTACACGTACTGTAATAATTTACAGATCTATTTCAGATGCGAATAAAAAGCGCCCTTCGGGGCGCTTTTTTTATTACGTCTAATCACCATGCTCAATAAAAAAGCAAATCAGATTTTACTCTTTAAACTAAAATTATCTAAGACGAATCCGATGGAACTCCCCTGTTTTCATAGAGTTTTTCTTTCATCAGAGGGAAAGTCGATGCTTCTTTGAGCGAACGATCAAAAATAAGGGTTTTCGGATAAAAAAATATTCTCAAGATAAAAAAGTTTGTGTAATACTTGTAACGCTACATGGAGATTAACTCAATCTAGAGGGTATTTATAATGAATCGTACTAAACTGGTACTGGGCGCGGTAATCCTGGGTTCTACTCTGCTGGCAGGTTGCTCCAGCAATGCTAAAATCGATCAGCTGTCTTCTGACGTTCAGACTCTGAACGCTAAAGTTGACCAGCTGAGCAACGACGTGAACGCAATCCGTTCCGACGTTCAGGCTGCTAAAGATGACGCAGCTCGCGCTAACCAGCGTCTGGACAACCAGGCTCACTCTTACCGTAAGTAAGAGTTCTGGTAATAAAATGGCGCACATTGTGCGCCATTTTTTTTGCCTGTGATTTAACAATCGCTACTGCGTTATCGTTCCCGAAACCTCGCCCTCCGACACCGCATCACCATGCTGCATCGATAATGACGGCTCTGTCGCGCGCGCTGTGCCACTTTCAGCACTCACGGCGACCGGATACCCCGCCCGACGCGTCAACGCCTTCTGAAGCTGCTCCTTGCGTACATCCGCATGCTGTGAGAACTGCGTGAAGTCAGACGAGAGCGTGAAGCTCAGATTCTGCGTATCCTGTTCCGGATTCTGCGATAGCGGACGATGCACTTCCACGTAACGCATGCCATTCGGCTCAACGGAATATTTCACCGGCTCGTTGATGACGCGCACCGGCGTGCCGCTACGAACCTGACTGAACAGCGCTTTGATATCCGGCGCATTCATACGGATGCAGCCTGAACTCACGCGCAGACCCACGCTGTCCGGCGCACTGGTGCCGTGAATCAGATATTCACCGTTACCGTATGCCAGACGCAGTGCATAGCGCCCCAGCGGGTTATTCGGCCCGGCAGGTACTACGGCAGGCAGATGGATCCCCTTCGCAGCAGAACGCGCGCGAATGCCCGCTGGCGGCGTCCAGGTTGGATTGGGGATCTTCTGACCGATGCGTGTGGTCATCTCCGGCGTTTCAAGCCCCTGTAATCCGATACCAATCGGATAAACCTGAACCTGATTTCCTCCCGGTGGATAGTAGTAGAGCCGTAGCTCAGCCAGGTTGACGATGATGCCTTCACGCGGAGCATCCGGCAGCAGCATCTGCGATGGGATGGTTACGACCGTTCCCGGTTTCGGTACCGGTGCCATGGTGTTATTGGCTTCAATAAGCAGCATCGCCGCCGTATCAAAACGTCGCGCAATGGCCTGTAAGTTACGATCACTCTCCTGAACCGTGTAGGTTTGGTTCTGGCCAATCAGGCGACTGTTGGCCGGAGGCAGCGGATAATCAACAGCCCAGGCGCTTTGTATCGCACCAAGAGCCGCCAAAATGCTAAGAGTAATAAGAGACGCGCGCTTCATATGGGATTCCTTATTCACATTCACTGACAAACCGCCAGAAAGCAGAACGGCCAGCGAGGCGCTTCCTGCCTCGCGTAACTGTATGAAAGCTGTCTATATTATATTAGCTGAAGTTAGCGACTTGCGCGCGAATCGCGCGAATCATAGCTTCCAGCCCCTGCGAACGCGAGGGCGTGAGGTGTTGGGTCAGCGCCATCTGGCTGAACCACGGGCGAACGTCAAAGGCGAGGATATCGTCCGGTGTCATTTTATCGAAGAGAATAAACACCACGGCAATCAATCCTTTCACAATTGCCGCATCGCTGTCGCCCTGTAATTCGACAATACCGTCCGCATTACGGGAAACCACAATCCACACCTGGCTCTGGCAGCCCTGAATACTGTTTTCCGGGTTATGCGCCTCCGGGGTCAAGGGCGCAAGACGCTGCCCCAGCTCGATAATGTAGAGATACTTCTCCTCCCAGTTTGCGCACCGGCCAAAATTACGCAGCAGCTTCTCTTTATCCGGTAAAGCAGCCATCGTTCCTCCCTGTTATCCCAATAAGTGATGAATGCGTCGCAGACCCGTCACCAGACGGTCGACCTCTTCAAAGGTGTTATACATCGCCAGTGACGCCCGGCACATTGCCGGCACCTGATAAAATGCCATTAGCGGCATCGCACAGTGATGTCCGGTTCGCACGGCAATGCCGTAGTTATCCAGGAAACTGCCGACGTCATAGGCGTGGTGCGTGCCGAGGTTAAAGGCGATGACGCCCAGCCTGTCCGCCGGGCCATAAAGATGGAGATCGGGCACGTCCGCAAGCGACGCCAGCGCGTAATGCATTAGCGTTTGTTCATACTCGCCAACCGCTTCAAGCCCCAGCGCACTGAGATAATCGAACGCCGCGCCGAGGCCCATAATACCGCCCGTATTCGGCGTCCCGGCCTCGAAGCGCCACGGCGCTTTCGCCCAGGTCGTGCCTTCCGTCAGGCTGACGGTCGCAATCATCGAGCCGCCCCCTTCCCACGGCGGCATCGCCTGCAGTATTTCTTCTTTCACATACAGCACGCCGATCCCCGTCGGCCCATACAGTTTATGGCCCGAAAAGGCATAGAAATCGCAGTCCAGCGCCTGCACATCGACCGGGTGATGCATCACCGCTTGCGCGCCATCAATCAGTGCTTTCGCGCCATGCTGATGCGCCAGTGCGATAAGCGCCGCCACGGGGTTTTCTGTGCCGAGGACGTTAGACACCTGGGTCACCGCCAGCAATCGGGTGCGCTCGTCGAAAAGCGTTGGTGCAATATCCATCTGCAATGTGCCATCAACATTGAGCGGGATCACGCGCAGTTCCGCGCCTGTCCGGGCGCAAAGCATTTGCCACGGCACAATATTGGCGTGGTGCTCCATCGCGGTGATCACAATGTTATCGCCTGCACGGACGTTGTCGTTTCCCCAACTGTTGGCCACCAGGTTTATCCCTTCGGTGGTACCGCGCACGAAAACCAGTTCTTCAGCGGAACGGGCATTAAGGAAGTTTGCCGCTTTCTGACGCACCTCTTCCATCCGCTGCGTCGCTTCAGCGCTCAGCGTATGAATGCCACGATGCACCGCCGCGTAACCATGACGATAAAACTCCGCTTCTGCGCGGATCACCTGCTCCGGTTTTTGCGCGCTGGCGGCGGAGTCGAGATACGCCAGTGGCTGACCATTCACTTCCCGGCTTAACACCGGGAAATCGTCGCGCACCTGTTGTACGGAAAATGTCATTGTGAATCTCCTGGCAAGCGCTGGCCGATCCGCGCCAGTACCTGCTGTTTCAGCGCATCATGGGCGATGGCTTCCGTCAATTCGGCAGCAAAGGCATAGATAATGATTTTGCGCGCGTCGCTGTCGTTTATACCGCGCGAACGCAGATAAAAAAGCTGCTCATCATCAATGCGGCCGACCGTCGCGCCGTGGCTGCACTTTACGTCATCAGCGTAAATTTCCAGCTGCGGTTTAGTATCCGCCTCCGCCAGTCGCCCCAGCAGCAGATTGTTATTGGTCATCTGCCCGTCGGTTTTGATGGCGTGTTTCGCCACGTTAATCAAACCATTAAAAACCGCACGGCCTTTATCGCTGACGATGGTTTTGTGCAATTGTCGGCTGTTGCAATAGCCTTTGTTGTGCTCAAGCCAGGTGCGGGTGTCGCACACTTCCGTATTGATCGGCATCGCCAGGCTGTTCATGCGTAAAGTGGTGTTTTCACCGTTTAACTGAGTGCTGGTGTGGTGTCGCGTTACCGACGCGCCGAGCAGAAAACTGCTGCTGTGAGCGCTGGCATCCTGACCCAAACGAATGTCGTTATGGGCAAAGTGGAAGCTCTGCGGATTTTCAAAGGCCAGCTTTAGATGATGCAGATGCGCATTGTCCGCCACATCCATGGTGAATCGCGCCCCGGTAAAGTGGCGTTGATCGTTGAGGCTGACGTAATGTTCTATCACCGTCGCTTCCGCGCCAGTTTCCAGCGTGATGTGGTGGCGATAATGGGCGGTGTTCATTTCATCACCCATCAGCCCCCGCGTGATGTGCATAAGCAGCAACGGTTTCGCCGGACGTTGATTACGGGCGACGCGTATGTGCGTCACCGTTGCCGCGAGGCTTTCGGTGAGATGCAGAAAAACTTCGCCGTTAACCGCCGCAGGCAGGTCTTCACGCACGTTATTGACCGCAACCTCAAACCCGCTCTCGTCCAGCGCATCGCTCAGTCCAGGCGCAAACTGACCGTCGACAAACACCAGACGCCACGCATCCATCGTTAAGGCCAGTGAATCGGGCGCAATATCTTCAAGCGTGGTCAGCCGTGGCGCGACAAACTGGCTATTGAGCAGGCTATCCAGTGCGGTGTATTTCCAGTCTTCATCTTTACGCGTGGGCAGACCCAGTCGCAGCACCTGTTGCAAATGTTCCCGCGCCTGAGGGGAACGCTGTTCGCCCTGCGCCTCAAACAGATGATGCCACTGTTGCAGCGCGTTACTGCTGTTCGGTAAGCCAGCCATAGCCCTGCTCCTCCAGTTGTTTCACCAGGGTAAAGTCGCCGGATTTCACAATCCGCCCCTGATAAAGCACATGCACCACATCGGGTTTGATGTAGTCGAGAATGCGCTGGTAGTGGGTAACGATGATAAATGACCGCTTATCATCACGCAGAGAGTTCACGCCGTCTGCCACAATCTTCAGGGCGTCAATATCCAGCCCGGAATCCGTTTCATCCAGAATGCACAGCTCTGGCTCAAGCACCGCCATCTGCAGGATGTCATTGCGCTTTTTTTCACCGCCGGAGAAACCGACGTTAACCGAGCGGGTCAGCAAGTCCTGCGGCATTTTCAACAGGTTGATTTTCTCTTCCATCAGATCCTGAAAATCAAAGCGATCCAGCGCGTCCTGACCACGATATTTACGCACGGCATTCAGCGCCGTTTGCAGGAAAAACTGGTTGCTGACGCCCGGTATTTCCACCGGATACTGGAACGCCATAAAGATCCCTTCCCCCGCCCGCTCTTCAGGGGAGAGTTCCAGCAGGTCTTTACCCTTAAAGGTCACCGTGCCGCCGGTCACTTCATAGTCTTCGCGCCCGGCAAGCGTAGCGGAAAGCGTACTTTTCCCGGAGCCGTTCGGCCCCATAATGGCGTGCACTTCCCCCGGCTTTACCTCAAGGCTCAAGCCGCGCAGGATTTCTTTCTCTTCAACGGCAACCTGTAAATCTTTGATACTTAACATAGAGATCCCTTAATTCTTATCCGACGCTGTGTTCGAGGCTTATCGCCAGCAGTTTTTGCGCTTCCACGGCAAACTCCAGCGGCAGCTCGGAGAAGACGTCCTTACAGAACCCGTTAACGATCATCGAGATCGCATCGTCTTCGCTGATCCCACGCTGCAGGCAGTAGAACAATTGATCTTCACCGATACGCGAGGTAGTGGCTTCATGTTCCAGCTGTGCACTGTTATTGCGGCATTCAACATACGGGAAGGTATGCGCGCCACAGTCCGGGCCTATCAGCATTGAGTCGCACTGGGTGTAGTTACGCGCGTTGGTGGCGGTGGGCATGATTTTAACCAGCCCGCGATAGCTGTTCTGGCTATGCCCGGCGGATATCCCCTTTGAGATGATCGTCGATTTGGTGTTTTTGCCGATGTGGATCATTTTGGTGCCGGTATCGGCCTGCTGATGCCCGCTGGTCAGCGCCACCGAGAAGAATTCGCCAATCGAATTATCGCCGCGCAAAATGCAGCTCGGGTATTTCCAGGTAATGGCGGAACCCGTTTCTGACTGGGTCCAGGACATTTTGCTGTTTTCGCCCTCGCACAGGGCGCGCTTGGTGACAAAATTAAGGATACCGCCGGTGTTGTTATCGCCAGGGAACCAGTTTTGCACCGTGGAGTATTTCACTTCCGCGTTTTTGTGGATGATCACTTCCACGACCGCCGCGTGCAGCTGATAACTTTCACGCACCGGGGCAGAACAACCTTCGATGTAACTCACATAGCTGCCTTCATCAGCAATCAGAATGGTGCGTTCAAACTGGCCGGTTTTTTCCGCGTTAATGCGAAAATAGGTCGACAGCTCCATCGGGCAGCGCACACCTTTCGGGATGTAGATGAAGGTGCCATCTGACGCCACCGCCGCGTTCAGGGCAGCAAAAAAGTTATCGTTCGATGGCACAACCGTGCCCAGATACTGTTTCACCAGTTCTGGATGATCGTGAATCGCTTCGCCAAACGAACAGAAAATAATGCCCTGCTCAGAGAGTTTTTCGCGATAGGTGGTCGCCACGGAAACCGAGTCGAAAATCGCATCAACAGCCACTTCTTTACCTTCGCGAACCGGTACGCCAAGCTGGTTAAACGTCGCTTCGACTTCATCGGTGAGGAAGGTATTGGCGCCCGTCTGCTGCACCGCGCCCGGTTCAGAGGCACAGGTCTCATCGCAGTTGCCGCATGAGGGCGCAGAGTAGTAGCTGTAGTCCTGATAATTGAGCGAAGCATAGTTCGCTTTCAACCAGTGCGGCTCTTTCATCTGCTCCCAGGCATGGAAGGCATTCAGGCGAAACTCGAGCATCCATTCGGGCTCATTACGTTTTGCCGAAATCGCGCGGACCACCTCTTCGTTGATTCCTTTCGCCAGTTCGTCGGTCTTTAACTGGGTGAAGAAGCCCTCTTTGTAATTCAGCGGGCCGCCGGTCCAGGTCTGGACATCGTCAGTTGCTTCAGTATTGCGCGTCATAATCGTACCGCCTATACCCCAAAACTTTCGCCGCAGCCGCATTCGTTCTGCGCTTTCGGGTTATGAAATTTAAATATCTGATTCAATCCTTCGCGCACGTAATCCACTTCGGTGCCATCGATAAACGGCATCGCGGAAAGAGGCACCCACAGTTTTGCGCCGTCAGACTCAAATAACAGGTCATCGGCATGAGGCTCGGTTACCGTATCCAGCACATAGCCAAATCCTGCACAGCCGGTCTGTTTCACGCCAAGACGCACGCCCTGCATCCCTGGTTGTTTACTCACCAGATTGCGAATTTGTGTTGCTGCCGCAGGCGTTAACGTCAGGCCACGCCAGGCAAAATCATTGGGATCAAACGTTCCAGAATCTACTTCCATTGGTCTACCTCATCGGTTAAGCCATCGAAGGCATAACGCCATGTTAGTGATAATGATTATCACTTCAACCCATCTGCAACAGGGGTATTACCTTCGAACCTGTTTTACAGTGGCTTTTTATAAGCATAGACCCTCATTGTGCGGGCAACCGGGAGAGATGATTTTTTACAACGCATTGAAAAATAATAGATTAAGAAAAGGTAATTACCGGAAGTGGTTGAAGAATAAAACATGCATCGATAATGCCTATTTATTTGATAGTTTTTCGCCTCTCAGTACCATACGACTCACATCTTCGATACGCTAACTTGCCGAATCGCTAAATCTGACCTAAATCATTGATGACCCCTTCAAAACTATCGGGAGAAATCATGGGTTATTATGTGCTTAAGAAATCTGATAAAGACGTTGCGCAGCCGTGGTATTTTTTGCTGAAGGCCGATAATCACGAAACCATCGCCACCAGCGAGATGTACTCAAGCAAGGACGCGGCGAAGAAGGGCATTGCGTCCGTTCAGAAGAACGGTGCGAGCGAAACGATTAAAGACGATACGGCGAAATAATTAAAAGGCCCAGCAATTTGGGCCTTTTGCATCTAATTTACACCACGGCGGTTGTCAGGCGCGATGTGCAGCACAAGCGCCCTTCCTCATCGAAGATTTCGATTTGCCACACCTGGCTGCGACGCCCGGTGTGGATAGCTTTACAGACGCCGCGTACCCGGCCGCTACGCACCGCGCGGATATGGTTGGCATTGACTTCCAGCCCGACAACTTTTTGATCGCCCTCGGTACAGAGATAACCCGCCACTGAACCTAGTGTCTCGGCGAGAACAACCGATGCTCCGCCGTGTAGCAGACCGAATGGCTGGTGCGTGCGATGGTCAACGGGCATCGTCGCCTCCAGCGCATCATCGGTTAACGCCACATAGCGAATATCCAGCAGCGCCATCATCGTCCCTTCGTTCATCGCATTCAGGGCATCGAGGGTCGTCTGACGTCTCCAAATCATCCAATAATCTCCAGAAGTGCCTGTAACGGATGGCGAACGCCATTACCTTCCACGCGCTTCACCTGGCTACGGCAGGAATATCCGGTTGCCAGACAGCGATTACGCGGCAGGCGTTGCATGGCCTGCTGCCATGATAGCGCATAAATCCCCAGCGAGTTTTGATGGTTTTTCTTTTCGTGACCATAGGTTCCCGCCATGCCGCAGCAGCCAACGTTGACGTTCTCCAGCTTCGCGCCAAATCGGGCAAATATGGACGCCCACTGTTTTGGCGCGGAAGGCAGCGCGGTCACCTCGGTACAGTGACCAAACAAATACCAGGGCTCGCCGCCGGATTCGTGGCTATCAATACCGTCCAGCGCCTGAGGCAGCCATTCATGCACCAGCATGACGTTGAAATCGCCGCGTTTATCGCCCAGCACTTGCTTGTATTCATCGCGGTAACACAGCACCAGCGCCGGGTCGACGCCCACCATAGGCATGCCCAGCTCCGCCACCCGGTTAAGGTACTCCGCCGTTTTACGCGCGGTTTTGGTAAAGCGCGTCACGAAACCTTTAATATGCTGTGCTTTACCATTGGATGAGAACGGCAACAGCACGGGCTGAAGGCCCAGCTTATCGATCAGACGAATAAAGTCGGCCACCACCTGCGCATCGTAGTAGCTGGTGAAGGGATCCTGCACCACCAGCACGGTCATCGCTTTTTGTTCGGGCGACAATGCCTCAAGCTGCTCCAGCGTCAAATTGGCGGAACGGTGCGAAATCATCTGCTTTTGCAACGACGGTGCGGAAAGCATCGGCAAATCAATCATACCAATGTGTTTTTCCGACAGCTTGCGCACCAGTGGCTGGCTCATAAAGAAGTTAAAGGTTTTCGGCGCACGCGCCATCAGCGGCGCATAGCTTTCAACCGTCGCCACCAGATGATCGCGGAGCGGACGCAGATAACGCGTGTGATAAAGCTGTAAGAAACGCGCGCGGAAATCCGGCACATCAATTTTAATTGGGCACTGCGTGGAACAGGCTTTACAGGCCAGACAGCCCGACATCGCCTCTTTCACTTCGTGTGAGAAATCATATTCGCCCTTACGCGCGTGCCAGCTGTTGCGGGTACGCTCAATCAATGAACGCAGGCTGGCACGTTTGCCCGGCAGTTCTTTCTCCAGCAATAACGGATCGACGCCACGATCGGCCAACAAACGCAGCCATTCACGTACCAGCGTGGCGCGCCCCTTCGGCGAGTGGATACGATCGTTGGTTACCTTCATTGACGGGCACATCGGGCTTTTGGCATCGAAGTTAAAACATAACCCGTTGCCATTACACTCCATCGCCCCGCGCCAGGAGGATCGCACAGCAATCGGGATTTGCCTGTCAAAGGTGCCGCGTTTCACCGCATCCACTTTCATCATCGGCGCATCCACGCCTTCCGGCGGGCAGATTTTCCCAGGATTTAAACGGTTAAGCGGGTCGAACGCTGCTTTGATTTTACGCAGCTCACCGTATAGCGCATTACCAAAGAAAGCCGGGCTGTACTCCGCGCGGAAGCCTTTCCCGTGCTCGCCCCACAGCAGACCGCCGTATTTCGCGGTGAGCGCCACGACATCGTCGGAGATCTGCTTCATTAAGATCTCCTGCTGCGGATCGCACATATCCAGCGCCGGGCGCACGTGCAGCACACCCGCATCGACATGACCAAACATACCGTAGCTCAGACCGTGGCTGTCGAGTAACGCGCGAAATTCAACGATGTAATCCGCCAGATGTTCCGGCGGCACGCAGGTATCTTCGGCAAACGGAATCGGCTTCGCCGCGCCTTTGGCGTTGCCCAACAGGCCAACCGCCTTTTTACGCATCGCGTAGATGCGCTCGATGCCGTCAAGCTCATTGCAGCGCTGCCAGCCAATCACCCCGCCTTCCTGATTCGCGATCAGTGCGTCCAGACGCTGGCATAACGATGTGACCTGCTCTTCAATCAGCGCGTCATCGTCACCGGCGAATTCGACAATATTCAGGCCGAGCATCTCTTTATCGGGCACATCGGTGATCAATTCGCTGACCGAATGCCAGACAATGTCTTCTCGCGCCAGATTCAGGACTTTAGAATCAACCGTTTCCACCGACAGCGCGCGGGCTTCCACCATAAACGGCGCATTGCGCAGCGCAGAGTTGAACGAGTCGTACTTAATGTTCACCAAACGACGCACCTTCGGAAGCGGGGTGATATCCAGCCGCGCTTCGGTGATAAATGCCAGCGTACCTTCTGAGCCGGTGAGAATGCGGGTTAAGTCAAACTCGGTCATTTCGTCGTTGAAGACGTGGCGCAGATCGTAGCCGGTCAGGAAACGGTTGAGTTTTGGAAACTTATCGATGATGAGCTGACGATTAGCGCGACAGCCTTCAAATACCGTGCGATAAATTCGCCCGGAGGTGGACTGCTCTTTAGCCAGCGTTTCCGCCAGCGCAACCGGCACGGGCTGGGTATCCAGAATATCGCCGCCCAGTAGAACAGCGCGTACGCCTAAGACGTGATCGGACGTTTTGCCATACACCAGCGAGCCCTGTCCGGAGGCATCAGTGTTGATCATGCCGCCAAGCGTCGCCCGGTTACTTGTGGAGAGTTCCGGCGCGAAGAAATAGCCGTACGGTTTGAGATATTGATTCAGTTGATCTTTGATAACCCCGGCTTCGACCCGCACCCAACCCTCTTCGGGGTTGATTTCAATGATGCGATTCATATAG
Source organism: Pseudocitrobacter sp. RIT415 (assembly GCF_003057695.2). Lineage (NCBI taxonomy): Bacteria > Pseudomonadati > Pseudomonadota > Gammaproteobacteria > Enterobacterales > Enterobacteriaceae > Pseudocitrobacter > Pseudocitrobacter sp. RIT415. The sequence continues at coordinate 23,247 of NZ_QBJC02000027.1, read as the reverse complement.
CGGGACATATCAATGATGATGCCCTGGTTCAGCGCCTGCCCGTTGGTACCGGTGCCGCCGCCGCGCGGGGTGAAGATAAGCGACTGAAAACGCTCTTCCGCCGCCAGACGAGCCAGCAGGGCCACATCTGCCGTTGAACGCGGGAATACCACCGCATCCGGTAATAGCTGATACACGCTGTTATCGGTTGCCATCGTTAGCCGGTCGGCATAACGGGTGGCAGTATCGCCAGTAAAACCTTGTTGCTCCAGTGCTTGCAAATAATTCAGCACCAGTTGAACGACGCCCGGTGCCTGAGAAATCTGTGGGATCATGACGCTTGACCCTGTCTGAATAGTTAGTGTTGTTATACACGCGCAGCGTCGCCATGGGCGGTTAGCGCATGTTTAATCGTTTGCGTAGTGCATTCAACGTTGTATCACATTTTTTTCTTATGCGCCCGGTAGATTTAAGTGCAAAATCGGCCGCCTAAGTGGATTGATATTATTATCAATAACAGGGTTTACGCCGCGCCAGCGTTCTGGCGCACAGAAGAAGGTAAATTTGATATATGAGTACGCTTCAACGTCCTCGCGATATACCGCAAATATTGCTATCGGTGCTGTTTTTGGCCCTGATGATCATCGCTTGTCTATGGATTATTCAGCCGTTTATTCTGGGCTTTGCCTGGGCGGCCACGATCGTCATTGCCACCTGGCCGGTACTGCTTCGGTTGCAACGCATACTTTTTGGCCGCCGGAGTTTAGCGGTTCTGGTGATGACACTGTTGCTTTTTTTACTGTTCGTTATTCCCATCGCCTTGCTGGTCAATAGCGTCGTCGACGGCAGCGCGCCACTGGTGCATGACATCACCTCTGGCACGCTGGAACTGCCGGACTTTGCGTGGCTTAACAGCATTCCTTTTGTTGGCGCGAAGCTCTATCAGGGCTGGCACAGCCTGTTGGATATGGGCGGTAGCGCTATTATGGCAAAAGTCCGCCCCTATATCGGCACCACCACCACGTGGTTTGTCGGCCAGGCGGCGCATATTGGCCGCTTCCTGCTGCACTGCGGATTAATGTTACTGTTCAGCGCGCTGCTCTACTGGCAGGGTGAAAAAGTCGCCTTTGGTATTCGCTACTTCGCGACCCGTCTGGCGTCCAAACGTGGCGATGCCGCCGTACTTCTGGCCGGTCAGGCGATTCGCGCCGTCGCGCTGGGCGTGGTGGTGACTGCGTTAACACAGGCAATTCTCGGCGGTATCGGCCTCGCCATCACCGGCGTACCGTATGCCACGCTGCTAACAGTTGTGATGATTTTTTCCTGCCTGGTGCAACTTGGGCCGCTCATCGTACTGATACCGTCAATCATCTGGCTCTACTGGACCGGCGATACCACCTGGGGCACCGTACTGCTGGTGTGGAGCTGCGTGGTGGGCACCATGGATAACTTTATCCGTCCGGTGCTGATTCGCATGGGTGCCGATCTGCCGATGATTCTGATTCTGTCCGGCGTTATCGGTGGTCTGGTGGCATTCGGCATGATTGGGCTGTTTATTGGCCCGGTAGTGCTGGCGGTCTCCTGGCGTCTGTTTGACGCCTGGATGCATGAAGTGCCCCCTCCGACGACCGACCCGGATCAGGTGCTGGAAGAGTTGCAGCAGTTTGATATGAGTATTGAGAAAAAAGAGTAATCCCCCGCCTCGCCCCACTTAAGCATTTCTTATCAATAAAGGGTAGTAATGTTAATGGATGCCATCAAATGATGGCATCCTTACCTGCCTTAACTAAAAATCATTCACACTATTTTAACTATTGAGACGAATCCGATCGACGTGAAAATGTCGCATGCCTACTATTAGGACACGGTTATAAATCAACAGCTTGATTTATAAGCATGGAAATCCCCTGAGTGAAACAATGAATTGCTGTGTGTAGTCTTTGCCCATCTCCCACGATGGGCTTTTTTTTATCACTTCACATCGCACCAACTCATCATGCGCCAGTTTTCGGGCAGAACCCGCGTTTCGCCTGTGACATTTACCGTCACCCGCCCCTGAATATCCGCCGACGAACGACCAATCTGGAACTCAAACTCACCGGGCTCCACGATGCGTTGCCCCTGATGGCTGGTGAAATTGAGCATATCCACCGGTATCATAAAGGTGAGCGTGGCCGATTCGCCTGGTGCCAGATCCACTCGCTGGAACGCTTTCAGTTCCTGGAGCGGTCTGACCATCGAGGCAATGTTGTCGCGTACATACACCTGCACTACATCGCTGCCGCTGCGCTCGCCGCTGTTTTTTACTGTGACGCTAAGCGTCACGTCGCCGTGAATATCCACATTTTCGCTTTGTAGCGTCGGCGTGCCATAATCGAACGTCGTCCAGCTCAGGCCATACCCAAACGGATACAGCGCGCCAAAATGAAAAGCGAACGGCGTGCCGCCGCTTTTCAGCTTATGGTTGTAATAAAACGGCATCGCCCCGGCACTTTTCGGCACGCTCACCACCAGCCTGCCCTGCGGTTCCGCGCGGCCGGTCAGCACATCAGCAATCGCCCAACCGCCCTCCTGACCCGGTGCCCATGCCAGCATAAACGCCGCCACCTTCGACTCCAGCCCTTGCAGGTTGTAGGGGCGTCCGCCCGTCATCACCACAATCACCGGTTTCCCGGTTGCCACCAGCGCTTCCAGCAACTGTTGCTGCACGCCCGGCAGATGTAAACTATCGGTGTCTGACCCCTCGCCCACAGTTCCGCTCTGGAACAGCCCGGCAAGATCGCCCACGCAGGCAATCACCACCTCACTTTCCCGCGCCGCGTTTACCGCATCGTCAATCAGCGAGATATCGAGGGAGACCGGGGATGATTGCATTGGCTTACCTGTACTGTCCCCCGGGAATACCGGCGCACCAGCCAGGCGTTCTTTGATGATGTGACAACCTTTGGCGTAGCGAATGTTGTCCTCGCCCAGATAACTGCGCAGCGCTGTCAACGGTGTGGTGACCTGCGCCGTGTTATCCACCATATCACTGATTATCAAATGTACCGGGAAACTGTAGCCGCTCAACAACGCCAGCGGATCGTCCGCCGTCGGGCCTACGATCGCCACGCGCGGTTTTCCTGTCAGCGGCAAAATGTTTCGGTTTTCCAGCAGCGTAATTGATCGCGTAGCAACGTCTCTGGCCGCCTGACGCGTGGCGGGAGACTGGAGGGAAATGGCGCTTTCGTCGGTATACGGATGTTCAAATAGCCCCAGACGGAATTTTACGGTGAGCAACCGCGCGACGATTTCATCAATTTTCGCCATGCTGATAAGCCCGCGTTCCAGCGCTTGCGCCAGATGACGCGCGCAATCATCTTTTGGCAGCTCAACATCCAGCCCGGCATTAAAGGCCAGTGCCGCCGAGTGCGCGGCATCTTCACTGACGCCATGGTGCTGATGCAGGAGGCTAACGCCGCCGTAATCCGCCACCACAATGCCATCGAACCCCCAGCGTTCTCGCAGCAGCGTGGTCAGCAGGAATGCATCGCTGTGCCCCGGTTGATTATCAATATCGTGATACGCAGGCATCACCGAACCGGCATTCGCCAGTTTCACCGCCATTTCAAAAGGCAACAGGAAAGTGTCGTTGAGTTCGCGAAAACCCAAATGCACTGGTGCATGGTTACGCGCGCCTTCGCTAAATGAGTGACCAACGTAATGCTTAAGCGTCGCCAGCACGTCGCGTTTCGCCCCCTGAAGCCCGTCAACGTACGCGCAGGCCATGACGCCCACCAGCCACGGATCTTCGCCAAAGGTTTCTTCGGTACGCCCCCAGCGCACATCACGCGAGACATCCAGCACCGGCGCCAGCCCCTGTTTACAGCCCGTTGTTCGCGCTTCTTCGCCAATCTGTTGTGCGGCGCGCCTGACCAGTTCAGGATCCCATGTGGACGCGTAATTCAGCGAGGAGGGAAATAAGGTTGCGTCTTTGCACAACAGGCCCACCAGGCACTCTTCGTGGAACAGTGCCGGAATGCCAAGACGCGTCTCTTCCATCAACATCTTTTGCAGGCGGTTAGCCGCCCGCACGCCGGTTCTCGCATCCACAATGTGTGTACCCAGCGGGCGCGTGATTTGGCCGACGCCCAACATTAAACGCTCGCCCAGCGATTCCTGCTCGCTGACGCCGGAAAATTCATCGCTCATATCGCTTCTTTCCCGGTGCTGACCGTCTTCAGACAGCACCAACCAGTAGGCATGCATCTGGGCAAATTTTTCTTCGGGAGTCATGCGTGCCAGCAGGTCGGCAACACGTGCGTTCACAGGATGCAGAGGGTCTTTATAAATGGGGGTCATCGCCTTCTCCTGAACAGGTTGAGTAAAACCAGTATTCAGAAGCACTACCGAGACAACAATTGTCTAAATTCGCAGAAGATTTACGTTTTTTGGTTTTTTCGCAGGAGTGTGATCGGTCGCAAGTTAAGGAGGGTCTGATAGGGAAGAAATAAGAAAGCCCCTGGCGTTGATTCCACCGGGGGCTTATTTAAAAGATTACTTGTTTAATTCTGCCAGGCTCAACCAGGTTTGTACTACCGTATCCGGGTTCAGGGAGAGGCTATCGATACCCTCTTCCATCAGCCAGGCGGCGAAGTCTTCATGGTCAGACGGCCCCTGCCCGCAGATACCCACGTATTTACCCTGTTTCTTCGCGGCACGAATGGCCATCGACAGCAGCGCCTTGACCGCGTCATTACGCTCGTCAAACAGTTCAGAGACCACGCCGGAGTCGCGGTCAAGGCCCAGCGCCAGCTGTGTCATGTCGTTAGAGCCAATGGAGAAGCCATCAAAATGTTCGAGGAACTGTTCGGCTAACAGAGCGTTAGACGGGATCTCGCACATCATGATGATTTTCAATCCGTTTTCACCACGTTTCAGCCCCTGACGCGCCAGTTCGTCTACCACAGCTTTCGCCTGTTCAACGGTGCGCACGAACGGAATCATGATTTCAACGTTAGTGAGCCCCATATCGTTACGCACGCGTTTCACCGCGTCACATTCCAGCGCGAAGCAGTCTCGGAAGCTTTCGGAAACATAACGGCCAGCGCCACGGAAGCCCAGCATGGGGTTCTCTTCATCCGGTTCGTAACGTTCACCACCGACGAGGTTAGCGTACTCGTTCGATTTAAAATCGGACAGACGCACAATCACGCGTTTCGGGTAGAATGCCGCGCCGAGCGTCGCGATCCCTTCCGTCAGGCGCCCCACATAAAACTCTTTTGGTGAGTCGAAGCCCTTCATCATCTCGCGGATTTCGTTTTGTAACGCGGGTTCCTGATCATCAAACTCCAACAACGCACGCGGGTGAACGCCAATCATACGGTTGATAATAAATTCCAGGCGCGCCAGACCTACGCCCTCATTCGGCAGGCAGGCGAAATCAAATGCGCGATCCGGGTTGCCGACGTTCATCATGATCTTCAGCGGCATGTCCGGCATGGTGTCAACGCTGGAGCTTTTAACGCTAAAGTCGAGCAGGTCAGCGTAAACGTAACCGGTATCCCCTTCCGCACAGGAAACGGTGACTTTCTCGTCATCTTTCATGCGTTCGGTCGCGTCGCCGCAGCCCACTACTGCCGGAATGCCCAGTTCGCGCGCGATGATCGCCGCGTGGCAGGTACGCCCGCCACGGTTAGTAACAATCGCCGCCGCTTTCTTCATGATCGGTTCCCAGTCCGGATCGGTCATGTCGGTCACCAGCACGTCGCCGGGTTCAATGCGGTTCATCTCACTGATGTCATGAATAACTTTTACCGGGCCCGCACCAATGCGATGACCGATAGCACGGCCTTCAGCAATGATTTTACCCTGTGAATGCAGCGTGTAACGCTCCATCACCTGGCCGCGAGAACGCACGGTTTCCGGACGCGCCTGAACGATAAACAGCTTACCGGTATGACCATCTTTGGCCCACTCGATATCCATCGGGCGGCCGTAGTGTTTTTCAATCTGGACAGCCTGTTTAGCCAGTTCCTGCACTTCCTCGTTGGTCAGTGAGAAGATATCGCGCTCCGCCTGCGGCACATCTTCAATTTTAACCTGTTTGCCATGCTCCTGAGTTGGCGCGTAGACCATACGGATTTTTTTGGAACCCATGGTACGGCGCACGATCGACGGGCGATTAGCCGCCAGGGTCGGTTTGTGGACATAAAATTCGTCCGGGTTCACCGCCCCCTGCACCACCATTTCACCCAGCCCCCAGGCCGAGGTGATAAACACCACCTGGTCGAAGCCAGATTCGGTGTCGATGGAGAACATCACGCCGGAAGACGCGAGATCGGAACGCACCATTCGCTGAACGCCCGCCGAGAGCGCAACGCCACGATGGTCGTAACCCTGGTGGACACGGTAGGAAATCGCGCGGTCGTTAAACAGCGAGGCGAAAACGTGTTTGACCGCAACCAGTACCGCGTCGTAGCCCTGGACGTTGAGGAAGGTTTCCTGCTGACCCGCGAAGGAAGCATCCGGCATATCTTCCGCTGTCGCCGAGGAGCGCACAGCAAAGGACGCATCGGCGTCATCCGCTGAGAGCTGGTTGTAGGCGTCACGGATAGCGGTTTCCAGTTCGCTCTGGAAAGGTGTGTCGATGATCCACTGGCGGATCTGCGCACCGGCTTTCGCCAGGGCGGTGACATCATCAATATCGGTTTGATCCAACAGTTGATAAATGCGCTGATTCACGCCGCTTTGGTCGAGAAATTGATTAAATGCATCGGCAGTGGTAGCAAATCCGTTGGGTACCGAAACACCCAGATCGGACAGGTTAGTAATCATTTCACCCAGGGAGGCATTTTTGCCCCCAACTCTGTCTACATCATTCATGCCGAGTTGGTTATACCAAAGCACCAGCGGTGACGAGCCATTGTTGGACATCGAGACAATCCTTTTTTGATTAAAAAAGCAGTGATTAAGAAACAACTGACTACTCAAATTATCCTGGCATATTTAAACAATTTAAAAAAACGGTGAATCGTTCAAGCAAATTAATTTTTTCTTTTTTAAGACAGATCCCCGTATTGCGTTAAGTCGCTGATTCTTTGGGAGAGTCGTTATAAAATGGGCTATGTTATGCATATTTTGAAAAATGAACCGGACTTTTCATAAAAAATAAAAATAGCGTTCCATTTTCAGATATCAGACAAATGCGGTGGGGTTTTCTGCGAATTTAATTTATGCTTTCAGACAATTAACCTCACTTTTCTGGATTGTTAAAATGGAAAATGCAGTCGACAGGCAGGTTTTTTATATTTCTGATGGCACGGCGATTACCGCTGAGGTGCTGGGCCACGCAGTGATGTCGCAGTTCCCGGTGGTCATCAACAGTATTACCCTGCCGTTTATTGAAAGTGAAAGCCGCGCCCGGGCGGTGAAAGATCAGATCGACGCGATTTATCAGCAAACCGGCGTACGCCCGCTGGTTTTCTACTCCATTGTTATCCCGGAAATCCGCGAGATCATTTTGCAATGTGAAGGATTTTGTCAGGATATTGTGCAGGCACTGGTTGCCCCGCTCCAGGAAGAACTCAAGCTCGATCCGACGCCAGTTGCCCATCGTACCCACGGGCTGAATCCGGGAAACCTGTTGAAATACGATGCGCGTATTGCGGCAATTGACTACACCCTGGCGCATGATGATGGTATTTCCCTGCGCAACCTCGATCAGGCGCAGGTTATTTTGCTCGGTGTGTCTCGTTGCGGAAAAACCCCAACCAGCCTCTATCTGGCGATGCAGTTCGGCATTCGCGCCGCCAACTATCCGTTCATCGCTGATGATATGGATAATCTGATCCTTCCTGCATCGCTCAAACCGTTGCAGCATAAACTGTTCGGCCTGACGATTAATCCTGAACGCCTGGCGGCGATTCGCGAGGAGCGTCGGGAAAACAGCCGCTACGCCTCAATGCGCCAGTGTCGAATGGAAGTGGCAGAAGTAGAAGCGCTGTATCGTAAGAATCAAATTCCCTGGATTAACAGTACCAATTACTCCGTTGAGGAAATTGCTACCAAAATCATGGACATCATGGGATTAAGCCGCAGAATGTACTAACGCACTAGTACGATACGGAAAATTTGTTTATCATAACGCCGTGAATGAATGCACATCACGCCCCGCTCTTGAAATCAGCCGGGATTGGTTTATCGTGATGTGCATCACTTCCCGGCGTTTTGTCTGGTGAAGAAACAAATTTCTGAGAAACTCATGAATAAGACCGATGAATTGCGTACTGCTCGTATTGAGAGCCTCGTTACGCCTGCTGAACTTGCTCAGCGTTACCCCGTCTCCCCGGATGTTGCCGCCAGCGTCACCGCTTCTCGTCAGCGGATTGAAAAGATCCTTAACGGTGAAGATCGTCGCTTGCTGGTGATTGTCGGGCCTTGCTCTATACACGATCTTGATGCGGCGATGGATTACGCGCGTCGTCTGCAAACCCTGCGCGAAAAGCATCAGGGCCAACTTGAAATCGTGATGCGCACCTATTTCGAAAAACCACGTACCGTTGTCGGCTGGAAAGGATTAATTTCTGACCCTGACCTGAACGGCAGCTACCGGGTTAATCACGGCATTGAGCTCGCACGTAAGCTGCTGTTACAGGTGAATACTCTCGGCGTGCCGACTGCGACTGAATTTCTGGATATGGTGACCGGTCAGTTTATCGCCGACTTGATTAGCTGGGGCGCAATTGGCGCACGAACCACCGAGAGCCAAATCCATCGCGAGATGGCTTCGGCGCTTTCCTGCCCCGTTGGCTTCAAGAATGGCACAGACGGGAATACCCGCATTGCTGTCGATGCTATCCGTGCTGCACGTGCCAGCCATATGTTCCTGTCGCCGGATAAAAACGGTCAGATGACCATCTACCAGACCAGCGGGAACCCTTACGGGCACATCATCATGCGCGGCGGTAAAAAACCGAACTACCACGCCGACGATATTGCTGCGGCCTGCGATACGCTGCATCAGTTTGATTTGCCAGAACATCTGGTCGTCGATTTCAGCCACGGCAACTGCCAGAAGCAACATCGCCGTCAGCTGGATGTCTGCGATGATATCTGCCAGCAAATCCGCAACGGATCGACCGCTATTGCCGGTATTATGGCCGAAAGTTTCCTGCGCGAGGGCGCGCAGAAGATTGTCGCCGACCAGCCGCTTACCTACGGACAATCGATCACCGATCCGTGCCTGAGCTGGGAAGATACCGAAGTGCTGCTGGAAAAACTGGCCGCCGCCGTCGCGACTCGCCTTTAGTCCTCTCCTCCCTGTCGTACTCACGATGGGGAGTGTCTTATCTCCTCCCGATACCTCTTTTCACAAAAAACGGTTGCACACGCTTATTCATTATTGATAATACTTATCATTGTTGTTTTTATTACTATTTTACTTTTTATGACGCTTATGGATGATAACGCAGAGCAAATTTCCGTTAAGGACAATACGCCCCGCCCGCAAAATCATGACCGCCGGGTAAACAGCGAGGTGTTGTTAGGTGAAGAGGGGCGCGTGGTGATAGAACATGAGGGTCAGGAGTATCTGCTGCGTCAGACGCAGGCCGGAAAGCTGATATTGACGAAGTAAGCGGCACAGCATTGCCTGATGCGCTTCGCTTATCAGGCCTACGTCCTGGTGCATGTGTAGGCCGGGCAAGCGCAGCGCATCCGGCATGTTGTTTAGCTGGAACAGCTCACTTCAAGCCGTTTACCCCAATCAGGCGGACGCTGAGCATAATCATCGTCACGATCGCCCCACGGATTTCTCAGAACGTTATGCAGCCGATGGAGTTCCTGATAATCGCCCTTCTCCGCTGTTTCTATGGCCCGTTGCGCCAGCCAGTTACGTAAAACAAACGCCGGGTTCGCCTGCTTCATCGCCTGCCGGCGTGTCGCATCGTCAATGCCTTCCGGTTGTATACGCGCCCGATACTGAGCAAACCAGCTATCAAAGGCGGCTCGGTCGATAAACTCGTCGCGCAACGGTGACGCGGCGCTTAACTGCTCCGTTTCGCTCAACATACGGAAGGTACGCGTATAATCACTGCCCTCTCGCGCCATGAGTGCAAACAACCCGTTAAGGAGATCGTTATCGCCCACCTCTTCAGTAAACAGCCCGAGCTTCTGACGCATACGCGTGCCATATTCGGTAAACAACGCAAGCTGATAGCCATCAAGCGCCTCATTTAGCGTGTCGACATCCATAAAAGCCGAGAGCGACTGCGCCAGACGTTGCAGGTTCCATAATCCCACTGCTGGCTGATTCTCAAAGCTATAACGCCCCTGGTAATCTGAATGATTACAAATAAAGCCAGGCTGATAGTCATCGAGGAAGCCAAATGGGCCGTAATCAATCGTCAAGCCCAGGATCGACATATTATCGGTATTCATTACGCCGTGGGCGAAACCGACCGTTTGCCAGCGTGCGATCATCAGCCCGGTGCGTTTCACCACATCACGGAACCAGAGTGCGTAGCGATCCGCCTCCTGGTGAAGTTGCGGCCAGTGATGACGAATGACAAAATCGGCCAGTTGCTTAACCTTGTCCATTTCACGACGATAGTAGAAATGCTCAAAGTGCCCGAAACGAACGTGACTTTGTGCGATACGCACGAGCATCGCACCCTGTTCAACGGTTTCACGCTGGATAGGGGTATCGCTGGTGACAATGGAGAGCGCACGCGTGGAGGGAATGCCGAGATAATGCATCGCTTCCGAAGCCAGACTCTCGCGTATGGTTGAGCGCAACACGGCGCGGCCATCCCCCATACGCGAATACGGAGTAAGGCCAGCGCCTTTCAGATGCCAGTCAATGGACGAGCCGTCAGGCAACTGCTGTTCACCCAGCAGGATGCCGCGTCCATCGCCCAGTTGCCCCGCCCAGACGCCAAACTGATGGCCGCTGTACACCTGCGCCAGCGGTTTCATGCCGGGGAGCAATTCTTCTCCGCCCCACACGCCAGCGCCACGTTCAGGCGCAAAGAGGGATGGCTCAATACCGAGTTCATCGGCAAGCGCTGTGTTATGCCATATCAGGCGGGCGTTCTTTAGCGGCGTCGGATTGAGTTCGCTGTAAAAATCTGGCAGCTCATCGCGCCAGCGGGTAGTAAAAGACAGGGTCATAGATCCTCCTGCCTGTAGTGTAGGGGTTAATGCCCGTTTAAACACCCGGCAATCTTCAGGGTTATCCCTGTACCAGCGTCAGCAATGAGGATTCCGGGACGGCGGGCCATAGCTCCCCCATCATGCCGCTAAATCCAAAAGGTAATACCCGCTCACGTGCCGATTCCGTATTAATTCCCGCAATCATAATGCTTTGACAATAAGGCTGAATTTGCGTGGTAATGGCACGAATAAAGGGCTCAAAAGAAGCGGAATCCAATTGACGCTGAACAAAGTGGCGGTCGATAACAATGCGCTGAAACAATCCAGCAAATACAGCCCGCGTTGAGGCTTCACCGGAACCAAAGTTTGCTAACGCCAGAGGGAAGCATTTCGCCAGAAACGTGAGTGGATGAGTATCATCCGGTTGGTTAAGACCAGGAAAACGTTCACTCACCACCAGTTCAACAAAGGGGTAACGTGAAAGCTCAGCCGCCAGGATAGCATCCTTGAGTAAAGTATCAACAATAGCAGGTGTGACAGAAAGCCACGCGGTCACCTGATGTTGAATAAAAAAGAGTTGGCAGGTATTAAGCAGAGCGAGCTTTTCGCGAAAAAGTACTAACTCCTCATCGGGCGTTAGTTTCGGCAGGATGAGATTCGTCGGGATGCGTACAGAATTTTCTACACCAATAAAATGTGCAACGACTTTTAAACCAATCAGTTTACCTTTGGCATTTCGGGCAGGTAAAAATAACAGCTCTGAACGCCAGGCACGGTCAAGGGTTACAATCATTGCGACAGCCCTTCTCGATAAGTCATTTCAAGGGTCCTGAAGTCACAAAACAATAAACGTGGGTCGATTGATTCTAGTCGGATTGCTTTCATTTTCCGTTTTATTTTCGCATTCCTTCGCTGGAATGTAATGATTGTAATCGAAAAGCATAGATTAATACAATCTATGACCAGTTAACCCTCATGTTGTTAACAAAAACAATAATGAGTTGTAATCTTTTTTAAAATAGCTTTAGTTTAAATACACCGAAGGGGCATCGCGCCCCTTCGTCATTCCTACATTAAATTCGTCTGGCCTGCCAAAACTTCTTGCGCCAGTAGACGTTGTCCAGCGATGATCGCGTGACGCCCTGGCTGGTCGATGCGTGAATAAACTGATTATCCGTGTCATAGATTCCCACGTGCAGGCCACTGTCCCCTGAGCCGGTTTTGAAGAACACCAGATCGCCTGGAAGAAGATCGTCTTTATCAATCTCAGTGCCAATCTTTGCCTGTTGACGCGTTTCACGCGGTAACTGCATTTCGAATTTATCGCGAAACGTGGTTAAGACAAATCCGGAACAATCAATTCCACGACGATTCATCCCACCGTAGCGATAAGGTGTACCGTGCCAGTTGCGCAACTGATCGTTTAAGTTAGCAATTACGGTTATCGAATCCGATAATCTTGGATTGGGCGGCGGCGCATGGTGACTACATCCCGCCAAAAATAAAGCCGTTATGAAAATAATCAAGAATCGCATATCCGGCGAATCCTCACTTTTTTTAATTTCCCGATAATTTAGCCCGGTTACTTATTCCCTGGCAAGTCAGCAATGACACTTAATGTTTCGCTGGCACCCGTATTTCGTTTTCCCGGACAGACTTAACCGGCAACCAGCATCTGGTGGCCGGCAATCTCCAGTCGCTGGAATGAAATATTATAGGCGCTAAAAAGTGAATTGGGCGTTAACACATCTTCCGTTGCCCCGCTGGCGATTAATTGCCCTTTGCATAACAGCCATACGCGATCGGCATGACGTAACGTATGGTTGAGATCGTGGCTACTCATCACTATCGCAATATCGCGAGCGCGCAACGCGTCCAGTACACTATCCAGCGCGGCCTGCTGTGCAACATCGAGGCTGTTCATGGGTTCATCCAGTAGCAGAAGCTGACCATGAGGATTGCCTGAGGGATGAATCTGCAGGATCACCGCCGCCAGCCGTACACGTTGCCACTCACCACCGGAGAGCTGATTGACGTAACGGCCCAGTTTATCCACCAGGCCTAACGCTTCCGTCACCTGTGCGCACAGTGTATGTTCGGTTTTATCATGCTGATGCAAAAGAAGAAAATGCCAGACAGGCATGGCGAATGGCGGTGCCTGATGCTGAGAGAGATACGCGCGCCTTTGCGCCAGTTCCCGCGATGCCCATTCACTTAACGGTTTTCCATTTAGCGTAACGACGCCCTTTCCGAAACTCAATCCCGCCATGCGGGTGAGTAGCGTGCTCTTCCCCGCACCATTTGGCCCCACGAGATGAATTATCTCGCCAGCGTGCACCTCCGCGCTAAACCGCGTTAAACGCGTTCCTTCGCAGACCTCTTGCAGTTGCATCAGCATTGTCATCACAGAGCCAGTGCTTTTTTAATCGCATTAATCAGAATCGGATCTTCCGGTGTCATATCCGGCGAGAAACGTGCGATGACGTGACCATCACGACCAACAAGGAATTTTTCAAAATTCCACAGTATGTCTCCAGGCTCGGCGGGCGCACGTCCTTTGTTGACCATTTTTTCGTAAAATTCGCTGCCCCCAGGCGCAATCGCTTTTGGCGCGGCACGCGTTAGGGTCTGATAGAGCGGATGACGTCCGCCGCCATTAACATCGATTTTGCTAAACATGGGGAATGTCACGCCATAGGTGGTGCGGCAGAATGTTTTAATGTCCTCTTCACTTCCCGGCTCCTGCCCCAGGAACTGGTTGCAGGGGAATCCCAGTACCGCAAAGCCTTCATCTTCAAGAGACATTTGCAGACTTTCCAGCTGTTCATACTGCGGCGTTAACCCGCATTTCGATGCCACATTCACGATTAACAAAACGTTGCCTTTGAAACGTTCCAGCGTCGTTTTTTCACCATCAATCGTTGTAACCTCAATGTTCAGAATCGAGTTTCCCATAATATCCTCATTAGATTAGGTACTGAGCCTCAACGCCCGGTTCGCAATAATAGCCAGATAAACACGGGCGCTCCCGTGGTTGCCGTCACAACACCGATAGGAAGTTCTGCCGCCTGAAGCGCCAGACGCGCAATGATATCCGCCACCAGTAGCGTGCTTGCCCCCGCCAGTGCGCAGGCGGGCAGCAGCACCCGGTGATCGGTCAGGCCACACAATCGCAGCATATGTGGCACCACAAGGCCGACAAAGCCGATTGCACCCGCCAGCGCCACGCTGACGCCAACCAGCCAACCGGTGGCGATCACCAACAGCTTACGCCACAGCCAGAGGGGGACACCAAGCTGCCGGGCAGACGTTTCACCCAGCGCCAGTAAATTTAACGGCTGCGATTGCAGGCAAATCCACACGATAACCGGAATCAGCCCCAGCATTAGCCAACTTTGTTGCCAGTCAACTCCACCAAAGCCACCCATCATCCAGTACATAAGCTGGCGCAAATCAAAAGACGTCGAGAAGTAAACGGCCCAGGTCATTAGCGCGCTGCAGATAATACCCAACGCCACACCGGCTAAGAGTAGCTTACTGGTGGAAAGATGCCGTCTGGCAAAACGCATCAGTATAAAGGTGATAAGCAATGCCCCGAGGATAGCCGACAGACCGAGCGCCCAGCCAGGCAGCATTCCCTGCCCTAACATGACCGCGGCAATCAGCCCGACACCAGCACCATTCGAAACCCCCAGCAGGCCAGGCTCCGCCAGCGGATTTTCAAACAACGCCTGCATTACCGCGCCAGACAACGCCAGCGCGGCGCCGACCAGCAGAACTGCAACGGTGCGCGGCAGGCGAATTTGCCAGATAAAGAGCTTTCCGGTAGCGCTAAACCAGTTGCCTGGGGCGATCCACTGGTCTCCGGCACACAGGCTGATCGTCAGCGCTATAAGCAGCGTGAGCGCCAGTACCCTGAGCCAGCGCCGATTGCGCCGCTGCTGAAGATGTACGTAGTCCAGCATAGTATTCCATGTGCCAGCAAGAGAGGTGTTTGATTTTACGGTGGTTCCACGCGCGGGAAAAGAAAAAAGGCCGCATAGCGGCCTTTTTGGTTAGTGCAAATTACTCTTCTTTGGGCGTCGCGTTTTCGACACGGCTTTTTAACTTCTGACCGGGTCTGAAGGTCACCACGCGCCGGGCTGTAATGGGAATATCTTCGCCCGTTTTCGGGTTACGACCCGGGCGTTGATTTTTGTCTCGCAGGTCAAAATTACCAAAACCGGAAAGTTTAACCTGTTCGCCATTTTCCAGAGCACGACGGATCTCTTCAAAAAACAGCTCAACCAGCTCTTTGGCATCCCGCTTGCTAAGCCCAAGCTTATCAAACAGATATTCTGACATTTCAGCTTTTGTAAGCGCCATAGGTTCAATCCCTCAATGATGCCTGGAATCGCTCTTTTAATGCCTCTACACACTTGGCAACGGTAGTGGCAATATCCTCTTCTTCAAGTGTACGGCTGGTATCCTGAAGGATCAGGCTGATAGCGAGGCTCTTATACCCCTCCGCAACACCCTTACCACGGTACACGTCAAATAAGTTTACGCCAACTATCTGATTTACGCCAACTTTCTTACATTCGGCCAAAATATCCGCTGCCGGTACGTTTTCTGCCACCACAACCGCGATATCACGACGGTTTGCCGGGAAGCGAGAAATCTCCTGCGCCTGAGGAACCACGCGGTCTGCGAGCTTGTTCCACTCCAGTTCGAACACCAGTGTGCGACCGTTGAGATCCAGTTTACGTTCCAGTTCCGGGTGAACAACCCCAATGAAACCAATACGTTCACCTTTCAGATAAATCGCCGCCGACTGGCCCGGATGCAGTGCCGGATTGGCTTCAGCTTTAAACTGAATATCAGACAGTTTACCGGTCAAATCGAGAACAGCTTCGAGATCGCCTTTTAAATCATAGAAATCAACGGTCTCTTTTGCCAGGTTCCAGTGCTCTTCGTAGCGGTTGCCACAAATCACGCCGCCCAGCATGAGGTCCTGACGAATACCCAGCGGTGCCTGGGTGTCCGGCACAAAGCGCAGACCGGTTTCAAAGATGCGCACGCGGTTCTGCTGACGGTTCTGGTTATAGACCACGGTGGTCAGCAGGCCGCTCCAGAGAGAAAGACGCATCGCAGACATTTCGCTGGAGATAGGGCTTGGCAGAATCAGCGCTTCTTCGCCCGGGTGAATCAGTTGCTGCACTTTCGGATCGACGAAGCTATAAGTAATCACTTCCTGGTAGCCTTTGTCATTCAGCATCGTTTTCACGCGCTTAAGCGACAGATTAGCTTCTTTATGGCTCCCCATCACCAGACCGGCCTGCACTGGCTCGTTCGGGATGTTGTCATAACCAAACAGACGCGCAACTTCTTCTACCAGGTCTTCTTCAATCTCCATGTCAAAACGCCAGCTCGGCGCAACGGCCTGCCACTGGTCGTTACCGACGGTCACTTCACAGCCCAGACGCTGGAGAATGTCGGTCACCACGTCATCAGCAATATGGTGACCAATCAGGCGATCCAGCTTAGTGCGACGCAGGGTGATGCTCGCACGTTTCGGCAGCGTGGATTCGTTGGTGACATCGATAACCGGGCCTGCTTCGCCGCCGCAGATATCCATCAGCAGGCGGGTGGCGCGCTCCAGGGCTTTGTACTGCAGCGCCGGATCGACACCACGCTCATAGCGGTGAGAGGCGTCCGTGTGCAGGCCATGACGACGCGCGCGACCCGTGATAGACAGCGGGTTGAAGAATGCGCACTCCAGCAGAACGTTTTGCGTTTCGCCATTCACGCCAGAGTGTTCACCACCAAAGATGCCGCCCATTGCCAGCGCTTTGTGATGGTCAGCAATAACCAGGGTATCGGATTTCAGTTTCGCTTCGCTACCGTCAAGCAGAACCAGCGTTTCGCCCTCTTTCGCCATGCGCACGACGATACCGCCTTCGATACGATCTTTATCGAATGCGTGCATCGGTTGGCCCAGTTCGAGCAGCACGTAGTTGGTGACGTCAACTACCGCGTCAATGGAGCGAATCCCGCAGCGACGCAGTTTTTCTTTCATCCACAGCGGGGTTGGCGCTTTAACGTTGATGCCTTTCACTACGCGTCCCAGATAGCGCGGACAGGCGTCGGCAGCTTCAACGGTGATAGGCAGCGTGTCGTTGATAGTGGCAGCAACCGGCGTGATTTCAGGCTCGACCAGCGGCAGTTTATTCAGCACGGCCACGTCACGAGCAACACCGATGATACCCAGGCAGTCGGCGCGGTTCGGCGTCACGCTGATTTCGATAGTGTTGTCATCAAGTTTCAGGTATTCACGGATATCGGTGCCGATTGGCGCATCTGCTGGCAGTTCAATAATGCCGCTATGGTCGTCGGAAATACCCAGCTCGGAGAAAGAGCACAGCATCCCTTCAGACGGTTCACCGCGCAGTTTTGCGGCTTTAATTTTGAAGTCGCCCGGCAGTACGGCACCGATGGTGGCTACCGCCACGCGCAGGCCCTGACGGCAGTTTGGCGCGCCACAGACAATATCAAGCAGGCGCTCACCGCCAACATTCACTTTTGTTACGCGCAGTTTGTCAGCGTTCGGGTGCTGACCACACTCAACCACTTCACCAACAACCACACCGTTGAAGGTGCCCGCAACAGGCTCAACACCGTCAACTTCCAGGCCAGCCATGGTGATTTGACCGGACAGCGCTTCGCTATCGATGGCCGGGTTAACCCATTCGCGTAACCACAGTTCACTGAATTTCATTGTTTTGCCCTGCCCTTATTTAAACTGTTTGAGGAAACGCAGATCGTTTTCGAAGAATGCACGTAAATCGGTGACGCCATAACGCAGCATGGTCAGACGTTCCATCCCCATACCGAAGGCGAAACCTGAGTATACTTCCGGGTCAATACCGACATTGCGCAGCACGTTCGGGTGAACCATACCGCAGCCCAGCACTTCCAGCCATTTACCATTTTTCCCCATCACGTCAACTTCCGCAGACGGTTCGGTGAATGGGAAATAGGATGGACGGAAACGAATCTGCAGATCTTCTTCAAAGAAGTTACGCAGGAAGTCATGCAGCGTACCTTTCAGATTGGTAAAGCTGATATTTTTATCAACGATCAGACCTTCCATCTGATGGAACATCGGGGTATGCGTTTGGTCGTAGTCGTTACGATATACGCGACCCGGCGCAATGATACGGATTGGCGGCTCCTGATCCTTCATGGTACGGATCTGTACGCCGGAGGTTTGGGTGCGCAGCAAACGCGTGGCATCAAACCAGAAAGTGTCGTGGTCAGCACGTGCCGGGTGATGTCCTGGAATATTCAGTGCATCGAAGTTGTGATAATCATCTTCGATTTCCGGGCCGGTCGCCACGGTAAAGCCGAGCTCACCGAAGAAACTTTCAATACGGTCGATAGTACGGGTAACCGGATGCAGACCACCGTTTTCAATACGACGCCCCGGCAGGGAGATGTCGATGGTTTCGGCAGCCAGACGGGCGTTCAGCACCGCACTTTCCAGCTCAGCTTTGCGGGCGTTCATCGCCTGCTGAACCTGCTCCTTTGCTTCGTTAATGACCGCACCTGCTGCCGGGCGCTCTTCTGGCGGCAGATCACGCAGTGTTGTCATCTGAAGGGTCAGATGCCCTTTTTTGCCAAGGTACTCGACGCGAACGTTATCTAACGTGGCGACATCCGAGGCCTGGTTAATGGCTGCCTTCGCACTGGCAACCAGCTCTGCGAGATGTGACATGGTTTTCCTCATTGTGTCGGTGAAGACACTGGTTCGTTGGACTTAATTTTTGTGCTGTACAAACGAAAAAAGCCTCCACTGGGGAGGCTTTCAGGCGCTGTTTTTCGTTTCTTTTTTCACGCGCTAGCCTCCTGGTTTCAGGTGCTAAAGTAAAAAAAGAAGCGGAAAATAGCAGCATTCATGCTTGCGTTACCTTAAGGGTAAAGTTTGTAAGACGTTTATTGAAAGGCCTGCCACAATAAAAGTCAATGTTTTGATAGCGTTGAAACGAAAAGAGGGAGACAAGCTCCCTCTTTCAACTGGCTTATGCCAGAGCTGCTTTCGCTTTTTCAACCAGAGCGGTGAACGCTACTTTGTCGAATACGGCGATATCAGCCAGGATCTTACGGTCGATTTCAACAGAGGCTTTTTTCAGGCCGTTGATGAATTTGCTGTAAGAAATACCGTTCTGACGTGCTGCAGCGTTGATACGTGCAATCCACAGTTGACGGAACTGACGCTTACGTTGACGACGGTCACGGTAAGCATACTGACCTGCTTTGATAACAGCCTGGAAGGCAACGCGGTATACGCGAGAACGCGCACCGTAGTAGCCTTTAGCTTGTTTCAAAATTTTCTTGTGACGTGCACGTGCAATTACACCACGTTTTACGCGAGCCATATGTGCTCTCCTGTATCTATTCTAATTAAAAAGTTAAAAAAACGTTAACGGCTTATGCGTACGGCAGGCACGCGATGACCAGGCCCAGATCGCCTTTGGAAACCATGGCTTTCGGACGCAGGTGACGTTTACGCTTGGTAGCTTTTTTGGTCAGAATGTGACGCAGGTTAGCGTGCTTATGCTTAAAACCACCTTTACCGGTTTTTTTGAAGCGCTTAGCAGCACCGCGTACGGTCTTAATTTTTGGCATTTTAATAACTTCCACTTCGCATTGTTAATAAACGAAACAAAGGCGAATCACCCTGTGAGCCGAGGCCCACAGGAATGATTACTTGATGGCCTTACTGTTTCTTCTTAGGAGCGAGCACCATGATCATCTGGCGGCCTTCGATCTTCGTCGGGAAGGATTCGACCACTGCCAGTTCACTCAGATCGTCACGGACGCGCGTCAGCACTTCCATACCAATCTGTTGGTGGGCCATCTCACGACCGCGGAAACGCAGCGTGATCTTGGCCTTATCGCCATCTTCCAGAAAGCGAATCAGGCTGCGGAGTTTTACCTGATAATCGCCATCGTCGGTACCAGGACGGAATTTAATTTCCTTAACCTGGATAACTTTTTGCTTTTTCTTCTGTTCCTTAGAAGACTTACTCTTTTCATAAAGGAACTTGCCGTAGTCCATGATACGACAAACTGGCGGTTCGGCGTTAGGGCTGATTTCAACTAAATCTACTCCAGCTTCTTCAGCTTTTTCGATTGCTTCTCTCAGACTCACAATTCCCAGCGCTTCGCCTTCCAGACCTGTTAAGCGAACTTCCTGGGCGCGAATCTCGCCATTGATACGATTCGGACGTGCCGTTTGAACTCGTTTTCCGCCTTTAATACCTTATTCCTCCAGTTGTTGAAGACTGCGGCTGCGAATCTCTTGTTGCAGCTTCTCGATCACTTCATTTACGTCCAGGCTGCCCAGGTCTTTACCGCGGCGGGTGCGAACGGCGACTTTGCCTGCTTCCACCTCTTTATCACCACAGACCAACATATAAGGGACACGACGTAAAGTGTGCTCGCGGATTTTAAAGCCAATCTTCTCATTTCTCAAGTCTGCTTTTACTCGAATGCCTGCATTTTGTAGTTTACGGGTCAATTCGTTAACATATTCAGACTGAGAATCAGTAATATTCATGACCACCACCTGCACTGGCGCAAGCCAGGTTGGGAAGAAGCCAGCGAACTCTTCGGTCAGGATGCCAATAAAGCGTTCCATCGACCCCAGAATTGCACGGTGAATCATTACCGGAACCTTGCGCTCGTTGTCTTCGCCTACATAAGAGGCGCTCAGACGAGACGGCAAGGAGAAGTCCAGCTGGACAGTACCGCACTGCCATGCACGATCGAGGCAGTCATACAGGGTAAATTCAATTTTCGGACCGTAGAATGCGCCTTCACCCAATTGATACTCAAACGGGATATTGTTTTCTTCCAGCGCTACCGCTAAGTCCGCCTCAGCACGATCCCACATTTCGTCGCTACCGATACGTTTTTCCGGGCGAGTGGAGAGTTTGACGACGATTTTCTCGAAGCCAAAGGTGCTGTACATATCGTAGACCATACGAATACACGCGTTCACTTCATCGCGGATTTGCTCTTCAGTACAGAAGATATGCGCATCATCTTGGGTGAATCCACGTACACGCATCAGGCCATGCAGCGCGCCTGACGGCTCGTTACGGTGGCAGCTACCGAATTCCGCCATACGCAGCGGCAGATCGCGGTAGGATTTCAGACCCTGGTTAAAGATCTGAACGTGGCCTGGGCAGTTCATTGGTTTGATGCAGTATTCACGGTTCTCAGAAGAGGTGGTGAACATTGCGTCTTTGTAGTTATCCCAGTGACCGGTTTTTTCCCACAGCACGCGGTCCATCATGAACGGACCTTTAACTTCCTGATACTGGTACTCTTTCAGTTTCGAACGCACGAACACTTCCAGCTCACGGAAGATAGTCCAGCCGTCGTTGTGCCAGAAGACCATACCCGGCGCTTCTTCCTGCATATGATACAGGTCGAGCTGCTTACCGATTTTACGGTGATCGCGTTTTGCCGCTTCTTCCAGGCGTTGCAGATACGCATTCAGCGCTTTTTTATCTGCCCACGCGGTACCGTAGATACGCTGCAACATTTTATTGTCGCTGTCGCCACGCCAGTACGCGCCTGCGGTTTTCATCAGTTTGAAGTGATGGCAGAAACGCATGTTCGGCACGTGCGGACCGCGGCACATGTCGACATATTCTTCGTGATGATACAAGCCAGGCTTGTCATCATGCGCGATGTTTTCATCAAGGATGGAAACTTTGTAGACTTCACCTCGTTTCACGAAAGTCTCGCGGGCTTCATGCCAGCTGACTTTCTTCTTGATAACATCGTAGTTTTTCTCGGCGAGCTCGTGCATACGTTTCTCGAGCGCGTCGATGTCTTCCTGGGTCAGGGTATGGTCAAGATCAACGTCATAGTAGAAGCCGTTGTCGATAACCGGACCGATTGCCATTTTTGTGTTCGGCCAGAGCTGTTTAATCGCGTGACCGAGCAGGTGTGCGCAGGAGTGACGAATGATCTCCAGCCCTTCTTCATCTTTCGCGGTAATCAAAGAAAGGGTTGCATCGTTTTCAATCACATCAGACGCATCGACCAGTTCACCATTAACGCGACCGGCGATAGTG
Organism: Pseudocitrobacter sp. RIT415; assembly: GCF_003057695.2. NCBI lineage: Bacteria > Pseudomonadati > Pseudomonadota > Gammaproteobacteria > Enterobacterales > Enterobacteriaceae > Pseudocitrobacter > Pseudocitrobacter sp. RIT415. The sequence continues at coordinate 1,003 of NZ_QBJC02000027.1, read as the reverse complement.
GCTTTTGCCAGCCCTGGACCGATATCCAGAGCCACATCCATTGGGCTTACTGCGTGGTCGTAATGGCGTTGGCTGCCATCAGGAAGAGTAATTACAGGCATGTTATGTCCTTATTTGCAGTGGTGCCCCACACGAAAGAGCACATACAAAACAATATAATGAAATTTATCAACAAGTTATGGACTGATTCCCGCTTCACTCTGCGAAATATGAGGCATCGATACAAGGTACAGAGGCCACCTACATCCGCTTGTTGATAACACCGTTAGCTAGTTTACACATCATTGTTACCCGATTAAAGCCGCAATTCCCCTTCACCGCTTCTAATGCTGCTTTTCCCTCCAACAACAAACCGGAGAGCCACGAAAAGTTTGCAGGAAGCGAAAAGATTTTGGTCAGGAGAATGACGCGTGATAGGAAGGGAAAAATAAACAAAAAGTGCTATCGATTAACATTCTAATCGTTGTAGCAATGTTGTCGGTGTGAGGATAGGAAATAGAAAAATTAACAGACCTGCCATTTTTGTAGGCAATTCTGACAATTAACGGCCAATCAGCTAAAACTTAAAAATAGAAAAACCGGTACATCTTTACCCGGCTTTTTCTGACCACCAAACAATAAGTAATTCTTATTAATAAGGCGTGATGCTATCAGGACCACTCGCCTGCGACCAGGGTATGCACATTAAAGGCATCATCCATGGAATGACCAGTGGATTGAGAGCCAGGCGCGATGTTTGAGCCCGCTTCAACGTCATGTGCGGAGGTAATTCCGACGTGCTGGGTAACAGGAGTACTGGCAGAAGGCGTTGCAGGTTCAGCGGCAAAAACACCGAATGAAAGTGCAGACAGCACAGCTGCTGCCGTTGCGATTTTAATATTTTTCATAATGGTTATTCTCTGGTTTGATTAGCACTTTTGAATCCGGGCGTCATTTTTCACCCTTGATAACAGTGTAGATCCAGATCACACTTTTGACCAGCCCCATTATTTAGCTTTTCGTG
>NZ_QBJC02000026.1:0-64645 GCF_003057695.2 Pseudocitrobacter sp. RIT415 | reverse complement strand
GATTTTTCTCTTCAACCGAAGCGGCTGTTGCCGTGTCAGTGGGAGCGCATTATAGGGAGTTCTCTGAAGGCCGCAATAGAAAAATGACAGAAAAATGACTGACTGCTGCATTCCACAGCAACACCCCACTTTATACCCACTTGCCCACAGAGTTATCCACAAAAAGCCGTTTTAACCGGCCTTAGTTATGCGGCTTAACAAGCGCAGGCAGGTCCGCAAGGCTGTTAATCACAATATCTGCCGCCTGTTCCGCTTCCTCTGTTACCGGCTTTCCGGTGCGAACCAGAACCTTGGTGCCAACATTTGCCGCCGCAGCAGCCTGCATGTCTTCCAGTTTATCGCCCACCATATAAGAAGAAGCCATATCAATGTGCAGATACTCCTGGGCGGATTTGAGCATACCCGGATGCGGTTTACGGCAATCACACACCTGGCGATACTCTTCTACCGTCCCCTGCGGGTGGTGCGGACAATAATAGATGCCATCCAGGTCAACGCCGCGATCGGCAAGCGACCAGTCCATCCACTCGGTCAGGGTTTCAAACTGCGCTTCGGTAAATTTGCCGCGTGCGATCCCGGACTGGTTAGTCACCAGCACCAGCGCATAACCCATCTCTTTTAATTTACGCATGGCATCAATAACGCCATCGATAAATTCAAAATCATCTATTTCATGGACATAACCATGATCGACATTAATCGTGCCATCACGATCGAGAAAAATAGCGGGTACAGACTTTGCCACCGTGTTGCTCCTGAATAAGGCGTGTGACGTTAGTATCTCATGTTTCGACGGGCAATAAAGTGCTGATCGTACAAAGCTGGATTGATTTAGACGTCTGGAAGCCTTAACATCCGTTCAGTTGACGGCTATCGACCGTTTCTGGCAGAAGAAAATGCCACGGCAAACCTATAAGCGATAATAAATAGTCTAATGATTAAACTTTCGAATATCACCAAAGTGTTCCAGCAGGGGAACCGCACCATACAGGCGTTGAACAACGTTAGCCTGCATGTTCCTGCCGGGCAGATTTACGGCGTCATTGGCGCATCCGGCGCGGGTAAAAGCACGCTGATTCGCTGCGTAAACCTGCTTGAGCGTCCAACCCAGGGAAGCGTTGAAGTGGGTGGGCAGGAGCTGACTGCACTTTCCGAGGGCGAGCTGACCAAAGCACGCCGTCAAATTGGTATGATCTTCCAGCATTTTAACCTGCTCTCTTCCCGTACCGTTTTTGGTAACGTGGCATTACCGCTGGAGCTGGACAACACCCCGAAAGAGGAAGTGAAACGTCGCGTCACGGAGTTGCTGGATCTGGTCGGTCTTGGCGATAAACACGACAGCTACCCGGCAAATCTCTCCGGTGGTCAGAAACAGCGCGTTGCGATTGCGCGCGCACTGGCAAGCAACCCGAAAGTACTCCTTTGCGATGAAGCCACCAGCGCGCTGGACCCGGCAACCACCCGTTCGATTCTCGAACTGCTGAAAGACATTAACCGCCGTCTTGGGTTGACGATCCTGCTCATCACCCACGAAATGGATGTAGTGAAACGTATCTGCGATTGTGTGGCCGTCATCAGCAACGGTGAGCTGATTGAACAGGATACGGTGAGCGAAGTTTTCTCCCATCCGAAGACCCCGCTGGCACAACAGTTTATTCAGTCTACGCTGCATCTGGACATCCCGGATGACTATCAGGCGCGCCTGAAAGCCGAACCATTCGCCGACAGCGTACCGATGCTACGTCTGGAATTCACCGGTCAATCCGTTGATGCGCCGCTGCTCTCAGAAACCGCGCGTCGTTTCAACGTCAACAACAACATTATTAGCGCGCAGATGGATTATGCCGGTGGCGTGAAGTTCGGCATCATGCTGACCGAAATGCACGGCGAACAAAACGATACACAAGCCGCCATTGCCTGGCTGCAACAACACCATGTAAAAGTAGAGGTACTGGGTTATGTCTGAGCCAATGATGTGGTTACTGGCGCGTGGCGTCTGGGAAACGCTGGCGATGACCTTTGTGTCCGGCTTTTTCGGTTTTGTAATCGGCTTACCGGCGGGCGTGCTGCTTTACGTTACGCGTCCGGGGCAAATTATTGAGAATGCCAAGCTGTATCGCATTCTGTCGGCGCTGGTGAATATTTTCCGCTCCATTCCTTTTATTATCTTACTGGTATGGATGATTCCATTTACCCGCGTGATCGTCGGAACGTCAATCGGTTTGCAGGCTGCGATCGTTCCCCTGACCGTCGGTGCAGCACCGTTTATCGCCCGTATGGTGGAAAACGCCCTGCTGGAAATCCCTACCGGGCTGATTGAAGCCTCCCGCGCAATGGGTGCCACCCCGATGCAGATCGTCCGTAAAGTCCTGCTGCCGGAAGCGCTGCCGGGTCTGGTGAATGCAGCCACCATCACCCTGATTACGCTGGTTGGCTATTCCGCGATGGGCGGTGCCGTTGGCGCAGGTGGTTTGGGTCAGATTGGCTATCAGTACGGGTATATCGGTTATAACGCGACGGTAATGAATACAGTACTGGTATTACTGGTCGTTCTGGTTTATTTAATTCAGCTATCTGGCGATCGCATCGTTCGGACTGTGACTCATAAATAACGTAATATACTCAAAATCATTCGAGTTGCTTCAAGGCGGCAAGAGAGTGAATCCCCGGGAGCGTACATGAGTACGTGACTGGGGTGAGCGACAAATCTGTCAGGAACAGATTTGAACACCGCAAAGCGGTGGCCCGTAAGGGCGAGGCTCATGGATGAGCCGAGTAATCCGCAGCCAACACAGAAGCAACGTGAAGGATGAAGAGTATAGACAACACAACTCAAAGAATTAAGGAAATAACATGGCGTTTAAGTTTAAAACTTTTGCGGCGGTCGGCGCTCTGATTGGTACTCTGGCACTGGCGGGTTGCGGTCAGGACGAGAAAGATCCCAACCACATCAAAGTCGGCGTGATTGTCGGAGCGGAACAGCAGGTTGCTGAAGTTGCCCAGAAAGTAGCGAAAGAGAAATACGGCCTGGACGTAGAACTGGTGACCTTCAACGACTACGTACTGCCTAATGAAGCGCTGAGCAAAGGCGACATCGATGCAAACGCCTTCCAGCACAAACCGTATCTGGATCAGCAGATCAAAGACCGCGGCTACAAACTGGTTTCTGTAGGCTCCACTTTCGTTTACCCGATCGCGGGCTATTCGAAAAAAATCAAATCACTGGATGAACTGCAGCCGGGTTCACAGGTTGCCGTGCCTAACGATCCAACCAACCTTGGTCGTACCCTGCTGCTGTTGCAAAAAGTGGGTCTGATCAAACTGAAAGACGGCATTGGCCTGCTGCCAACCGTTCTGGATATCACCGAGAACCCGAAAAATCTGAAGATTGTTGAACTGGAAGCGCCGCAGTTGCCGCGTTCTCTGGATGACGCGCAAATCGCGCTGGCGGTCATCAACACCACTTATGCCAGCCAGATTGGCCTGACCCCGGCGAAAGACGGCATCTTTGTTGAAGATAAAGACTCCCCGTACGTTAACCTGATCGTGACTCGCGAAGACAACAAAGACGCGGAAAACGTGAAAAAATTCGTACAGGCTTACCAGTCTGACGAAGTGTACGAAGCGGCCAACAAAGTCTTCAACGGTGGCGCGGTAAAAGGCTGGTAAGTTAGCCTCGCTAAGCACTATCTTTCAGGACGGGCGCATGCCCGTCTTGTCATTTCTGCAAGCACCTGATTCAATAAGCGCTGGTCTATCATAATTCGAGGAAATACTATGCGTGCTTTACCGATCTGTTTAATAGCACTGATGTTAGGCGGCTGTTCGATGCTAAACAGATCTCCCGTTGAACCTGTTCAAAGCACCGCGTCTACGCCTAAAACGGAAACCGTAAAACCAAAACCTGTCCGCGCGACGCCGGTGAGAATCTACACCAAGGCTGAAGATTTGGTCGGTAAACCTTTCCGCGATTTAGGTGAAGTCTCCGGCGATTCCTGCCAGGCAACCAATCAGGACTCACCGCCAAATATCCCGACTGCCCGCAAGCGTATGCAGATCAACGCCTCTAAAATGAAAGCGAACGCGGTTCTGCTGCACAGTTGCGAAGTCACCAGCGGTACGCCAGGCTGCTATCGTCAGGCCGTATGTATCGGTTCGGCGCTTAACGTCTCGGCGAAATGAGCACCTTTCAGTTCGAGCAGATAGGTGTTATCCGCTCACCGTATAAAGAGAAGTTTGCTGTGCCGCGCCAGCCAGGGCTCGTGAAAAGCGGCGGCGGCGAACTTCACTTGATTGCGCCTTATAACCAGGCAGATGCCGTTCGCGGCCTGGAAGGGTTCAGCCATTTGTGGGTGCTGTTTGTTTTCCATCAGACGATGGAAGGCGGCTGGCGCCCCACGGTTCGTCCTCCTCGTCTCGGCGGCAACGCCCGTATGGGTGTCTTCGCCACGCGTTCGACCTTTCGTCCGAATCCTATTGGTATGTCGCTGGTTGAACTGCGGGGGATCCGCACCCACAAAGACCAGGTGATTCTGGAACTGGGTAGCCTGGATTTAGTGGATGGCACACCGGTGGTGGATATCAAACCCTATCTGCCGTTTGCTGAAGCCCTGCCTGAGGCTAACGCCAGCTATGCGCAGGACGCGCCGCAGGCCGCTGTCGACATCGCGTTTACCACCGAAGTCCAGCAGCAGATTTTATCGCTGGAAAAACGGTATCCACGGCTACAGCAGTTTATCCGTGAAGTGCTGTCACAAGACCCGCGTCCGGCCTACCGTAAAAATGAAGAAGAAGGGAAAACTTACGCCGTTTGGCTACTTGATTTCAACGTGCGCTGGCGCGTAACGCCCGCAGGCTTTGAAGTCTTTGCGCTGGAGGCCAGGTAAATTCACTACACTCTCTTTTGACATCCCCTTCTCGCTGGTAAACTAAATCACTTTTTTTTGCATCAGGCTTGATTTGAGCCTGTTCGATCGTCCAACTGGAACCGTAACAACATGCGTACTAGCCAATACCTGCTCTCCACTCTGAAGGAGACACCTGCCGACGCCGAGGTTATCAGCCACCAGCTGATGCTGCGCGCCGGGATGATCCGCAAGCTGGCCTCCGGGTTATACACCTGGCTGCCGACCGGCGTGCGCGTCCTGAAAAAAGTCGAAAACATCGTGCGTGAAGAGATGAACAACGCCGGTGCTATCGAGGTGTTAATGCCGGTAGTTCAGCCATCTGAACTATGGCAAGAGAGTGGTCGTTGGGAACAGTATGGCCCGGAACTGCTGCGTATTGCAGACCGTGGCGATCGTCCGTTCGTACTCGGCCCAACTCACGAAGAAGTCATCACCGACCTGATTCGCAATGAACTCAGCTCTTACAAACAGTTGCCGCTGAACTTCTACCAGATCCAGACGAAATTCCGTGACGAAGTTCGCCCGCGTTTCGGTGTGATGCGTTCCCGTGAATTCCTGATGAAAGATGCCTACTCTTTCCATACTTCTCAGGAATCCCTGCAGGAAACCTACGACGCCATGTACGCCGCTTACAGCAAAATCTTCAGCCGTATGGGTCTGGATTTCCGTGCTGTGCAGGCTGATACCGGTTCTATCGGCGGTAGCGCTTCCCACGAATTCCAGGTGCTGGCACAGAGTGGCGAAGATGACGTGATCTTCTCTGACTCATCTGATTACGCCGCTAACATCGAATTTGCCGAAGCCGTTGCGCCGAAAGAACCGCGCGCCGCTGCGACTCAGGAAATGACGCTGGTTGATACGCCGAACGCAAAAACCATCGCTGAGCTGGTTGAGCAGTTTAATCTGCCGATCGAAAAAACCGTCAAAACACTGCTGGTGAAAGCGGCGGAAGGCAGCAAATCTCCGCTGGTTGCGCTGCTGGTACGCGGTGACCACGAGCTGAACGAAGTCAAAGCTGAAAAACTGGCGCAGGTTGCCAGCCCGCTGACTTTCGCGACCGAAGAAGAAATTCGCGCGGTGGTAAAAGCAGGCCCTGGTTCTCTCGGCCCGGTAAACATGCCGATTCCGATGGTTATTGACCGCACCGTTGCTGTGATGAGCGATTTTGGCGCTGGCGCAAACATCGACGGTAAACACTACTTCGGTATCAACTGGGATCGCGATGTCGCGACGCCTGAAGTTGCGGATATCCGTAACGTGGTTGCCGGCGACCCGAGCCCGGACGGTAAAGGTACGCTGTTGATTAAACGTGGTATCGAAGTCGGCCACATCTTCCAGTTGGGTACCAAGTACTCGGAAGCGATGAAAGCCTCTGTACAGGGCGAAGATGGCCGTAACCAGATCCTGACCATGGGTTGCTATGGTATTGGGGTTACCCGTGTGGTTGCCGCTGCTATTGAGCAAAACTATGACGATCGTGGCATTCTATGGCCAGAAGCAATCGCTCCGTTCCAGGTGGCGATTCTGCCAATGAACATGCACAAATCCTACCGCGTGCAGGAACTGGCTGAGAAGCTGTACGCAGAGCTGCGTGCTCAGGGTATCGAAGTGCTGATGGACGACCGTAAAGAGCGTCCGGGCGTGATGTTCGCCGATATGGAACTGATCGGTATTCCGCACAACATCGTGCTGGGCGACCGTAACCTTGACAACGACGACATCGAATACAAATACCGTCGTAGCGGCGAGAAACAGCTGATTAAAACCGGCGATATCGTCGATTTCCTGGTGAAAGCCATCAAAGGCTAAGTCGGGTTGGGATATGAAAAAGCCTCGCAATCGCGAGGCTTTTTTGTCGGGTGGCGCTGTACTTACCCGACCTACAGGCCGGATCAGTTACAATCTTTCCCCGGAATAAACTTCGTATTGCTGTCCGGTTGTAACGTTTTCACCATTTCGCCCGTATCCGGGTTGGCTTCCAGCGTGAAGTGCCCTTCCACCACCAGCAGCACCGGTTTGGTTTCCGTGCCGCGCGCGACTGCGTAATCACGTTCTAATTGCGCATTGCTGGCGACCGCCATCTGTTTGCCGGTCGCGCAATCGGTAAAGATTGCCGCATCCGCCATGTAGAAATACATCCCGCGCATCGCCATTGGCGTCGTCGGCAGGCTCGCCTTCACTGGTGCCAGCGTGTAGTTGAGCGTGGACTCAATCGGATTACCTTCCTGATCGAGCATTTCCAGGTTATCACCTTTCACCCGATACCAGGACTTCTCGCCTTTACTGTCGGTTAAAACCAACTTCCCGGCGGTACGCGCCCAGGTACCATAGCTGGCAAACGACGACGGCTCTTTCGTCACGCCCTGATAGCGTTCATTCATTACCCAGGTACCGTCTTTGGCAAGGAACAGCGAAGTTTCGATCCCTTCGCAATCGGCGCAAGGCAAAATGCCACGCCAGCTTTGTTGCATCGGTTTCAACTCAGCCATTTGCGCCGGGGCCAGCGTTTCCACTTCCGCACGATTGTTACACCCAAACAGTGCAAACAGCATACCGGCGGCAGCTATCGACAATATTGCTTTTTTCACCCTCAAATCCCTCTTAGATTTCTTATTACGTCCGCAGTCGTTAGTAGTTCACCTTGCCACGCAATGTTTTTACATTCGATTTTTGCGCCTTGGCATTCAGCCTGCGCTCTTTGGATGCGCGCGTAGGTCGGGTTGCACGCCGACTTTTTTGTTCTGCCGTTAATTCCTTAATGACAGCAATCAGCCGCGCAATCGCCGCTTCGCGATTCATTTCCTGACTGCGGTACTCCTGCGCTTTAATGATAAACACACCGTCGGCAGAAATTAAGTGGTGACTGGCTGCCAGCAGCTTCTCTTTATAATAGTCCGGCAGGCTGGAAGCGCGGATATCGAAGCGCAAATGGATTGCCGTCGATGCCTTATTGACGTGCTGGCCCCCCGCCCCCTGCGCCCGGATAGCGGTAATGGTTATCTCTTCATCCGGGATAGTGACCGCGCGTGAGAGAACGATCATGCCAGTTGCTGCCACGGCGTAAAATGAATTTCCAGATTATTCTGAGCGTCCGATAACCAAATCGCACCTTCCTGCAACGTGGCCTGAAGCGTCATGGTGCGCGAGGCAAAGGCGCTGAGCTTCGCCAGTTGTTCATCATCCAGATACCAGATGCTCAGTTTGTCGAATGACGCCAGTTTGCTCTGGTTTTGTTGCCACCAGATTTCGGCGGCGCGGCTGTTATAGGTGAACAGCGCCACTTCCTTCGCCAGGCTGCACGCTTTCTTAATGCGGCGCTCGTCCGGCAGGCCGAGTTCAATCCACAGATCGATGCCCAGATGGTCGTTACGCAGCCAGATTTCCGGCTCATCATCGGCGCTCAGGCCACGAGTAAACTGGAGACGTTCATCGGCATATTTAATCCACGCCAGCAAGCGCAGCATCATGCGCTCCTGCGTTTCGGACGGATGCTGTGCGAGCGTCAGGGACGCATCGAGAAACTGGTTGCGGTCGATGTCAGCCACATTGACCACCGCCTTGTAAATTGTCGCTTTCAGTGCCATAGAGTAGCTCCTGTCAAAATGGCGCTCATTGTAACGAAATCAACGGTAAAAGGCTGTCGGGATTTACAGGAGCCGACATTCATCCTGCTGATAATGCTTAAATGAGTATGATATAGTCACCTTGCTAAACAGAGTTTATCTTCGTAGGCTTAACTTGCATCCACGGTTGAGTCAGAATGCTGACAGGAGGGCATGTGGACAATTATTGTGAGTTGATTCGTCAACGCTATGCGGAAATTGCCAGCGGAGATTTAGGGTACATCCCGGATGCGCTGGGTTGTGTACTGAAAGTATTGAATGAAGTTGCGGCGGATAGCGCCCTTTCAGAGTCGATCAGGGAAAAAGCGGCCTATGCGGCGGCAAACTTACTGGTGAGCGATTATGTCAATGAATGAGACCTATCAACCTATCAATTGTGATGACTATGACAATCTCGAGCTCGCCTGCCAGCATCACCTCGTGCTGACGCTGGAACTTAAAGATGGCGAAGTGCTGCAAGCGAAAGCCAGCGACCTGCTCTCGCGTAAAAACGTAGAGTATCTGGTACTTGAAGCCGGCGGAGAGAGCCGCGAAGTGCGCCTCGACCGCATTACCAGCTTCAGCCATCCGCAAATCGGCACCGTCGTGGTGAGCGAATCTTGAGTAAACAACGGGCAGCTTAGCTGCCCGTTTTTTTCCATTCCAGCTGTAAACCGGTTCCTGGCGTTATCGCCCCGTCCTGCGTCACAAACCGCCCCGCCGCTGCTATCAACACATCGTTATAAAACAGCAGCGGCGTGGTGTCGCGCTGCCACGGCGGGACGCCCAGTTCCTGCCAGATTTTCTTCAGCTTGCGCCCCCCGTTTCGTCCCACTATATGCAGCGAGCCTGGGGCTTTAAAGCGGATAGAAACAGTTTCATTTTCATAAGGGGGACGGATGTCGCCGCCTGAGGCCAAACGGACACTTCCGACGGGTAAATTCAGGCACTGGATAATATCAGGCCAAAGAAACGTTTTATCCCCCGGCGATACAATCGTTTTTACCCACCAAAGTTGTTGCTGGTAGCGACGAATTTCATGATCGCCATGACGCAGACACGGGGCCGCATCCTCTCGCGCTTCGACAATTTCCTCCCAGATACGCGTCAGCATATCGCGCGATGGCATAGCGGCATGATGCAACGCCAGCCAACGGCGTATCAGCGCGGCACGCCTAGGGGCACTCATGGCCAGCATCGGCGGCAGATTCAGCGCGCCTTCCGGTGTCACCAGGCGGGTCAGTTCCCCGGCCAGCAGCTCATCCAGCAGTTGCTCCTGTTCGGCACAAAGCGCCGCGCTGCGGGCAGTGGCTTGCGCAAAATGAGGCCAGCGCTCGCTTAGCACAGGTACAACGCGCAGACGCAGGAAATTCCGGTCGTAGGCATCGTCCTGATTGCTCTCATCTTCAATCCACGAGAGCTGGTGCGCTTGCGCCCACGCCAGCAGTGAAGCGCGCGATGCATTCAGCAAAGGGCGAAGCAGAAGCCCCTTCGCAAACGGCATGCGGGCAGGCATGGCGGAAAGCCCCGCCGGCCCGCTTCCGCGCTTGAGCGCCAGCAGGAAGGTTTCACATTGATCGTCCAGATGCTGCGCTGTGACCAACGCCTCACCTGCATGCAACGCCTCACTGAACGCCTGATACCGCGCCTGCCGGGCCTGCGCTTCAATCCCCAGGCCATCCTGGGCCAGCGTCACGCGCACAACCTGTAACGGGACGTTCCACGCAGTGCATTGCTGCTGGCAATGCGCAACCCAGGCATCCGCGTGCTGGCTCAGGCCGTGGTGAATATGGATTGCCCGTAGCATGACGGATGGATTTTCCTGCCGCCAGCATACCAGTTGATGCAGCAATACCGTGGAGTCCAGGCCACCGCTGAAGGCCACCAGAAACTGGCGGTGAGGCTCAAGGGATAAAGTAAATGCAGGCGTCGTCATGATGTTGTCATTAGAAGGCCAGGATTGGCCCGGCACGTTACCGGGCCGGGCTCAGAGTTGCAAGCCCTACTGCTGATACAGTTCCAGCGGCAGGCCGTCGGGGTCATTAAAAAAGGTAAAGCGTTTATCCGTAAAGGGATCAACACGAATCGCTTCGCACGTTACGCCGTGCGTCTGCAAATGCGCGACCGCCGCATCAATATCCTCAACGCTGAAGGCCAGATGACGCAGGCCACAGGCCTCCGGGCGGCTTGGACGCGCGGGCGGGAACGGAAATGAAAACAGCTCAATCACATACTGCCCGTTCAGCGCCAGATCGCCCTTCCAGGAATCGCGCTCTTCGCGATAAAACTCGCTCTGCAGAGTAAACCCCAGAATGTCGCAGTAGAATGCCTTACTCTTCGCGTAATCGGTCGCAATAATGGCAATATGGTGAATCTGTTTTAAACCCAGCATTCTTATTCTCCTTTATCGTTTTCAGCACGTTACCTGTGCCAGGGCTTAATGCGCAACCCCTTCGCCATTTTTTAAGACTCGAACCCGGTAAACACCGCTCTCATCACGCTTCGCGCCGTGTATATCCGTCTCGAAGCCCGGATAGTGACGTCCAACGGAACATAGCATCAGCAGGAAATCGAGCACCGAGCGGCTCTCTTCGGTGATCATCTCACCCGGCATCAGCAACGGCACGCCCGGCGGATAAGGCAGGATCATATTGGCCGAAACGCGCCCCACCACCTCTTCCAGCGCCACCGTTTCAACATCGCCTTTGATCTGACGTTGCCATGCCTGATGCGGCGTCATTTTCATTTCGGGCAGCACGTCGAACGCGCGCAGCATCAAGCGCGGCAGATCGTGCTGGCGGATCAGTTTATGGATCCCCTGTGCCAGATCCTGTATGCGCATATTCCGGTAGAAATCCGGATCTTCCGCGTAGAGATCCGGCAGCATGTTTTTTACCCGCAGATTAAGATCGTAGGCGCGTTTGAACTCCGTCAGCCCGCGTAGCAGGCCCATCGCACGGGTTTTATCGATACCGATACTGAAGAGGAATAGCAGATTATAGGGCCCGGTTTTCTCCACTACCACGCCGTGCTCATCGAGATATTTCGCCACCAGCGCCGCAGGAATACCTTCGTCGCTCATGTTACCCTGCTCATCCATACCCGGCGTCAGGATGGTCACTTTGACCGGGTCGAGGAACATATGGTCACTGTCGGCGTCGGTAAAACCATGCCAGTCCGCGCCAGGCGAAACTGGCCAGCATTCCGCTTCGTCAATCTCCTCCGGCTGCCAGATGTCAAAGAACCAGCTGTCCGACTCTTCACGCAGTCGCTGAACCTCTTTGCGGAAATGCAGCGCACGCTCGACTGAACGGGTAATCAGGCGCTTGCCTGGATTGCCGCGCAGCATCGCCGCTGCCGTTTCAATCGAGGCGACAATCGGGTAACTCGGCGATGTCGAGGTGTGCATCATAAAAGCTTCGTTGAAGGTATCTTCATCGTAGTCGCCTTTGATGTGAATAAGCGAAGCCTGTGACAGTGCGGCCAGCATTTTATGCGTCGACTGCGTTTCGAAGAACACTTTCCCCGGTACGCGCTCGCCGCTCATGCCGCTTTTGCCCTGATAAATTGGGTGGAAGTGAGTATACGGTACCCATGCAGAGTCGAAATGAATTGACGGCACATCCAGCGTTTGCTTGATCCAGTTGGTGTTATACAGAAGACCATCGTAGGTGGAATTGGTGATCACCGCATGCACCGGCCACTGTGCGTTTTTAGTCGCATCAACTTTCTGTTGCAGGCTGTCGCGGGTAAATTCATGACGAGGGATACCGCCGAGAATACCGAGCGCGTTACGGGTCGGCTTCAGCCACAGCGGCACCACATCGCTCATCATCAGCAAATGCGCGAGCGATTTATGGCAGTTACGGTCAATCAACAGCGTACTGCCCGCGGGCGCAGCGTACATGCCGACAATTTTGTTCGACGTCGAGGTGCCGTTGGTCACCATGTAGCTCTGTTCAGCGCCAAAGGTGCGGGCAATATACTCTTCCGCTTCCAGATGCGGGCCAGTGTGATCGAGCAGCGAACCCAGCTCGGTCACGGAAATCGAGACATCCGCCTTCAGCGTATTAGCGCCAAAAAAGTCATAGAACAAGCAGCCAATCGGGCTTTTTTGATACGCCGTTCCCGCCATATGCCCTGGCGTGCAGAAGGTGTACTTACCTTCGTTAACATAGGTAAACAACGCTTTGGTGAACGGCGGCATAATGTTATTCAGATACTCATCCGTGTACTGCCGGATGCGAGTGGCGATATCACCAGACTGCCCCAGCGCATATTCAAAGAACCACAGCGCCATCCGCAAATCGTGGACGCTGACGTCCATCGTCGAATGAGTGTTGATGAAGGCGTAAAGCGGGAGATATTCGTTTAGCTGATTGATCTCGCTACACAGGTCAACGTTGTATTCGTCCCAGTCGAAAATAACGCCACAGATACGCGGGTTATGCTCAATAAATTTCAGCAGGTCAGCGCTGTTTTGCGGCCAGATGATTTTGAAGCCCTGCGCGAGTAGCGCGCTTTCCAGCTCCTTGATGGGCTCGTCTTTGTAGTAGACGCCGTGCGGCCCCATTATGGCGATTATATTCATGCGCTCCTCCTGGAAATGTTAGCTAATGATAGCCCAGCTGAATCGCAGATAAAAAAAAGGGTCACGCAATGTGACCCTTTTTAGCAAATATCTTAAGAACGCTTACGCGTAGCCGTAACTCATCAGACGCTGATAGCGACGATTTTTAAGGTCATCGGTACTCAGCACATCGAGATCGGCCAGGTCTTCCAGCAGTTGCGCTTTCAGCGATGCCGCCATTGCTTCCGGGTTACGGTGGGCGCCACCCAGCGGTTCTGGAATGATAGAGTCAATCAGCTTCAGCTCTTTCAGACGCGGAGCAATGATGCCCATCGCTTCTGCGGCCAGCGGAGCTTTATCCGCGCTTTTCCACAGAATAGACGCACAGCCTTCCGGCGAAATAACCGAATAGGTGCTGTACTGGAGCATATTCACTTTATCACCCACGCCAATCGCCAGCGCGCCGCCGGAGCCACCTTCACCGATAACGGTACAGATAACCGGCACGCTCAGGCGTGACATTTCACGCAGGTTGCGAGCAATTGCTTCAGACTGACCACGCTCTTCCGCACCCACGCCCGGGTAGGCCCCCGGGGTGTCGATGAAAGTGATGACAGGCATTTTGAAACGCTCAGCCATCTCCATCAGACGCAGGGCTTTACGGTAACCTTCTGGTGCTGGCATACCGAAATTGCGACGGATTTTCTCTTTGGTTTCACGGCCTTTCTGATGACCAATGATCATCACAGGACGTCCATCCAGACGCGCGATCCCACCCACGATAGCTTTATCGTCAGCATAAGCGCGGTCGCCGGCCAGTTCGTCAAATTCATCAAACGCCAGGCGGACATAATCCAGGGTGTACGGGCGCTGCGGATGGCGCGCCAGTTGGGCTACCTGCCATGCGCCGAGATCGGCAAAGATTTTGCGCGTCAGCTCTACGCTTTTTTCGCGCAGACGATGCACTTCCTCGTCGATGTTAATATCCAGTTTCTCATCCTGACGGCTAACCGCAGTCAGAGAATCGATTTTCGCTTCCAGCTCTGCGATCGGCTGTTCAAAATCAAGGAAATTCAGACTCATAGTATTCCTGTATTAGTCAAACTCCAGTTCCACCTGCTCCGAACCAATAAGGCCACGCAGATCGTTGAGTAAACGATCGCTCGGAGAGACACGCCACGTTGCGCCGAAACGCAATCGCGCACGTGCATCCGCCCTCTGATAGTAGAGATGTACTGGAATTGTCCCAGAGCGGTGGGGTTCCAGAGACTGACGGAGTCGGTTTAAAAGCTGGTCATCAATTTGCCTGTCCGTCAGCGAGATAGCAAGCCCGCGAGCATATTTTTCCCGGGCTTCGTCAATATCCATAACTTCGCGGGCCATCATTTTAAGCCCGCCGCTGAAGTCATCAAAGCTGACCTGTCCGCTGACGATAAGTATGCGGTCTTTTTCCAGCAAATGCTGGTATTTATCCAGCGCCTCGGTAAACAACATCACTTCGAGACGTCCGGAACGGTCATCCAGCGTGCAGATGCCGATACGATTGCCGCGCTTGGTGACCATTACCCGCGCGGCAATGACGAGCCCCGCAGCCGTGGTCACTTTACCACGTTCTGTCGGATGCATGTCTTTTAGCCTGTAGCCTCCGACATAGCGCTCAATTTCTTTTAAATACTGGTTTATCGGGTGCCCCGTCAGGTACAGACCCAACGTTTCCCGTTCACCATCCAGTACCACCTGTTCCGGCCACGGCAGGCAGTTGGCGTAGGATTGTTCAATCTGTTCCGGCTCTTCCGCCAGCACGCCAAACATATCGGCCTGCCCGATGGCTTCCGCTTTCGCGTGTTGATCCGCGGCTTTCAGCGCATCGCCAAGCGAGTTCATCAACGCCGCACGGTGCGGGCCAAGCCGGTCGAACGCGCCGGACATGATCAGTTTTTCCAGCACGCGACGATTCAGTTTTTTAGTATCTGTACGCGCGCACAGGTCGAACAGTTCGCGGAAATAGCCGCCATTGTTACGCGCCTCGATGATAGCCTCAATCGGCCCTTCACCCACGCCTTTAATCGCGCCGATACCATACACGATTTCCCCGTCATCATTAACGTGGAAATGATATAAACCGGAGTTAATATCAGGCGGCAGGATTTTTAGCCCCATCCGCCAGCACTCATCCACCAGCCCGACCACCTTCTCGGTGTTGTCCATATCCGCGGTCATTACCGCTGCCATAAACTCTGCCGGATAGTGCGCTTTTAGCCAAAGCGTTTGGTAGGAGACCAGCGCATAGGCGGCGGAGTGCGATTTGTTAAACCCGTAACCGGCGAATTTCTCCACCAGGTCAAAGATTTTCATCGCCAGTTCGCCATCAACACCGCGTTTTTTCGCACCTTCTTCGAACGCGCCGCGCTGCTTGGCCATCTCTTCGGGCTTTTTCTTACCCATCGCACGACGCAGCATATCCGCGCCGCCGAGGGTATAGCCGGACAGCTCCTGGGCAATCTGCATCACCTGTTCCTGGTACAGGATAATGCCGTAGGTCGGCTCCAGTACCGGTTTCAGGCATTCGTGCTGCCACTGAACGTCCGGATAGGAAATTTCTTCGCGACCGTGCTTACGGTCGATAAAGTTATCTACCATCCCGGATTGCAACGGGCCCGGACGGAACAGGGCCACGAGAGCAATCATATCTTCGAAGCAGTCAGGCTGCAGACGTTTAATCAGGTCTTTCATGCCGCGCGATTCAAGCTGGAATACCGCTGTGGTTTCCGAGCGTTGCAGCATGTCGAAGCTTTTTTTGTCATCCAGCGGGATGGCGGCGATATCCAGCGGCGGCTCGCCATTTTTCTCGCGGCGGGCGTTGATCATCTCCAGCGCCCAGTTGATGATGGTCAGGGTTCGCAACCCCAGGAAGTCAAACTTCACCAGCCCCGCATATTCGACGTCACTTTTATCGAACTGGGTAACCGGGTGCTGACCCGCTTCATCACAGTAAAGTGGCGCAAAATCGGTGATTTTTGTCGGCGAGATCACCACACCACCGGCGTGCTTACCGGCGTTTCGGGTAACACCTTCCAGCTTGCGCGCCATGTCGATCAGCGCTCTGACCTCCTCGTCCGCTTCGTAGATTTCCGGCAGTTGAGGTTCCGCTTCGAAGGCTTTCGCCAGCGTCATCCCGGGATCCGGCGGCACCAGTTTTGAAATGCGATCGACGAAGCCGTAGGGATGACCGAGCACGCGACCTACGTCGCGAATAACCGCTTTTGCCGCCATCGTACCGAAGGTGATGATCTGCGATACCGCGTCACGACCGTACATCTCCGCTACGTGATCGATAACCCGATCGCGTTTCTCCATACAGAAGTCAACGTCGAAGTCAGGCATTGAGACACGTTCCGGGTTAAGGAAACGTTCGAACAGCAGGTCAAATTCCAGCGGGTCGAGGTCGGTAATTTTCAGCGCGTACGCCACCAGAGAACCCGCACCGGAACCACGCCCTGGCCCAACCGGCACACCGTTATCTTTTGACCACTGGATAAATTCCATTACGATCAAGAAGTAACCGGGGAAGCCCATCTGGTTAATAACTTTGAGTTCCGTTTCCAGACGCTCGTCATACGGAGGCCGACGCTTTTTACGCTCTTCTTCATCCGGAAACAGAAACGCCAGACGCTCTTCCAGGCCTTCATGTGATTTAGCGATCAGGAAGTCTTCGGTGCTCATATTCCCGGTCGGGAATTGCGGCAGGAAGTATTCACCCAGACGTACCGTGACGTTACAACGTTTAGCTATTTCGACGGTATTTTCGAGCGCTTCCGGGATGTCGGCAAACAGCTCGCACATCTCCTCTTCGCTGCGCATATACTGCTGCGGCGAATAATTGCGCGGACGTTTCGGATCATCAAGCGTAAAGCCATCGTGGATGGCGACGCGAATTTCGTGGGCGTCAAAGTCACCGCTTTCCAGGAAACGGACATCATTGGTTGCAACGACTGGCAGACCGCGTGCTTCCGCCAGCGCAACGGCAGCATGCAAATAAGGTTCTTCATCCGGCCGACCGGTACGAATAAGTTCGAGGAAGTAGCAGTTCGGAAAGTGTTCTTCATAGAATGAAACACACTCTTCCACCAGTTGCGTATTGCCACGCAGCAGGCAGCGCCCGACGTCGCCCATGCGACCACCGGAGAGCAGGATCAGCCCCTCTTTCAGTTCGACTAACCAGTCGCGATCGATCCACGGGCCAGCAGCGCCATAGCCACGCTGATAGGCGCGCGATATCAGCAGCGTCAGGTTCTGGTAGCCCGTATTATTGGCGGCCAGCACGGTGAGCTGCGTCAGTTCATCGCCAAGCAGATCGCACTGCACATGGAAATCGGCACCGACGATCGGTTTGATCCCCGCACCATGGCCTGCACCATAAAACTTCACCAGACCACAGAGGTTGGTGAAATCGGTGATCGCCAGTGCCGGCTGGCCTAACGCCGCCGCCTTTTTCACCAGCGGCGCCGTTTTCGCCAGGCCATCGATCATGGAGTAGTCACTGTGCACCCGAAGGTGTACGAAACGTGGTTCAGCCATTGTTAGATCCCGCGTTGCTTACTGAGGGCGTAGATAGAGTCAGGATACCAGACCCAGCGCCCGTTTGACCGGGCCAAAACTGCGTCGGTGGTGCTCGGTGGCACCATATTCTGCCAGCTTTTCCAGATGGAAAGCGGTTGGGTAGCCTTTATGCTGGGCAAAGCCGTACTGCGGAAATATACCATCAAGGGCAGCCATTTCGGCGTCGCGCGTCACTTTCGCGATGATAGACGCGGCGCTAATTTCCGCCACGCGGCTGTCCCCCTTCACCACCGCCATTGAGGGCATCGGTAATGCAGGGCAACGGTTACCATCTATCAGCACATATTCCGGCGCGATGCTCAAGCCCGCAACGGCGCGCTGCATCGCCAGCATCGTGGCATGCAAAATGTTCAGTTCGTCGATTTCATGGGGTTCTGCGCGCCCCAAACTCCAGCAGAGCGCTTTCTCTTTGATTTCATCAAACAGCGCCAGTCGGCGCTTTTCGCTCAGCTTTTTGGAATCATTCAGCCCTACAATCGGGCGAGCGGGATCGAGGATCACCGCCGCAGTCACCACAGCGCCGACCAACGGGCCACGGCCAACTTCATCCACACCAGCCACTAAGTGGGTGTGCGGATAAACAAATTCAATCATCGTGCTAACTCCAGAACCGCGTCAGCTGCCTGCTCATCGGCATTACAGCGGATTTGCATATGCAGTTCGCGGAAAGTGTCGTGCATCGCGTGGCTGGTTTTACCATTCGCCAATAGCGGCAACAACGCATCGGCAAGCGCTTGCGGTTGGCATTCATCCTGCAACAGCTCTTTGACCAGTTCGCGTCCGGCGAGCAGGTTAGGCAGCGAGACATAATCCGTCTTAACCAGTCTTTCCGCGAGCCAGAAGGTGAACGGTTTCATGCGATAACCCACCACCATCGGGCACTTTGCCAGCATGCACTCCAGTGCCGCCGTGCCCGAGGCCAGCAGTGCCGCATCGCTGGCAACCATCGCTTCACGCCCCATGCCATCCAGCAGGTGAACGTGCAGATCCGGCGCAACCTCGGCTTTAATACGTTCGAACTGTTCACGGCGTTTGGCATTCACCAGCGGGACCACCACTTCCAGATCCGGATAGTGATGACGCAGAATTTGCGCCGTTTTCAGAAAATCAGCGCTGAGCATTTCCACTTCCGCGCCACGACTGCCCGGCAGCAGGGCCAGACAGTGCGCATCATGTGGAATACCCAGCACATCCCGCGCCGCGTTTTTATCGGGATCCAGCGGCATGGCGTCGGCCATGGTGTGGCCAATAAAGCGGCAGGGAACATTAAATTTGTCGTAAAACGCTTTTTCGAAAGGCAGAAATGCGAGCACCAGATCGGTGGCTCTGCCTATTTTGAAAACGCGTTTCTGTCGCCAGGCCCAGACGGACGGGCTGACATAGTGAATGGTTTTAATGCCCTGCTTCTTCAGGTTCCCCTCAAGAGTGATGTTGAAATCTGGGGCATCAATGCCGACGAAAACATCGGGTTGCAGGTCAGTAAAACGCTTTGTGAGATCGGCTCGAATATGTAACAGACGACGCAAACGTCCGAGGACTTCGACAATCCCCATCACCGCCAGCTCTTCCATTTCATACCAGGCTTCACAGCCTTCTGCCTGCATACGCGGGCCGGCAACGCCGACAAACCGCGCATTGGGAACCCGCGCCTTGAGGGCACGGATCAGGCCAGCGCCAAGAATATCGCCGGAAGTTTCTCCGGCGACCAGGGCAATCGTTAATGGACGCTGCTCAGTCATTAACGAATCAAACCGCGAGTTGAACGCGCGAAGAATTCCGTAAACGCTTTAACTTCCGGATACTGCTCAGCCAGTTCAGCGATTTCTACTTTCGCTTCATCCAGCGTTTTACCGTTACGGTACAAGGCTTTGTACGCATTACGGATAGCAGTAATCGCTTCACGGCTAAAGCCGCGACGTTTCAGACCTTCGATGTTCACCCCAAACGGCGTGGCATGGTTGCCCTGCGCGATCACGAACGGTGGAACGTCCTGCGCAACGCCGGAACAACCGCCAACCATCACGTGTGCACCAATAATGCAGAACTGATGGACTGCAGTCATACCGCCGATAATCACATAGTCGTCGAGCGTTACGTGGCCTGCCAACGTGGCGTTGTTGGCAAGGATACAGCGATCGCCAAGCTGGCAATCATGCGCGACGTGCGCGTTGATCATCAGCAGGTTATCGCTACCCACCTTCGTCAATCCACCGCCCTGTACTGTGCCACGATGAATGGTGACGCTTTCGCGAATGCGGTTGCGATCGCCAATCTCCACGCGAGTCGGTTCCCCAGCGTATTTCAGATCCTGGTTCACTTCACCGATGGAGGCGAACTGATAAATCTCGTTATCACGGCCAATTTTGGTAATGCCGTTAACAACAACGTGAGACTTCAGTACGGTACCTTCGCCGATTTCGACGTTGGACCCCACAATACAAAACGGGCCAATGTGAACGTTAGCACCGATTACGGCACCGTCTTCAACAATGGCGGTAGGATGGATAAAGGCGGTTTTATCAATCACGGATCAGGCCTCCCGGCTACGCGCACACATCATAGTCGCTTCGCAAACAACCTTGCCGTCAACCAGCGCAACGCCCTTAAAGCGAGTCAGGCCGCGACGGGTTTTCTCGAAGGTGACTTCCATAATCATCTGATCGCCAGGCACAACCGGGCGCTTGAAGCGCGCTTCGTCGATACCTGCGAAGTAGTAAAGTTCGCCTGGTTCCAGTTTACCCACGCTTTTGAACGCCAGAATACCGGTCGCCTGCGCCATCGCTTCCAGAATCAGCACGCCAGGTAAAATCGGCTTACCAGGGAAGTGCCCCTGGAAAAACGGCTCATTTACGGAAATGTTTTTCACTGCGCGCAGAAAACGACCTTCTTCAAAATCCAGCACGCGATCAACCAGTAAGAACGGGTAACGGTGCGGCAGAAGTTCTAAAATCTCTTCAATGTGCAGAGTATGAGTGTCGGTAGTCAAAATACTCTTCCTGTCAAAATATACTGAATGGCAATAATAACACGGCCTGCCGGATTCTCAGAAAGCCGACAGGCCGATAAATGTCGCTCGGTCATCACAGGGCTTAGCCCAATAAATTCGGCGACAATCCAATGTGGGTGACTGTTTAGTCTTGTTGATTGATCTTGCGCTCTATAGCCTTCAGACGCTTGCTCATATCATCAATATTCATCACCAGTGCTGCTGTCTTACGCCACGCCTTATTCGGCTGAAGCGGAATACCAGAAGAATAGACGCCAGGCTCAGTAATCGGGCGCATCACCATGCCCATGCCGGTTACTGTGACCTTGTCGCAAATTTCCATGTGACCATTAATGACGCTGGCACCGCCAATCATGCAGTAACGGCCAATTTTCAGGCTGCCGGCCATAATGACGCCACCGGCGACGGCGGTATTGTCGCCAATCACCACGTTATGTGCAATCTGGCACTGGTTATCAATGATAACACCGTTGCCGATCACCGTATCGTCAAGTGCGCCACGGTCAATGGTGGTACAGGCACCGATCTCCACGCGATCGCCAATAATCACGCGACCTAATTGTGGGATCTTAACCCAGTTACCGCGATCGTTGGCATAACCAAACCCATCCGCGCCGATCACGGTGCTGGACTGGATAAGGCAATTCTCACCGATCTCGATGTCGTGGTAAATGCTTACGTTTGCCCACAGACGTGAACCTGCGCCGATTTTCGTCTTTTTTCCGACGAAACAGCCAGCGCCAATCACCACGTTATCGCCAAGCACGACGTCAGATTCAATCACCGCGTTCGCGCCGATAGAGACGTTTTTGCCAAGCGTCGCCGTAGAGTCAATGACTGCGCTGGGAGCGATATCCTGCGCCGGTTGCGGCGTAGTATCTAAAATTTGGGCCATACGGGCGTAAGTCAGGTAGGGATTTTTCACTACCAGCGCCGCGCTGTTGGCAAAAGGAAGATCGTCTGCGGTCATGACGACGGCAGAGGCCTGGCAAGCGGCCAGGTGCTCACGGTATTTAGGATTCACCATGAACGTAATATGGCCTGTGGTCGCGGATTGCATGGACGCGACAGCGGTGATGACGATATCGCCATCACCGTGTAATTCCGCATCCAACTGCTGCGCGAGATCAGCCAGTCGAATTGAAGGCATTACTTATTTAACCTGTTTCAGTACATCAGCGGTGATGTCTTTCACATCGCTGCTGTTGAATGCAACGGCGTTAGCGTCAACAACCAGGTCGATGCTCTGGCTATTTGCAACAGATTTCACAGCAGTCTGGATACGGGTAACCAGTTTGCCGCGCTCTTCGTTGGTACGACGCTGGCGATCCTGCTCAAATGCCTGAGCTTTCTGTGCGAAAGTCTGACGCTGAGAAGTGATGTCTTTTTCCAGCTTGGTGCGGTCTGAACCGGCTTTCATGGACTGCAGACGCTGCATTTTAGACTGCAGGTCGCCTTCCATACGCTGAAGTTCGCTGGCACGGCCTTTGAACTCATTTTCCAGCGTGCTGGAAACACCGGTTTTCTGTGCAACTTGTTGGAACAGGTTGCCCATGTTAACAATTGCGATTTTATCTGCTGCCTGAGCAGACGCAGCCATTGCTAAACCTAACCCTGCAGCTACTAACCACTTTTTCACAATAAAACTCCTTACCATCCCATGCGTACCCGAAGGTACCGTTTTTTGTGTGGCCCGAAGGCCACTTAACGCTATGCCTATACAGCGTCACTACACTGCACTGCATTCCTTTGCAAGTGAGCAATTACCAGGTTTTACCAATGTTAAACTGGAATTGCTCGGCTTTGTCTCCATCGTATTTCTTGAACGGCTGGGCGTAGGAGAAGACCAACGGCCCCAATGGGGACATCCATTGTAATGCGATACCCGCAGACATACGGATGTTGCTTGGATCGCTGTAGTCAGGGATCCCCGCGGCACGCGTCTCTGCAGTGTCTTTCCAGTTTGTATCCCACACAGTACCCGCATCCCAGAAGACGGACGTACGGATTGAGTTCGCGTATTTATCACTCACGAACGGCGTAGGTACAATCAGTTCCATGCTGGCAACAGCCATGGCGTTCCCGCCGACTGCATCATCTGAATTACAGATGCCAGGTTTACCGTCTTTGGTGGTTTCACAGTTATCGGTGCCCGGGCCATAGTAAGCCGCCTTAGGACCGATGTTGTTCGACTGGAAGCCACGTACGGTGCTGGAACCACCGGCATAGAAGTTTTCATAGAACGGCAGTTCTTTGCCGCCCAGGCCATCACCGTAACCCCAACGCGTACGACCCAGAACAACCCACTTGTGGTCGTCATCAATCGGGAAGTAGGACGCGGTATCCAGCGTGACTTTATAGAACTCGTTATCCGAGCCCGGAATGGTGACCTTACCGTTCAGGTTAACGCGCGAACCGTCCGTCGGGAAGTAACCGCGGTCCAGTTTGTTATACGTCCAACCATAGTTGAAGGTGAAGTCATCCGCCGAGAAGTTATTATCATCAGACGTTTTGCTGGCATTCTGACCAATGGAATCCAGATAACGGTTCATCGCTACCTGCGGCTGCATGTTAGACAGGTCGTTATGGACATAGCCCAGACCCGCACGCAGCGTGTTGTATTCGTTGATCGGGAAGCCCAGCGTTCCGTCTACACCATAACTTTTGTTGGTATAGGAGGAGAGGTCCGCATCATCCGCTTTAAAGTCATTGTAGAAGATACGACCGCCGAGACTCACGCCATCGACCGTAAAGTACGGGTTGGTCACAGAAAACTCAGAATAAGTCTGGTAGTCGTTCTTGGTGCCGTTGATACCCACGGAGTAGCCCGTACCTAACCAGTTATCCTGCTGTACGCCAACCTGGAAGCTGACGCCGCTTTCCGTACCGTAACCGATACCGAAGTTGAAGCTACCGGTGTTACGCTCTTTCACCTTGTAAACCACATCCACCTGGTCCGGGCTGCCCGGTACGCGTTGGGTGTCGGTATCAACAGTTTCGAAGTAACCCAGACGGTTCAGACGCTCTTTACCCTGGTCAACGAGATCGCTACCCAGCCATGCCCCTTCCATCTGACGCATTTCGCGACGCAGAACGGCATCTTTGGAGGTGTCGTTACCTTCAAAGCGGATTTTGCGCACGTAGAAACGGTTACCCGCATCAACGTTCACATGCAGTTTAACGGTTTTATCCGCATCGTTGATTTCCGGCTGAGACTGAACGCGTGGATAGGCGTAACCATAGCGACCCAGAAGCTTTTTAATGTCATCTTCCATTTTGGTCACTTTGGTGCCGTTATACAGCTCGCCCGGCTCGATTTTGGTCAGCGCTTCGATTTCAGCGGAGTGACCAGCAAGATTACCGCTCACCTGCACGCTATCGAGTTTGTATTGATCGCCTTCCGTCACGTTAACGGTGATGTAGATGCCTTTTTTATCTGGCGTCAGGCTCACCTGCGTGGAGTCGATGTTGAAACGTGCGTAACCGCGATCCAGATAGTAGCTGCGCAGGGTTTCAAGGTCGCCCGCCAGTTTCTGTTTCTGATATTTACGATCGCCGACGACGTTCCACCATGGCACTTCATCACGCAACTGGAAGTTTGAGATGAGATCTTCCGTACTGAACGCGTGGTTGCCCACGATGTTGATCTGCTGGATTTGCGCGGAGACGCCTTCCTGGAAGACCAGTTTCAGATCGACACGGTTACGTGGCAGCGGGGTGACAACGGCTTTTACACTTGCGCTGTATTTACCCACGCTGTAGTAGAAGTCTTCGAGCCCTTTTTCGATATCCGAAAGGGTGGTGCGGTCAAGAGATTCACCAACCCGAACGCCTGATGCTTCAAGGTTCTGCTTCAGCATGTCATCTTTCACCGACTTGTTGCCGGAGAAGGTGATGCTGGCAATCGTTGGACGCTCTTTGACCTGAACCAGTAACGTATCGCCGTCTCTCAGAACGCGAACGTCCTCAAAGTTGCCAGTGGCAAACAGTGCGCGAATGGTATTACTGATATCGTCATCAGTTATGGTATCACCAGGACGTACTGGCATACTGAGGAGGGCCGCACCAACAGCGACTCGCTGCAAGCCTTCGAAATGAATGTCCTTCACTACGAACCCGTCAGCACCGTATACGGTCGCGCTGCTAAACAGCAGCGACGCTATAAGCAACTTTTTCATCGCCATCGTTATTATGCGTTCTTCCTAACTAACTCTCATAACCGAGAGAAATCATTGAAAAGTGCAAGCCCCATTAACAGCACCAGCAATATTGAGCCAATGCGATAACTAAAGTCTTGAACTCGCTCGGATACCGGACCGCCCTTCAGCTTTTCAATCGCCAAAAACAGCAGATGTCCCCCATCTAACACGGGGAGCGGGAACAGGTTGATGATACCCAGATTTACACTGATGAGCGCAAGAAACATCAGATAGTAAATCAACCCGTACTCCGCTGACATCCCAGCCCCCTGAGCGATCGAAATCGGCCCACTGAGGTTGTTCAGTTTGACGTCACCGGTGATCAATTTGCCCAGCATGCTAACCGTCAGCTTCATCAACTGCCACGTTTTATCCGTGGCCTGAGCGATGGCGCTAAACGGCCCATACTGGCGCACTGTTTTGTATTCGTCAGGTAGCGGGATAACTTTTGGTACCACACCCGCAAACCCTTCCGCCTTTCCGTTACCGTGTTTTGTATCCGGTATCAGCGTCAAAGACAAGGGACTCCCCTGTCTTTCGATATCTAACCGCAGTCCTTTACCGGGGTTATCACGCACCAGCGTGACAAACATCATCCAGTTTTCCAGCGGCTGACCATCGACTTTAACGATCCTGTCGCCAGCTTGCAAACCGGCTTTGCTGGCAGCAGAGTCGGCCTGAATCTCAGCGAGAACAGGTTCAATCTGCGCACCGCGCGGACGAATACCGAGTGAAGCGATAGGATCTTCTTTATCCGGTTCGAACGCCCAGTGCTGCAAATTCAGGATTTTATCCTGACGCTGTTCACTCCCGAAAGGAGCAACAGTGAGGGTGGCACGCTCGTCGCCAATTTTCGCGACCATCGCCAAACGCACTGCATCCCAATCAGGCGTTTCGATACCATCTACGGCTTTTAGTTCCGTGCCTGGTGCAATTTGTGCTTCTGCCGCAATCGAATTGGGGGTTATTTCACCGACAACCGGACGCACGCCAGGAACGCCAATGATAAACACCAGCCAGTAAGCGAAGATAGCAAAAAGGAAGTTAGCGACAGGGCCGGCAGCAATAACGGCGGCACGCTGGCCGACCGTTTTGTTGTTGAATGCGAAATGACGCATCTCCGGCGCAACCGGCTCGACGCGCTCATCCAGCATTTTGACGTAACCGCCCAGGGGGATAAGGGCGATAACAAATTCGGTGCCGTGTTTATCAACGCGACGCCAGAGCGATTTCCCAAAACCAATAGAAAAACGCTCCACGCGAACGCCACAGCGGCGAGCAACCCAGAAGTGACCAAATTCATGGACGGTGATCAATACACCCAGGGCAACAATAAATGCCGCCAGATTCCAGAGTATGCTCAGCATAGACCCATCCGTTAAATCGTCCTGAAAACTAACAACAGCAAGCACGCGAATACGGGAACCGCCGCCGTCAGGCTATCAATTCGGTCCAGAATTCCGCCGTGACCGGGGATCAAATGTCCACTGTCCTTGATACCGGCTTCACGTTTAAACATGCTCTCGGTCAAATCGCCCAGCACAGAAGCCAGCGCGGCGACAATGGAGCATATTAATAGCGTTGAGGGGGCTACGTCCAGATTTGCCCACAATCCATAGGCCCAGGAAATGACTGCGGCTGTAATCAGGCCACCGATAAATCCTTGCCAGGTTTTCCCCGGAGAAACCTTCGGTGCCAGCTTATGCTTGCCAAACAGCTTGCCAAACATATACGCACCGGAATCCGCCCCCCAGACGAGGATCATGACATACAGCAGCCACAGCGCGCCGCTGTAGTGGTTGTCGTCATAGTGCCATGCGCGTAACGCGACCATACCCCAGAAGAACGGCACGATAGTCAGGAGGCCAAACAGCAGACGCAGCGTTTTTGAATGACGCCATGACGCCGCTGAACCCGGATAGGTCAACACCAGTACCAGCGCCACAACCCACCACGCCAGTGAGGCCCACAGCGAAATCTCTACAACCGGTTGATGAAGGTTATGATGATACTCAGGAAGCAAGAAGAGCATCACCGCCAACAACAGGCCGCAAAGTACCGCCAGCCATACCCGCTGCGTACGCGAGCTAAATCCGCTCAGTTGTCCCCATTCCCACGCGGCCAGCATACAGACGACCAGCGTAACAATGGCGAACCCGACTGGCGGCAGCAAAAACAGCGCCGCAATAACAACGGGTATTAAAATTAATGCAGAAATCAGGCGATACTTCAGCAAAAGCTACCCCCATCAGGCCTTTTCGCCACCAGGCTCGGTGCCGCCGAAACGACGCTCGCGATTCGCAAAAGCATGCAGCGCACCCTCAAAGTCTTGTTCATCGAAATCGGGCCAAAGAACATCGGTAAAGTAAAGTTCAGCATAGGCGATTTGCCAGATAAGAAAATTACTGATTCGATGTTCTCCCCCTGTCCTAATTACTAAATCTACGGGAGCCAGTTCATGCATGCAGATTTGCTGACTCAGCAGATCTTCACTGATGTGATCGGGACGGAGTAACCCTTCCTGAACCTGTTCAGCCAATCGCTGAACTCCCTGAATAATATCCCAACGGCCACCATAATTAGCGGCGATATTCAACGTCAGCCCGGTATTATTTTCGGTTATCGCTTCCGCCTTTCGGATGCGCTCCTGCAGGCGGGCGTTAAACCGGCTGGTATCACCGATGATACGCAACCGCACATTGTGGCGATGCAGGCTTTTGACTTCGCTATCCAGCGCCCACACGAAAAGCTCCATCAATGCGCTAACTTCTTGCTCGGGGCGGTTCCAGTTTTCACTGCTGAACGCATAAAGGGTTAATGCTTCAATGCCATTATTCGCCGCATACGACACGGCGCGGCGAACAGACTTCGCCCCGGCTTTATGTCCAAAGGCGCGAATCTTCCCTTGTCTCTTCGCCCAGCGACCATTGCCGTCCATGATGATAGCCACATGGCGACACCCGTGGGCAGGCACATTTTCGCTGATTGGTTGATTAGCAGACAACATAACGCGTTTTTAGTCCATGAAAAGGAATGAGCGGTACCCCGGAATACTGATATTTCTGTCGCAAAAAAGCCGTGTTGAAGCACGGCTTTCACGATTGCCCCTGAAAATAGAGGCGCAATCGGTGGCGCAGACTATATCACTGAAGCCAGACGCTAACAAATACCATGACAGTTCCCAGGCTGATAATCCTCAGCTTGCGAAACGCATCACTTGTTTTCGCGCCACATCACGCGCACGCGCGTCAATCGCCAGCACCTCATCAACGGACTGCGGCTCCGCAAGCGACATCGCATCGAGCACACCCAGGTTCGCCGCCGCGATATCAGTAAAGCGAATCTGCGAATCCAGGAACGCGGCAACGGTAATTTCATTCGCCGCATTCAGTGCGGTGGTCGCTGCCTGCCCCTGTTCAAACGCGTCCATCGCCAGCTTAAGGCAAGGATAACGATCGTAATCCGGCTCGCTAAACGTCAGTGCGCCCAGCTTGCAGAAATCGAGCGGTTTAACGCCGGAATCTGCACGCCCCGGCCAGGCCATCGCATTGGCGATAGGCGTGCGCATATCCGGCTCGCCCAGTTGCGCAATGACGCTACCGTCTTTATAGCGCACCATCGAGTGGATCACCGACTGCGGATGAATCACCACTTCCATTTGTGCGGCAGAGGCGTTGAACAGCCAGCGGGCTTCAATGTATTCGAGACCTTTATTCATCATGGTGGCCGAATCGACGGAAATTTTGCGCCCCATCGACCAGTTCGGATGACGACAAGCCTGATCCGGCGTCATTGCGCGCAGTTCACTGATTGGCGTCTCACGGAACGGGCCACCAGACCCGGTAAGCAGAATGGACGTAACGCCATGCTGCCCGAGATCAGCGTACCCCAGGTCTTGCTGAAAAGTTTGCGGCAAACTCTGAAAGATGGCGTTATGTTCGCTGTCGACAGGTAAAAGTTGCGCACCGCTGGCTTTTACCGCTTCCAGGAACAGGCGTCCGCAGGTCACCAGCGACTCTTTGTTCGCCAGTAAAACCGTTTTGCCGGCATGAATCGCGGCAAGTGTCGGTACCAGACCCGCCGCGCCAACAATGGCGGCCATCACCTGATCAACGTCATCCAGCGCGGCCACTTCACACGCCGCCTGTTGCCCACACATGACGTCGGTGCGGCTGCCGTGTTCACGCAGGGCGATTTTCACCGCCTCGGCGCTATGGGCGTCATCCATCACCGCGAAACGCGGGGAAAACTCCAAACACTGCTCTACTATGCGTTCAACGTTTTTACCGGCAACCAGCGCGGCTACGGAGAAATGGTCAGCGTTATGGCGCACAACATCCAGCGTGCTACAGCCAATTGAGCCCGTTGAGCCAAGAACGGTTATTTGCTTCATGAAAGGTCCAGCTTAGCGACTTGAAGGGTGAAGAGTATAAATGCAAAACGCCGCCAGCAAAGCGATACGCTTCCTGTACGGCGTTTTTTTCCTGCAAACGAATGCAGATTAGAACTGCATCAGTTCCGCTTCTTTTTCTGCCAGCGCCGCGTCAATTTTCTTGATAGCAGCATCGGTCAGTTTCTGCACGTCGTCCTGAGAACGGCGATCGTCATCTTCGCTGATCTCTTTGTCTTTCAGCAGCGCTTTCACTTTGTCGTTCGCGTCGCGACGGACGTTACGCACAGAGACACGGCCCTGCTCAGCTTCACCACGCACCACTTTGATCAGGTCTTTACGGCGCTCTTCAGTCAACGGCGGCAGCGGAACGCGGATGTCGGTGCCTGCAGAGCTTGGGTTCAGACCAAGATCAGACGCCATAATCGCTTTCTCAACAGCCGGGCCCATAGAACGGTCGAACACGTTGATTTTCAGTGTACGGGTATCTTCTACAGTGACGTTCGCCAGCTGACGCAGCGGAGTCGGGGTGCCGTAATACTCAACGACGATGCCGTCCAGCAGGCTGGGAGAAGCACGACCCGTGCGTATTTTGCTGATTTGGTTTTTGAACGCTTCTACGCATTTGTCCATGCGCACTTCAGCATCTTTTCTGATATCGCTAATCACGTTACGAATCCTTGAAAACTTGTCTCAGTCAGACCAGACGGTAGCACAGATGCGCTAAGTATAGTCCTGTTTAAAATATGCCACCGGGTAAGTGACCCGCATGATTAAAGCGGAATCTTACCCGTATTTGGCCTCGACGGAAATTATTCCGTGATTAAAGTGCCTTCTTTTTCGCCCATGACCACGCGACGCAGCGCGCCAGGTTTGTTCATGTTGAATACGCGAATCGGCAATTTGTGGTCACGAGCCAGCGTAAACGCCGCCAGATCCATGACTTTCAGTTCTTTATCCAGTACTTCGCTGTAAGTCAGCTGTTCGTACATGGTCGCCGTAGGATCTTTCGCCGGGTCAGCGGTAAACACACCGTCGACTTTAGTCGCTTTCAGCACCACGTCGGCTTCAATTTCAATACCGCGCAGACACGCTGCGGAATCAGTTGTGAAGAATGGGTTACCGGTACCTGCGGAGAGGATCACCACGCGGTTGTTGCGCAGCAGGCTAATCGCCTCTGCCCAGCTGTAGTTGTCGCACACGCCGTTCAGCGGAATGGCAGACATCAGGCGAGCGTTCACATAGGCGCGATGCAGTGCGTCACGCATTGCCAGGCCATTCATTACCGTGGCCAGCATGCCCATGTGGTCGCCCACAACGCGGTTCATACCCGCTTTCGCCAGACCTGCACCGCGGAACAGGTTACCGCCGCCAATCACTACGCCAACCTGAATGCCCAGTTCAACAAGTTCTTTAATCTCTTGCGCCATACGGTCAAGGATGCTTGCGTCAATACCGAAACCTTCAGTCCCCTGCAATGCTTCGCCGCTCAGTTTAAGCAGAATGCGTTTGTAGACGGGTTTTGCGTTGGTAGCCATTTTCTTTCCTGCGAGTGTCACGAATGGGATGAATTAAATCAGGTGACATCATGCGCTTCCTGCCGATTCGCCCCTATAAGAGCTGGCTGATTTTCACATGACGGGTACAAAAAGGAGCCGCCCTGAGGCGGCTCCGAACAGTGCAATTAAGACTGTTTAGACATTGCAGCAACTTCTGCTGCGAAGTCAGCTTCAACTTTCTCGATGCCTTCGCCCACTTCAAAGCGGATGAAGCCAGTCACGTCAGCGTTGTGCTCTTTCAGCAGCTGGCCCACGTTTTTGCTCGGGTCCATTACGAAAGGCTGACCAGTCAGAGAAACTTCGCCGGTGAATTTCTTCATGCGGCCTTCAACCATTTTCTCTGCGATTTCTTTCGGCTTACCAGACTGCATCGCGATGTCCAGCTGTACCTGGTATTCTTTCTCTACCACTTCAGCAGACACGTCTTCTGGTTTAACGAATTCTGGTTTGCTTGCAGCAACGTGCATCGCCAGGTGTTTAACCAGCTCTTCATCAGCGCCTTTAGCCGCAACCAGAACACCGATGCGCGCACCGTGCTGGTAGCTACCCAGAACGTCGCCTTCCAGGATTGCAACGCGACGGATGTTGATGTTTTCACCGATTTTAGCAACCAGTGCAACACGCTCTTCTTCGAACTGTGCTTTCAGAACTTCAACGTCAGTTACTTTACCAGCAACAGCTGCGTCCAGAACTTTGTCTGCGAACGCCTGGAAACCACCGTCTTTAGCAACGAAGTCAGTCTGGCAGTTAACTTCCAGAATCACGCCGAAGTTGCCTTCGATTTTGGTTTTGATCACGCCGTCAGCAGCAACGTTGCCAGCTTTTTTAGCCGCTTTGATCGCGCCAGATTTACGCATGTTTTCGATTGCCAGCTCGATGTCGCCATTAGCTTCAGTCAGTGCTTTTTTGCAATCCATCATGCCTGCGCCGGTACGTTCACGCAGCTCTTTTACCAGGGATGCGGTAATTTCAGCCATTCTAAAATCCTCGGAAGATTTGATCTGCCCGGCGTTGATCCGCACAGATATAAAAGTGAAAAAAGGGGGCCATAAACAGGCCCCCTAACCAAACGTGTACTACCTGGTCTATAAGGGCTCTCCCCTTCCAGTTATGAGCCGCAGCACGTAGACATTACTCGTTACTGCAACTCGGACACTTTCGGGGGAGTTATCAAGCCTTATTACTCAGCTTCTACGAAGCTTTCTTCAGCCTGGGAAGCCAGGTCAGAAGAACGGCCTTCACGAACGGTAGCCGCTACAGCGCTCAGGTACAGGGTTACAGCACGGATTGCATCGTCGTTACCCGGGATAACGAAATCAACGCCGTCTGGATCGGAGTTGGTATCAACGATAGAGAACACTGGAATACCCAGGTTGTTCGCTTCTTTGATAGCGATGTGTTCGTGGTCAGCATCGATGACGAACAGTGCGTCCGGCAGGCCGCCCATGTCTTTGATACCGCCCAGGCTGTTTTCCAGTTTCTCAAGCTCACGAGTACGCATCAGCGCTTCTTTCTTGGTCAGCTTGTCGAAAGTACCGTCCTGAGACTGAGTTTCCAGGTCTTTCAGACGTTTGATGGACTGACGAACGGTTTTCCAGTTAGTCAGCATACCGCCCAGCCAGCGATGGTTCACGAAGAACTGGTCGCAGCTGTTAGCAGCTTCTTTCACCGCTTCGCTTGCAGCGCGTTTAGTACCAACGAAAAGGATTTTACCTTTACGAGCAGAGATCTTGTTCAGTTCAGCCAGCGCTTCGTTGAACATCGGTACAGTTTTCTCAAGGTTGATGATGTGAACTTTGTTACGTGCGCCGAAGATGAAAGGCTTCATTTTCGGGTTCCAGTAACGGGTCTGGTGACCAAAGTGAACACCAGCCTTGAGCATGTCGCGCATGGAAACAGTTGCCATGATTTAAAACCTCTATAGATTAAGTTGGGGTTATGCCTCCACGTATCCCATATTACCGACCCCGAAGGGCACCCCGGAACATGTGTCGATACGTGTGTGTTGTTACACAAAGTGAGATTGTCGCTTCAGTCCATTCTGTGTATATCAAATGGAACGGAAGTCCGGCGCGCTTTATACCACAAATACGCCGCAGACACCAATAATTGTTGGCACTCTATGCTGTAACTGATTCTCAATCTGGTAGTGGATGCTTCAGACTGTTAACATTGATAGCACTTACACAATTATTGTCGATAAATTCGACCCTGATGGACAAACTCCATGGCTATTTCTATTAAAACACCTGAAGAAATCGAAAAGATGCGCGTCGCGGGTCGTCTGGCAGCCGAAGTGCTGGAGATGATCGAGCAGCACATCAAACCGGGCGTGAGCACCGGCGAGCTGGATCGCATCTGCGATGACTGGATCGTCAACCACCAGCATGCGATCTCCGCCTGCCTCGGCTATCACGGTTATCCAAAATCAGTCTGCATCTCTATTAACGAAGTGGTCTGCCACGGGATCCCCGACGATGCTAAACATCTGAAAGATGGCGACATCGTTAACATCGATGTAACCGTTATTAAAGACGAGTTCCACGGTGACACCTCAAAAATGTTCATCGTCGGCAAACCAACCATTCTGGGCGAGCGCCTGTGCCGCGTCACCCAGGAAAGCCTCTATCTGGGCATCAAAATGGTAAAACCGGGCATCCGCCTGCGCACCATCGGCGCGGCGATTCAGAAGTACGCGGAAGCAGAAGGTTTCTCGGTGGTACGCGAATACTGTGGTCACGGTATCGGTCGCGGCTTCCACGAAGAACCGCAGGTACTGCACTATGATGCAGATGACGGCGGCGTGGTACTGAAAGAAGGCATGACCTTCACCATCGAACCGATGCTGAACGCCGGTGATTACCGTATTCGTACCATGAAAGATGGCTGGACGGTAAAAACCAAAGACCGCAGCTTGTCTGCGCAGTACGAGCATACTATTGTGGTAACGGCTAACGGCTGCGAAATTCTGACGCTGCGTAAGGATGACACCATCCCGGCGGTTATCTCGCACGACGAATAATTGATTTGCCTGATGGCGATGCCAACGCATCTTATCAGGCCTACAAATTGCTCTCTCCAGTAGGCCGGATAAGGCGCTTGCGCCGTCATCCGGCTTTTATATGGGTGGCGCAAACATCAATGAAAACTCTTCCTGAACAGCTCGCGAATACCGCACTCCCCACCCTTCCCAATCAGCCGCAGAATCCCGGTGCCTGGCCTGCGGATATGCTGAACATTGCCACCATCAAAGCCCATCTTGATGCTTTCCAGCGGTGGCTGGGAGAAGCCTTTGACAGCGGCATTTCCGCCGAACAGCTCATCGAAGCGCGCACCGAATTCATCGACCAGCTCCTGCAGCGCCTCTGGCTTCAATACGGTTTTGGTGAAGTGGAAGACGCCGCGCTGGTTGCCGTTGGCGGGTACGGACGCGGTGAATTACATCCGCTTTCCGACATCGATCTCCTGATTTTAAGCCGTAAGAAACTGCCCGATGAACAGGCGCAGAAAATTGGCGAGCTATTAACGCTACTCTGGGATCTCAAGCTGGAAGTGGGCCATAGCGTACGAACGCTGGAAGAGTGCCTGCTGGAAGGTCTTTCAGATCTGACCGTTGCCACTAACCTGATTGAATCACGCCTGCTGATTGGCGATGTCGCCCTGTTCCTGGAACTGCAAAAACACATTTTCAGCGAAGGCTTCTGGCCGTCAGAAAAATTCTTCCCGGCGAAAGTAGAAGAGCAAAACGCACGTCACCAGCGCTATCACGGCACCAGCTATAATCTTGAGCCGGATATAAAAAGCAGCCCCGGCGGCCTGCGGGATATCCACACCTTACAGTGGGTCGCTCGCCGTCACTTTGGCGCCACCTCTCTGGATGAAATGGTCGGTTTTGGCTTTTTGACCGAAGCCGAGCGTAACGAACTCAATGAGTGTCTGCATCTGCTGTGGCGAATCCGTTTCGCCCTGCATCTTGAACTCAACCGCTACGACAACCGCCTCCTGTTCGACCGCCAGCTTAGCGTCGCCCAGCGCCTTAACTACGGCGGCGAAGGCAATCAGCCGGTTGAACACATGATGAAGGATTTCTACCGCGTGACGCGCCGCGTCGGCGAGCTCAATCATATGCTGCTTCAGCTTTTTGACGAGGCGATTCTCGCCCTGACGGAAGATGAAAAACCGCGCCCGATTGACGATGATTTTCAGCTACGCGGCACGCTTATCGACCTGCGCGATGACACGCTATTTATCCGCGAACCGCAGGCGATTCTGCGCATGTTCTTTATTATGGTGCGCAACAGCACCATTACCGGGATTTACTCCACAACCCTGCGCCACCTGCGCCATGCGCGTCGTCATCTGGCGCAGCCATTGTGCTATATCCCGGAAGCCCGCTCGATTTTCCTCAGCATGCTGCGCCATCCCGGCGCAGTGAAACGCGGCCTGCTTCCGATGCATCGCCATAGCGTGCTGTGGGCCTATATGCCGCAGTGGTCGCACATTGTCGGTCAAATGCAGTTTGACCTGTTCCACGCCTACACAGTCGATGAACACACCATTCGCGTACTGCTTAAACTGGAAAGCTTTGCCGAAGAAGCGACGCGCCCGCGCCACCCGCTGTGCGTCGATCTCTGGCCGCGTCTTACCCATCCTGAACTGATTCTGATAGCCGCACTGTTTCACGATATCGCCAAAGGACGCGGGGGGGATCACTCCATTCTGGGTGCGGAAGACGTGCTGAAGTTTGCCGAACTGCACGGCCTGAATTCTCGCGAAACGCAACTGGTTGCCTGGCTGGTGCGCCATCATCTGCTAATGTCCGTCACCGCTCAGCGGCGTGATATTCAGGATCCGGAAGTCATTAAACAGTTTGCTGAATTGGTGCAAACGGAAAACCGTCTGCGCTATCTGGTGTGTCTGACGGTTGCTGATATTTGTGCCACCAATGAAACCCTGTGGAACAGCTGGAAGCAAAGCCTGTTGCGCGAACTCTATTTCGCCACCGAAAAACAGCTGCGCCGGGGAATGGATAACACGCCGGATATGCGCGAACGCGTGCGTCATCACCAGATGCAGGCGCTGGCCCTGCTGCGCATGGACAACATTGACGAAGAGAAGCTGCATCAAATCTGGAACCGCTGTCGCGCCAATTACTTTGTGCGTCACACGCCAAATCAGCTTGCCTGGCACGCCCGCCACCTGTTGCAGCACGATCTCACAGAACCGATGATCCTGTTAAGCCCGCAGGCCACCCGTGGCGGCACCGAGATTTTCATCTGGAGCCCGGATCGCCCTTACCTCTTTGCGGCGGTCTGTGCAGAGCTGGACAGACGTAACCTCAGCGTGCACGACGCGCAGATTTTCACCACCCGTGACGGCATGGCAATGGATACGTTTATCGTGCTGGAACCCGACGGTAGCCCGCTCTCATCCGATCGCCATGAGGCTATTCGTCTTGGGCTGGAACAGGCCATTACCCAACGCAGTTGGCAGGCACCGCAGCCGCGTCGTCAGCCGGCAAAATTGCGTCACTTCTCCGTCGATACCGAGGTGAATTTCCTGCCAACGCATACTGACCGGAAATCTTTCCTCGAACTGATTGCGCTCGATCAGCCAGGGCTATTGGCACGTGTCGGGAAAGTGTTCGCCGACCTCGGAATTTCCCTTCACGGGGCCAGAATTACGACAATTGGTGAACGAGTAGAAGATTTATTTATAATCGCCACCGCCGACCGGCGTGCGCTTAATAATGCGCTGCAATTAGAGGTACAACAACGGTTGACAGCAGCCCTCAATCCAAACGATAAAGGGTAATCATTTTTTTTACACAGATGGAAAGAGTAACAATGCAGCAATTACAGAACGTTATTGAGTCCGCTTTCGAGCGTCGCGCCGACATTACCCCAAACAATGTCGACACCGTAACCCGCGAAGCGGTAAACCAGGTTATTTCATTACTGGATTCCGGCGCGCTGCGTGTCGCTGAAAAAATTGACGGCCAGTGGGTCACTCACCAGTGGTTGAAGAAAGCGGTTCTGCTCTCTTTCCGTATTAACGATAACCAGGTTATCGATGGTGCGGAAAGCCGCTACTTCGATAAAGTGCCGATGAAATTCGCGGACTACGACGAAGCGCGCTTCCAGAAAGAAGGCTTCCGCGTGGTTCCACCTGCGGCCGTTCGTCAGGGTGCGTACATCGCGCGCAACACCGTGCTGATGCCGTCCTACGTTAACATCGGCGCATACGTTGACGAAGGTTCCATGGTTGACACCTGGGCAACCGTTGGCTCTTGCGCGCAAATCGGTAAAAACGTTCACCTGTCTGGCGGCGTCGGCATCGGCGGCGTACTGGAACCGCTGCAGGCTAACCCAACCATCATCGAAGACAACTGCTTCATCGGCGCACGCTCTGAAGTCGTTGAAGGCGTGATTGTGGAAGAAGGCTCTGTTATCTCCATGGGCGTATACCTGGGCCAGAGCACCAAAATCTACGACCGCGAAACCGGCGAAGTCTTCTATGGTCGCGTTCCGGCGGGCTCCGTTGTCGTCTCCGGCAACCTGCCATCAAAAGATGGCAAATACAGCCTGTACTGCGCGGTCATCGTGAAGAAAGTCGACGCCAAAACTCGTGGCAAAGTGGGCATCAACGAACTGCTGCGAACTATCGATTAAGATAGAGGCTAAAGCGGGGGCTACCCCGCTTTTTTTTCGTTCCAAACTGGCGGAAAACGGTTTTTTCACTGATTATTCAATAGGTAAATTACAGCAAGGGTACCGCTATGTACGATAATCTGAAAAGTTTGGGCATTACCAATCCTGATGAAATCGATCGTTACAGCCTCCGGCAGGAAGCCAACAACGATATCCTGAAAATCTACTTCCAGAAGGATAAGGGTGAGTTTTTCGCCAAAAGCGTGAAGTTTAAGTATCCGCGCCAGCGCAAAACCGTTGCTGCCGACGGCGTTGGACAGGGATACAAAGAGGTGCAGGAGATTAGCCCTAACCTGCGCTATGTGATTGATGAACTGGATCAGATTTGTCAGCGCGATCGCACCGAGGTGGATCTTAAGCGTAAGATCCTGGACGATCTGCGTCACCTGGAATCAGTGGTGACGAATAAGATCAGCGAGATTGAAGCGGATCTGGAAAAACTGACGCGGAATAAATAGCCCCTCACCCCGGCCCTCTCCCACAGGGAGAGGGAGAAAACCGCACACATTTAACCCATGGCACCGTCGCACCCCTCTCCCTCAGGGTGAGGGGGGGTCGCGGTTCCGCTACGGCTGCTCATCGAGCTGCAACGCCACATACAACAACAACCTATCGTCAAAATTACTCAAATCCAGCCCCGTTAATTCCGAGATACGATTCAGACGATACTCCAGCGTATTACGGTGTATAAACAGCGCCTTCGATGTCGCCAGTGGCTGCACATTATGGCGAAACCACGCCGTCAGGGTTCGTCTGAGTAATCCATTATTATCCATCGCTTTTAGACGCGTTAACGGGCGGGCCAGCTCATTGGCCTGCCACCCACCCCGCAGACTATCGAGCAGCACGGGTAGCATCAGATCCTGATAAAAATAGCTGCGGCTTTCCGGCATGCGCTGTTTTCCCACCATCATAGTAGTGCGCGCCGTGCGGTAAGAACGCGCAATGCTGCCCGGCCCGGTGAAATAGTTACCCAGCGAAACACGAAAACGCAGCTGTCCGTTCTCTTTCATCCGCGTGATGAGTTGCTCGACGCGTTTGCGGTGATCTTCCGCATCCCAGCGGCCAAACGAGTTCAGTGCCGGTTTCAGCACCACCATTTCAGTCAGTGAAACAATCGCGATCAGGTTATTACGCTCAGGCGTCGTTAGCGCATTTTGCAACTGCTGAAGCTCGGCCATTGCGCTATCCACGCCAAGCTGCCCGCTGTCCACTTCCACCACCGCCACCACGCGCGGCTGGTTCAAGTCGATACCCAGACGTTGCGCCCATTCGGTTAACGCGGGCGTATTCTCCTCCGCCTGAATCAGGTTCATGACCAGCTCTTCACGCAGACGGCTATCCTGCGCCAGCAGGTGCATCAGACGTGACTGTTCGAGCATCATTTCGGCGGTCATGCAAACCAGTTCGCCATATTTACGCAGCGTCTCCGGCTCGCCAGTCAGGCCGATAACGCCAACAATCTCGCCCTCCAGTCGCAGCGGCAAGTTGATCCCCTGACGCACGCCGTGCAGATGCCTGGCGACCGCATCGTCAATGTCCACCACGCGGCCCTGAGAAAGCACCAACAGCGCCCCTTCGTGCAATTCACCAATACGCTCGCGATCGCCGCTACCGATGATGCGACCACGGGCGTCCATGACGTTGATGTTGGTGTCGATAATGCGCATGGTTCGCGCCACGATATCCTGCGCCATTTTGGTATCAAGATGCCAGCCAGCCATGTAATCCTCCTGTGAGCAGGTTACAGCATAAGAAAGATGGCTAACCGCCGCACTGTGCAAATGCACAAAGCCTGGGTGAGAAATATGGAGTTGTGGAAGGCTTCACAGAACAATAAGAAAACCCTTTCCCCGAAAAGGGAAAGGGTTGGCAGAGGGGATTACTGCATCAACAGGTAGATAGAGCTATCACCACGCTGAATGTTCAGCGCCAGTACGGACGGTTTGCTGTCGAGGATTTTGCGCAGCTCAGCGATATTTTTCACCGCTTGCTGGTTCGCCCCCACAATGACATCACCTTTTTTCAGGCCAATCTGCGCCGCAGGGGAACCGGCTTTCACCGTGTTAACCACAACGCCTTTTTCCTGGCCTTTATTGCTCATTTCCGCCCCTTCGATACCGCTGAAGATGGAGCTGGAATCAACCTGATTCTGGCTGCTCTGTTGCAGTTCCAGGCTCACGGTGACCGGTTTGCCGTCGCGCAGCAGGCCGAGGCTGATTTTGCTGCCGATTGGCATGGTGCCAACCTGCGCGCGCAGTGCCGCGAAGCTGCTGATTGGTTTACCGTTCAGGGAGGTGATCACATCACCCGCTTTAATCCCCGCTTTTGCTGCGGAAGAGTTCGGCATCACCTGGCTTACGAATGCGCCGCGCTGAGCGTCAACTTTCATCGCTTTCGCCAGCTCGGAGTTCAGCTCGGTTCCCATGATACCCAGTTCGCCGCGTTTCACCTGGCCGAATTCCACCATCTGCGAGGTCAGGTTTTTCACCATATTGCTCGGGATAGCGAAACCAATACCAATGTTGCCGCCGTCAGGTGCCAGAATCGCGGTGTTGATACCGATCAGTTCCCCGTTCAGGTTCACCAGTGCGCCGCCGGAGTTACCGCGGTTAATCGCCGCATCGGTCTGGATAAAGTTTTCATAGTTTTCAACGTTCAGGCCGCTACGACCCAGCGCCGAAACGATACCGGAGGTCACGGTTTCACCCAGACCGAACGGGTTACCGATAGCGACGGTATAGTCCCCCACGCGCAGCGCGTCGGAATCTGCCATCTTAATTGCCGTCAGGTTTTTCGGATCCTGAATCTGGATCAGCGCAATATCGGAGCGCGGATCTTTGCCGACGATTTTGGCGTCAAATTTACGCCCATCGCTCAGTTGCACCTTAATGGTCGTCGCGTTATCGACGACATGGTTGTTAGTCACAACATAGCCCTTCGCCGCGTCAATCACGACGCCCGAACCCAGCGCCTGGAATTTCTGCTGCTGGCCACCACCCTGTCCACCATCAGGCCCACCGCCCTGGCAGAATGGCGAGTTCTGGAACGGAGAGCCGTCCTGGCAGAACGGTGAATTGTCGCCAAAGAACTGCTGGAAATTACGCCCCATACGTGGGGTATTCACGGTCGTGCTGCCTTCAACGTTGATACTGACTACGGACGGCATCACTTTTTCCAGCATTGGCGCCAGGCTTGGCATTTGCTGTGCGGTAGTGGCGGATGACGCCGTCTCAGCCGCGCTAGCGGACAACGGAGACAATGCCAAACTTAAACTAAGAGCCAGTGCACTCATTGCTAACGTGGTTTTTTTCATGTGTTTCAATCTCAATTTCAGATTATGCAAAGTTGCTGTGTACGTGACTATCAGAGTCATTTTCTAACGCTAAGTTCCGCGCTTAACACGCTGGAAAAAGTAAAAATTTATTGTTCATCTTTACAAAACTCGTGGTTATTCCACCGCCATCAGACGCCGATATTCATCCCACGCGTAGAGATCGGTCATCCCACTGATATAGTCCTGAATCAGCCGGCAGCGATAATAGTATTCCATCACCGGGAATTCTGCTGCGTCACGCGCGACTTTATTTACGGCCTCGATATACGCCAGTCGATGGTTACGCGAGAGTTTCTGGAACAGGCGCGATTCTATCGGCAGTGAAACGATACGCTCTTTCTCAACCAACAACGTGAAGTCACTTTGCGATAATTTCAACAGGGGAGAATAGATTTCCAGCAACCCGCTAATCACCCGGTAACCCTGAAGCTCAAGCATCTCGACATCAGAATGACTAAATACATGTTTTATAGCGACTTTTTTATAAAGATCGAGTAACTGACTATAATCGCTTTCATCTTCCAGCAGCGCATGATTAAAGTCGCCGCGGTAGATTTCTGGCAAATTATCAATAAAACGTTGGGCGGCGAAGGGCACCAGCTTATTTAATGTATTGACGCGCAAATACATAAAGAATTGATCGACCGTACTGCGACTTAATGAATTGGATCGCGATTTATCCCAGGCATTTTCGACCACCTGCGCGAACAAAGAACCTTTACCATGTTCAGGCCAGGCATCATGTAAATGTTGATAAAGCTGCTCGACGCTAAAGATACGTTTTTCCACCGCATCCTCAAGATCTGCTACACAATAGGAGATATCATCCGCTGCTTCCATAATCCAGGTTAAGGGAAAACGATTGTAAGGAGCTAAATCCAGTTCTTTACGTAAGCGCGCAATATAGTGCTCTTCGGCCAAATAATAGCCAGGTTTTTTCATTAAATAGCTGTGGCTTGCCGGCACATCGCTGGCCCACCAGGCGGGGCGAGTATATTTTAAAATACAACCGACCTGCGCCCAGGTAAGATTCATGCGCATTAACGTATGCACCATACGAATCCCCTGCGCATTACCTTCGAAATGACAGAGATCCTGACGTACCTTTCGCCGCAAATCATTCAGCGTCTCATCGCCTTCCAGTAAGCGCAAAGTAGTAACCACGCAGCGATCGTGGCTTAGCGGCTGTTGGGTGGCATCAGCCGGAACCAGCCGTTGGCGGAACCAGTCATTGATTGCCGCCTCGCCAAAATGACCAAACGGCGGGTTACCAATGTCGTGCATCAGGCAGGCCATCTCTACGATGCTTTCGAACGGCCCGGTCAGCTCATCCAGCCCGTAAGCCCCCAGCAGCTTTTTCTCTTTCAGACGGCTGAGCACTTCTTTCGCGATATAACGCCCCACCTGCTGCACTTCCAGTGAGTGAGTCAGGCGCGTACGCACGGCAGCGTTGCGCTCCAGTGGAAAAACCTGGGTTTTCTGCTGTAAACGACGAATCGCCGGGGAGTTAATGATGCGCCCGCGATCGCTTTCGAATATTTGCAGAATTTCATGCTCAGAGCTGACGCCTTCTGGCGAGCGGTAGCGCCGACCCCAGTTAATTTTGTTGCGAAAATCAATCTTTGCCATAGCCTCTCCATCGCGAGAAATGCGCTTCCCCTGAACCCCATGGTAGACTATGCATCCAAATAGGGCATATCGCGAGTAAATCTATGAAAATCGGCATCATTGGCGCAATGGAAGAAGAAGTTACGCTGCTG
The DNA here is from genome assembly GCF_003057695.2 of Pseudocitrobacter sp. RIT415. NCBI lineage: Bacteria > Pseudomonadati > Pseudomonadota > Gammaproteobacteria > Enterobacterales > Enterobacteriaceae > Pseudocitrobacter > Pseudocitrobacter sp. RIT415. The sequence continues at coordinate 21,984 of NZ_QBJC02000026.1, read as the reverse complement.
CGTGACAAAATCGAAAACCGTAAAACGCTCTCCATCGGCGGAAGTGAAATTTATACCGGTCAGCTTAACGGGGTGGATGTCGCGTTACTGAAATCCGGTATCGGTAAAGTCGCTGCCGCGATGGGCGCAACCCTGCTGCTGGAACGTTGCCAGCCGGACGTGATTATCAACACCGGCTCTGCAGGCGGCCTGGCACCGACGCTGAAGGTGGGCGATATCGTCGTTTCCGATGAAGCGCGCTATCACGACGCAGATGTAACCGCGTTCGGCTACGAGTTTGGTCAGCTTCCAGGCTGCCCGGCAGGGTTTAAAGCTGACGAAAAACTGATCTCTGCGGCGCAAGAGTGCATTCAGGCATTAAATCTGAATGCGGTACGCGGCCTGATCGTCAGCGGCGACGCCTTCATCAACGGCTCTGTAGGCCTGGCGAAGATCCGTCACAACTTCCCGCAGGCAGTTGCCGTTGAGATGGAAGCGACCGCCATCGCGCACGTTTGTCACAACTTCAACGTCCCGTTCGTGGTGGTTCGCGCCATCTCCGATGTCGCTGACCAGCAGTCTCACCTGAGTTTTGATGAGTTCCTGGCGGTTGCGGCAAAACAATCCACCCTGATGGTGGAAGCCCTGGTGCAGAAGCTGGCGCATGGTTAAGCCGTGGCTTGCGGGGCTTCTTGCCCTCGCACTGGTTGCCCCGGCGTGGCTTTGCGCCGCGCCGCGGGTGATTACTCTCTCCCCTGCCAATACCGAACTGGCTTTTGCCGCCGGGATCACGCCGATTGGCGTCAGCAGCTACTCTGATTATCCTGACGAGGCCAGGCATATTGAACAGGTCGCTTCATGGCAGGGAATTAACCTGGAACGTATTGTGGCGCTAAAGCCCGATGTCGTGCTTGCCTGGCGTGAAGGGAACGCCGAGCGACAGGTTAACCAGTTGAGCTCTCTGGGCATTAAAGTCGTGTGGGTAGACAACCATACGGTGGAAAGCATTGCCGCTACGCTGCGCGAAATCGCCCAGTGGAGCCCACACCCCGAAAAAGCGGAACAGGCCGCCAGCCAGCTGCTGCGCGACTACAACGAACTCAAATCCCGCTATGCGAATCAGCCCAAAAAACGGGTATTTCTGCAGTTCGGTTTCAATCCTATCTTTACCAGCAACAAAGCCGCGATTCAGAATCAGGTGCTGGAAATGTGCGGGGGTGAAAACATCTTCGCCGACAGCCGCGTTCCCTGGCCTCAGGTGAGCCGAGAGCAGGTGCTTACACGCCAGCCACAGGCGATTGTGGTCGCCGGCGGTACGAGTCAAATTCCTAAAATCGAGCAGTATTGGGGCAGTCAGCTCACAATCCCGGTGATTCCTCTCAATAGCGACTGGTTTGAACGTGCAAGCCCACGTATTATCCTCGCCGCGAAACAACTCTGTACTGCCCTCGCGCAGGTTAATTGATAGGTTAATTCGGAATATGCTCGTCTACTGGCTGGATATTCTTGGCACAATTGTCTTTGCCGTTTCCGGCGTTCTGCTCGCCGGTAAACTGCGGATGGACCCGTTTGGCGTGCTGGTGCTGGGCGTAGTCACCGCCGTCGGTGGCGGAACGATCCGCGATATGGCGCTCGATCACGGCCCGGTCTTTTGGGTAAAAGATCCTACCGATCTGGTCGTGGCGATGGTCACCTGTATGCTCACTATCGTGCTGGTGCGTCAACCACGCCGCCTGCCAAAGTGGGTATTACCGGTGCTGGATGCCGTCGGCCTCGCGGTGTTTGTCGGCATTGGCGTGAATAAAGCGTTTCTTGCCGAAACCGGGCCGCTGGTCGCCGTTTGTATGGGGGTGATCACGGGCGTCGGCGGCGGGATTATCCGCGACGTGCTGGCGCGCGAAGTGCCGATGATCCTGCGAACGGAAATTTACGCCACCGCCTGTATCATCGGCGGTATCGTACACGCCACGGCGTTTTATACGTTCAACGTTCCGCTGGAGAGCGCCAGTATGATTGGCATGGTAGTGACGCTGGTGATTCGTCTGGCGGCGATTCACTGGCATCTGAAGCTGCCAACCTTTGCGCTGGATGAACCGGGGAAATGATGTGATTTAACCGGATAGCGCGCACGCCATCCGGTAATCATCAGATACTGAACGAAGAACCGCAGCCGCAGGTGCTGGTCGCGTTCGGGTTGGTCACGATGAAACGGGAACCTTCCAGACCTTCGGTGTAATCAACAGAACCGCCGACCAGGTACTGCAGGCTCATCGGGTCAACGACCAGGCCAACGCCCTGTTTTTCGATGGTCATATCGCCTTCGTTGATTTGATCGTCAAAGGTAAAGCCGTACTGGAAGCCGCTGCAACCACCACCGGTGATGTAGACACGCAGTTTCAGGTTCGGATTGTCTTCATCCGCAATCAGGTTTTTTACTTTAGAGGCTGCGGCGTCGGTAAACTCCAGCGGCAGCGCTACGTCATCACTCATTTTTTGCTCCCATTGATACTGTAATCTGGGCAAATAATAACCCGATTCTTTTGGTCATTATCTAATACCCTGGTAATTCGTTCAAGTATTCTGCCCTGCCGCTGCCTGCGCTTTTGCCGCCTGCTCTGCTTCCTGTTTCGCCAGCGTTCGCGCCAGGATCGTGGCGTAGAGCGGCTTTCCACCCAGGAACTGCGCTAATAGCGTGGCACCTAAGCAGGTAATAATCATTGGCAAAATGAGCTGATAATTGTCGGTCATCTCCAGCACCAGCACAATACCGGTCAGCGGCGCACGCACCGACGCGGCCATCAATGCGCCCATACCAGCGATAGCAAACGTGCCCGCTTCAAGATGGTAGCCCGGAAAAACATTCATGGCCGCCATACCAAACGCGGTGCCCAGCAGCGTGCCAAGCGCCAGCATCGGGGCGAAAATCCCACCCGGCGCACCGGAGGAAAAACACAGCAACGTAGTCAGCACGCGCGCGACGAAGATAAACAGCAGCAAACCTACGCTATAGTTGCCTGCCGCCGCAATGGGAATCAGGTTAAAACCACCGCCCGCCGCCGCAGGTTCAATCAACCCCAGCACGCCGCACAGGCCGCCTATCAGGCCCCCAATTAACACCCATTTTTTGATTTCGCCGCCGTGAATGCGCTGAAACATATCCTGCGTTCTCAGCACCAGCGTATTAAAAATGGGGCCGACGATGCCAAAAATCATCCCCAGCACCAGATAAAGCCACAGTGTGTCCACTGGCGCGTTGGTCAGTTTGCCCACCTCAATAACCGGCGTCTCGCCGTTAAAGATGCGGAACACGATGCTCGACATGATGACGCCGGTGAACACCGCTTTAATAGAGACCAGGTTATAGCGGAACTGCGAACGCATCTCTTCAATGATGAACAGAATGCCCGCCAGCGGGGCATTAAACGCCGCCGACAGCCCCGCCGCCGCGCCGGTTGCTAATAGCGTATGGCGGGCTTCGGCACTGCGCATACGGAAGATATCGCCAATCATGCGCCCGATGTTACCGCCGATTTGTACCGTCGGCCCTTCGCGCCCGAGTACCATTCCGGCCCCAAGCGTCCCCATCCCGCCGATAAATTTCACCGGCAGCACGCGCCACCAGCGCACCGGACGCAACTCTTCCAGCGCGCCCTCAATTTCAGGAATGCCCGAACCGCCTGCCTCCGGCGCAAAGCGCCTCACCAACAGGTAGCCCACCATCGCCAGCAGCCCGGAAAGAATAAAGGCCAGCGGCCAGACGATAAACCAGTGATCAGCAACGTGGGCAATCGACGCCATCCGGAGGTTCGACACCCAATTCACCGCTTTTTCGAACGCCACGCCAACGAACCCCGCGACGGTGCCGACCAGCGCGGCCATCAACAAAATTTTTAACGGCGTTTTATCGCGGTTCAACAACTGCCGTATCGTATCGCCACGACGTAAGCGCGCGACTTGCTGTGACTCAAAAGAGGAAGAATCTGCTTTCATCTGCTTATCATTAATTGGTAATACAAATCCGAAGGGGGCATTCTAGCGGGCCTCTCGCCCCTCGTCGCGTAAAAATTCCCCTGAATCGCCAGGTGTTTCATTTCGGCAAAACTTTCATAACCTTCCTGGAATAATTAGAATAGCCCGTTAATCATTTTCCTCCCCCGAATCAGGAGCCGTTTCATGAGCAAATCGGAAAACCTCTACAACGCAGCGCGGAAACTTATTCCCGGCGGCGTCAACTCACCGGTACGCGCCTTCACCGGCGTAGGTGGCACACCGCTGTTTATCGAACGTGCGGATGGGGCTTACCTGTATGATGCGGACGGCAAAGCCTATGTGGACTACGTTGGTTCCTGGGGGCCGATGGTGCTGGGACACAACAACCCGACCATTCGTAACGCGGTGATTGAAGCCGCCGAGCGAGGCCTGAGCTTCGGTGCGCCAACCGAAATGGAAGTGAAAATGGCGGAACTGGTGACCGAACTGGTGCCGACCATGGACATGGTACGCATGGTGAATTCCGGTACGGAAGCAACCATGAGCGCCATTCGCCTGGCGCGTGGCTTCACAGGCCGCGATAAAATCATCAAATTCGAAGGCTGCTACCACGGGCACGCCGACCACCTGCTGGTAAAAGCCGGTTCCGGTGCACTGACCCTCGGCCAGCCCAATTCCCCAGGCGTCCCGGCAGATTTCGCTAAACACACGCTGACCTGTACCTATAACGATCTCGCCTCCGTGCGCGAGGCGTTCGAGCAGTTCCCTCAGGAGATCGCCTGCATCATCGTGGAACCGGTCGCGGGCAACATGAACTGTGTGCCGCCGCTGCCGGAATTCCTGCCGGGCCTGCGCGCACTGTGCGATGAATTTGGCGCGCTGTTGATCATCGATGAAGTGATGACCGGCTTCCGCGTCGCCCTGGCGGGTGCGCAGTCTTACTATAATGTCGTCCCAGACCTGACCTGCCTTGGCAAAATCATCGGCGGCGGTATGCCAGTGGGCGCATTCGGCGGACGCCGGGACGTAATGGACGCACTAGCACCAACCGGCCCGGTGTATCAGGCAGGTACGCTTTCCGGTAACCCAATTGCGATGGCTGCAGGCTACGCATGCCTGACGCAGGTGGCACAACCTGGCGTTCACGAAACCTTAGACGAACTCACCACTCAACTGGCAGAAGGTTTGCTGGAAGCCGCTGAAGAGACAGGCATTCCTCTGGTGGTTAACCACGTTGGCGGGATGTTCGGGATTTTCTTCACTGACGCGAAAACAGTAACCTGCTATCAGGATGTCCTGAAGTGCGACGTTGAGCGCTTCAAGCGTTTCTTCCATCTGATGCTGGACGAAGGTATTTACCTGGCGCCGTCAGCGTTTGAAGCGGGCTTTATGTCTGTGGCGCACACGCCGGAGGATATCAATAAGACGATTGATGCGGCGCGTAAGGTGTTTGCGAAGCTGTAACCACCCTCACCCTAACCCTCTCCCATCGGGAGAGGGAACCGACCGGCGCTAGTTTTCCCCCTCTCCCTCAGGGAGAGGGCCGGGGTGAGGGTCTTTTCTAACGGCTCTGCTTTCTCAGCAAATAAATAAAGTACGGCGCACCGATAAAGGTCGACAGCAACCCTGCCGGGATCTGATACGGGAACATCATCATGCGCCCGCACCAGTCGGCGAACACCAGCAGTAATCCCCCCACCAGCGTAGACATCACGATATGCGGCATTGTGCGGCGGAAGCCCATCATGCGCGCGATATGCGGCGCCATCAGGCCAACAAAACTCAGCGGGCCAATGGTGAGCGTGGCCGCCGCCGTCAGGCTGGCTGCCAACAACAACAGCGCAATTCGCGCAGGCGTCAGAGCGATGCCCACAGACCGCGCGGTATCTCCGCCGAGCGGCAGAATGGTCAGCCAACGGCGGCTCAACGGTACCAGCAAGAATAGCACCGCCATCACCAGCGCCGATTGCAGCACCTGCGTCCCGGTTGCGTTATAGGTTGAACCCGAAATCCATGTCAGGATCTGCGCCATGCGCGGATCGCCGCTCGCCTGCAACATCATCAACAACATGGTAAAGGCAGTGCTGAGCGCCATCCCCGCGAGCAGCATGCGGTGCGGCGAAAAGCCACCGCGTCCGGCGGCGATCAGAATAATCAGCAGCGTGACCGCCGCGCCGATGCTCCCCGCGGGCAGCAGCCAGCCAAAAGCATTACCCGGTACGATAAACAGCATCAGCACCACGCCAAACGCCGCACCGGAGCTAATCCCCAGGACTTCCGGGCTTGCCATCGGATTGCCCGTCAGTCGCTGAATAATACAGCCCGCCACCGCCAGCATCATCCCGGCGATCAATGCAGAGAGCACGCGCGGCCAGCGCCATTGCAGCAGTTCATCCAGTAGCGTGCCGCTCGCCCAGTGCCAGCCCCCGGCATCACGGCCAAACGCCAGCGCGGCAAAAATCGCCACCAGCAGAACAACCAGCCCGGCGATGGCCCACGCAGGCACGTGGTAACGCTCCTCAGCAACATTATCGCTGGCATTCATCGAGGGTGCGGTCATGCTTCGCAGACGCGGTAGCAACCAAAGCAGTAGCGGCGCACCTATCAGCGCGGTGACCGAGCCGGTGGAGACCTCCATCCATACGCGAGTGAGCCAGATAATAATTTGGTCAGAAAGCCAGAGAATGAGCGCACCAATCAGCGGCGCCAGCATCAATCGCGCCAGCAGGCGGCGCGCGCCGAGCATTTTCGCCAGCAGCGGCGCAAACAGGCCGATAAAGCCGATAATGCCTACCGCGTTAACGAGGAAAGCGCTGATGACAATCGCCAGCGTCAACGCCGCCAGGCGCGCCAGCGATAACGCCAGCCCCAGGTTGCGGGCCACGCCGTCATCCAGTCCCATCAGCGTCAGCGGTCGCAGCAGCAACAGCGTGAGCATCACCCCACCCAGCAGCTGCGGCCACAGGCGTTCGACGATACTCCAGTCAGTTTGCGTCAGCGTGCCGGTGCTCCACAGGAACATGCTTTGTAGCTGGTCATGATGGAAAATCACCATAAGCTGGTTGATTGCACCGCAGTAGAGGCTGACCACCAGCCCCGCCAGAATCAGCGTCACCGGGGAAAGTCGTTTACCCCACGCCACGCCAAACACCAGCGCCCCCACAATGCAGGCTCCGGCCAATGCGGCAAACTGCGAGGCCAACACACCAGGGATCGCCCACAGCGTGGTGACAGTCATGCCTAACTGCGCGCCGGTCGCCACGCCAAGCGTCGTCGGTTCCGCGAGTGGATTTCGCAGCACCTGCTGGAAAAGGACACCGACCAACCCAAGCCCCGCCCCCACCAGCAGTGAAATCACCAGACGCGGCGCCAGGCTGTAATGGAACAACATCTGGTCGATAGAATCGATATCTGGCTGACGAAGCGCCTGTAACCACTGCCCTCGCGGCAGCGCGACATTGAAGTTAAACCAGGTTAACGCCAACGCGACGAAAAACAGCAACGCCAGCAACAGGGCAGCAAACGGGGAGATTTTATTCCTCACGCTTTGCCTCCCAGCGCATTATTCAGCACGCGGCCAAAGTGCATCGCCGAAAGCGTCGCGCCGTAGAACCAGACCGCCGGTACGCGCTGAAAACGATTGGCGCGCACAAAGGGCATGGCCTGCCACAACGGCGTCGCCATCAGCTTACGCATTTCCGGGTCGTTGCCGTGGTCAAAGCAGAGCACATCCGCATCTTTGTAGGCGGCCAGTCGGTCGATACCCACCGCCACGCTGCCCCAGAAGTTAGTTTCGCCCTGCCAGGCATTTTTAACGCCAAGCGTATCGAGCATCTCCTGGAACAGGCAGTTCGGCCCGAAAACCAGCATATGCCGCGCATCCAACAGGGTGACCATCAATAACGGGCGATCGCCGCGCATCGTGAAACGCGGCTTCAGGCTTTCAACAAAGGCATCATATTCCCGCAGGTGCTGTTGCGCCTGTGGCTCGCGACCAATCAGTTGCGCCATTTCAACAAGCGAGTGACGCGCCTGCGCCAGTGGCTTTTTCCCATCGCTGAAGGCAAAGCCGCGCCCTGGCGCAATTTTCGCCAGCGTCTCGGCTGAAGGGCCATAGCCCGCCGACCAGACCAGAAACGAGGGTTTCATTTGGGTAAGCAGTTCGAGGTTGGGTTCGGTGCGCAGGCCAACGTCGATCACCGAATCCGGCAGTGCGGGTTCATTCACCCACAGCTTATAGTTTGGGATATCGGCAATACCATAAGGCGTGACGCCCAGCGCCAGCAGCAGCTCAACCGGGAGCCACTCCAGCGCCACAATACGGTGAGGATCGACCGTCGCCGCCTGCGCGTGGCGCATCTGCCAGAGCAGCGGCGAGAGAGCCATCGCCGTCAGTAAACGTCGACGGCTAATCAAAGAGGAGGCACCCATCAATAGACAAAACTTACCGGCGCAGCACCTGCCGGGTGTGGCAGTATCCCCATCGGAATACCGTAAATATGTTCCAGCGTTTCGCTGCGCATCAGCTCGGCAGGCGTGCCCTGAGCAATCATCTCGCCACCGCGCAGCGCTACTAAATAGTCACAGTAGCGCGCGGCCATGTTGATATCGTGCAGTACGGCCACAACCGTCAGCCCGCGCTGCTGGCTTAAGCGATGCACCAGCGCCAATACATCGACCTGATGCGCGATATCCAGCGCGGAGGTCGGTTCATCCAGCAGCAAACAACGGCTGTCCTGCGCCACCAGCATGGCAATCCACGCCCGTTGACGCTCGCCGCCGGAGAGGCTATCCACCAGCCGATTGGCCAGCGGTTTTAACCCAACCAGGGTAATGGCTTCTTCCACTTTTTCGCGGTCGGCAACGCCAAAACGCCCCAACGCCCCGTGCCACGGATAGCGGCCAATCGCCACCAGTTCGCGCACCGTCATCCCTTCCGCCTGCGGCAACTGCTGCGGCAGATAGGCGACTTTACGGGCAAACGCTTTGCTGTTCCAGCTATCGAGCGGTTGACCATCCAACAGGATCTCGCCTTCCGACGGTGGCTGATGACGACCGAGCATTTTCAAAAGCGTCGATTTACCGGAGCCGTTGTGGCCGATAAGGCCAGTCACTTTTCCCACCGGGAAGGTGAGCGAGAGAGGATGAAGCAGCGTGCGACCAGGAACCCGAAACGAGACGTTATCGAGTGTAAAGGTGGTATCTGGAGGGGTTGTGATGTCCTGCATAGCCGTCAACTTGTCAAAGGGCGCGGATAAACCGCGCCCGATAGGAGAGATTAGAAGCGGAAGGTCGCTGTCGCGACAACCTGACGTTCCGCACCCCAGTAGCATGCATATTCGCTATAGCAGCTGGAGACATATTCGCGGTCAAACAGGTTGTTGACGTTCACGGCAACAGACGAACCCGGCAGGCCGAAGCGCGCCAGATCGTATTTCACCATCGCGTCCGCCACGGTGTAGCTACCGACGTTGAACGAATCGTTTTTCTTGCCTGTGGAGGTATCGTTTTTGTAGTAGCTCACCGTTGAGCCTGTATAACGAACACCCGCACCGAAGGTCAGCCCGCTCAGGACGGTATCGTAGAAGGTATAGTCCGTCCACAGAGAAGCCTGGTTACGCGGAACTTCCGCCGGACGCTTACCTTTGAAGATGGTATCTTCCGTATATTCTGCATCGGTATAGCTGTAGGCCGCCGTCAGGTTGATGTTCGCGTTCAGCGCCGCTTTTGCTTCCAGCTCCACGCCGCGAGAACGAATTTCACCCGCCTGTACACTGTAAAGACCGGTGGGATCGTTCGGATCCGCCGTCAGGTTTTTATTCTTCGTCAACTGGTACAGCGCCGCCGTCAGCACGATCGGTCTGTCATTAGGCACATACTTCACGCCCGCTTCGTACTGCTTACCGCGAGACGGATCAAACGGCGTGCCTTCTTTCGTTGAGCCAGAGGTCGGCTCGAAAGATTCACTGTAGCTGAAGTACGGAGAAATGCCGTTATCGAACAGGTAGTTCAGGCCACCACGCCAGGTGAACTGCTGGTCGTTCTTCTCAGCTAACGAATTGCTTGAACGGGTCAGAGTTGAGGTTTTCGCGTAGTCGTAGCGACCACCCAGCGTCAGCACCCACTTATCCCACTCGATTTGATCCTGTGCGTAGAGGCCCGTCTGTTCCATACGGTTGAGTACCGCGTACGGGAAGTTGATGGACACATTCGCATTACCATACTGCGGGTTGCTCATGTCTAACGGGCTGGCGGAACCATAAAGCGCGTCAACGTCATTACGCATACGTGAATAATCGACGCCCGTCAGCAGCGTATGGTCAACATCACCGGTGGCAAAGTTGGATTGCAGCTGCGTATCAACGGTAAAGGCATTCAGCGCTTCGTCAGAACGAACGTAGTTGCGGTTAATTTTACCCGCGCCGTCGTAGCCAAAACCGTACACCGCTTTATAAAGCGTTTTCACCTGGTCGTAGCGCAGGTTCTGGCGCACGGTGAAAGTATCGTTAAACACGTGAGAGAAGTTGTAGCCCACCATCTGCTGGCGACGCTGCATCTTGTTATCTTTCTCACCTTCGTTGAAATCGGTCGGCAGCTTATGCGAGTTACCGTTAGCATCAACATAAGGCACCACCGTACCTTCGCGCGGCAACCAGCCATAGTAACCCGCATCCGGATCGCTCTGGAAATTGCTCAGGAAGGTGAAGTCGGTTTTATCATCCGGACGCCAGCTGAAGGAAGGTGCAATCGCGTAGCGGGTTGATTTCGCCATCTCCTGCTGGGTGTCCTGGCTGCGGCCTAAACCGGTCAGACGGTAGGACCACACACCCGCATCGTCGATCGCGTCGCTGAAGTCAAAGCCGGTTTGCCACAGGTTATCTGTGCCCATTTTAAACTGAATTTCACGCAGGGGTTCGGTGGTCGGGCGTTTGCTGACCATGCTCACGATGCCGCCTGGGTTGCTGTTGCCGTACAGCACTGAGGTTGGCCCGCGCATAACTTCAACGCGTTCCAGGAAATAGGGGTCCATCGAGACTTCAGAATAGTTATTGCCCTGAAGTTTCATACCATCCAGATACTGGTTGGTGTTTACGGTCGTCGGCGCAGTGAATCCGCGAATAGAAACAACATCATAAGTGGAAGAGCTACCACGGGTAGAGAAAACGCTCGGCGTATAGGCCATTGCCTCTTTTACCGTCGTCGGCTGACGAATCTCCATTTCCTGACGCGTGATCACCGAAACAGACTGCGGCGTCTTTTCAATCGGCGTGTCGGTCTTGGTTGCGGTCGCTGAACGTTTCGCCGCGATCGTCGGAGCCGGCCCCCACGCGCTTTCCTGGGAAACAGGTGCCGCAGTAACGGTGATGGTTTCTTCTTTCGGTTGAACCGCCGCCTGTGCATAGACAGACATGCCGCTAACCGCTGTGGCTACTACGACTGCGATTTTACGCAGCGAGTGGTTTGGCTGAGCAGTTTTCAGATGCGCCATTGGTATATCTCTGATGGAATGATGAATGATAACGTAAACGAGAATTATTATTATAACCGCCGAATAATAGGCCAAACGGCGGCGATATAGCAAGCAATATAGGGGTGGTTGTGGATTAAAGGTTCAAGAAATAACCAGATGAAAACAGAGGGTTAATAGATTGATTTTAGTGATTACGAGATTCTGACAATCGCACATAAAAAAGCCCGCTTTACTCAGCGGGCTTTGCGCGTTAACGGTATTAATTACCGCCAAACATATCCTTGATCCAGCCAGCGACACCGTCGCCGTCTTTCTCTTCTTTCTTCGGTTGCTCTTGTGGTTGCTGCTGTTGCTGCGGCTGAGAGGACTGGTCGAACGGATTGCCCGACTGCTGCTCCTGTTGCTGCTGCATCATCTCACCCTGCTGGCAGAGTGCATCCGGGTCAGTCGTCCACACCGGCAACATACGCGAGCCGCCAGAGCACACGAAGTTTCCGTTGTAATCGACGCCCATATCCACAATATCTTCCGGCGGCGTCAGCACCAGCGGAATCGGCGACTGGTTCGCCAGATAGCGCTGGTAAATCGACATCGCACCGCTTGCACCGTACAGTTTCGTCGGTTGGTTGTTATCACGGCCGACCCAGGTGATCACCACTTCGCGGCCATCAATGCCGGCAAACCAGGTATCGACGTTGTTGTTGGTGGTACCCGTTTTACCCGCCAGATGCAGGCCCGGATATTTCGCTCCCAGCTGACGACCGGTACCACGCTGAACAACCTGCTGCATGGTCCATAACGTCATGTATGCCGCCTGCGCCGGAACGGCACGCTCGGCCTGCGGATAGCTTTGATACAGCACCGTACCATCTTCCGCGATCACCGAACGTAATGCAGAGAGCGTCGCGCGGTTACCGCCGCTGGAGATAGTCTGGAACGCCTGTGCCACTTCAATCGGCGTCAGGTTCAGTGCGCCCAGGATCATCGCCGGAACCGGATGCAGCTGATCTTTCGGCACGCCCAGTTTCTGCCAGGTATCGGTAATTGCCGGCAAGCCCAGCGCCATACCGAGGTTAACCGTCGGCACGTTCATCGAACGTGTCAGTGCATCAACCAGCATCACCTGACCGCTAAAGCGACGATCATCGTTCTGCGGCGACCACACCTGACCATTCGGCTGACGCAGAGAAATCGGCGCATCTGCAATCCAGGTGTTCAGACGATACTGATTCGGCTGGCTTAACGCGGTCAGATAGGTCGCCGGTTTTGCCAGCGAGCCGATAGAACGACGTGCCTGCATTGCGCGGTTATACCCGGCAAACTGTGGCTCTGCGCCCCCAACCATCGCGCGAACTTCGCCACTGAAGCGATCGACAACCACCATCGCCGTTTCAAGATCGCTCAGCTTACGCTGTTTCTTCAGTACCGGAATACCTTCCGTCGCCGCTTTTTCTGCCGCATCCTGCGCCACCGAGTCGAAGGTGGTGAAGATCTTCACACCGGAGAGATCTTTCACTTTATCGCCAAGTTTTGCCTGCAGCTCCTGGCGCACCATCTGCATGAACGCAGGCTGCGGTGAAATCACCCCGCCGCGCGGCTGCACACCCAGAGGACGGGCGCTGAGCATGTCGTACAGTTCCTGGTCGATAAAGTTCTGCTGTTGCAGTAAACGCAACACCAGGTTACGACGCTCCAGCGCCAGCTTCGGGTTACGCCACGGGTTGTAGATAGAGGCGCCTTTCACCATCCCGACCAACAACGCCTGCTGATCGAGACTCAGCTCTTCCACCGGGCGACCAAAGTAGTACAGGCTCGCCAGCGGGAAACCGCGAATTTCGTTATCGCCGCTCTGGCCGAGGTACACTTCGTTCATATACAGCTCAAGGATGCGATCCTTGCTGTAACGAGCATCCATCAGCACAGCCATGTACGCTTCATTGGCTTTACGCCAGTAGGAGCGTTCGCTGGAGAGGAACAGGTTTTTCACCAACTGCTGCGTCAGCGTACTCGCCCCCTGCACCGTACGGCCCGCCGTCAGGTTTGCCAGCACCGCACGACCGATCGAGTAGAGGCTTACACCATCATGCTCGTAAAAGTGACGGTCTTCGGTCGCCAGCAGGGTATCCACCAGCAGATCCGGGAAACCGCTGCGCGGCACAAAGAGACGCTGTTCGCCATTTGGCGAAGAGAGCATGGTGATCAGACGCGGATCGAGACGGAAGAAGCCGAACTGACGGTTGTTCTCCATGTTCTCTATGGTTTCGAGGTGATCGCCATCAAAGGTCAGACGCGCGCGCACCTGCCCTTCTTTACTGTCCGGGAAATCAAACGGACGGCGGATCATCTCAATACTGTTGGCCTGCACGGTAAATTCGCCTGGACGCGTCATCGCGGTCACCTGGCGGTACTGTGTTGCCGTCAGCAGTTGCACCATCTCTTTCTTACTGATGGGCATATCGGGCTCAAGGTTAACCATGCGGCCATACACCGCCGCCGGCAGTTGCCAGACTTTGCCATCAATACGGCTGCGAATTTTCTGGTCAAGATAGACACCGTAAATCGCCAACAGAACAGCAAAAACGATAGCCAGCTTCACCAGCAGCCAGAACCAGCCATGTTTTCTACGAGGCTTGCCGCCCTTGCCCTTTCCTTTACGTGGTGGCATTGGCTCATCATCCTCATAGTCATCATCATAATCGTCGTCGTAATCCTCATCTCTGAGGCGACGACGGCTCACCTTTTGTTTCGCCGGACGCGCAGGCTTGCCTTTACGTCCAATCGGCTCGCGGTCATTCCCCGCCATGCTTTCTCTCCGCAACATTCAGGCGCAAAGGCCTGATTCTCAGTTCTTCTGTTTTGGAACAGAAGAAGATATCTCTCAAATTTCGCTCGTTCTATCCCCTCTCCCACAGGGAGAGGGGAAAAACATGCACTGAACTTAGCAATATGCACAATCTGTCCCCTCTCCCTTGAGGGAGAGGGTTAGGGTGAGGGGGAAAACATGCGCACTGATGCCCTCACCCCGGCCCTCTCCCACGGGAGAGGGGGAAAACCTTTCACGAATACTTTTTCGTCCGCCGCGTCGGCGCGGTGTTCGCCGGGTCGTCCGGCCAGACGTGTTTCGGATAGCGCCCTTTCATCTCTTTTTGCACCTCCCGGTACGCCCCCTGCCAGAACGCACTTAAATCGCGCGTAATCTGCAAAGGACGCTGCGCCGGGGAGAGCAACTCCAGCACCAGCGGCACCCGCCCCTGAGCGATAGTTGGCGTGCTCGCCTCACCAAACATCTCCTGCATTCGCACCGCCAGCGCGGGCGGGTTTTCATCATCGTAGCGAATTGCAATTCGGCTGCCGGTGGGCACAGTGTAATGAGTTGGTAGCTCACTATCCAGACGTTGTCGTAATGACCACGGAAGCCAGGCCTGTAACGCCTCCCTGACATTGACATTTTTCAGCGCACGTAGCGATTTCACGCCACTCATATGCGGCAGCAGCCAGGCTTCGAGCTCCGCCAGCAACGACGCCTCATCGACTGAAGGCCAGGCTTCTTCCGGCAACCAGCGCGCGGCGCATTGCAGACGCAAGCGTAGCTGCTCAGCGTCTTCTGTCCAGTTCAGAACGTTTAAGCCTTTATCGCGAATACCGTTGAGCATCGCCTGATGCAGCTCGTCCTCCGACGGTTTCGCCAGCGGCTGAACTTTTATCGTCAGTTGCCCAACGCGGCTACGGCGCAAGGCTTTCAGCGTACCCTGCGCGTCGTCCCATTCGATAGTATCGGACTGTTCAATTAACTGCGGGCAGTGCGCCGCCAGTGCGTCTATATCCAGCGCGTAAGCCTGTAAAATACGCGCATCGGGCGATGCATTGCCCTGTAACAGCAGCGGCACAATCAGCCACTCATGGCGGCTTAGCGCATCATCGCTATCAAGCATTGCACCCATGCCGTTCACCAGTTGATAGCGCCCATCCAGCCCGCGTCGACGGGCGATACGGTCAGGAAAACCTTGCGCCAGCAACGCGGGAATGGCGTCGCTATCCGGTTTTCCGCCCTGCCGGTTCAAACGTCTGAGCAACTGCTGGCTACGCTGTTGCCAGTTCGATTGATTGCGCGAAAACGCGTGTCCCAGATCGCTACCCGCACCGCGCGGCGGCTCTTCCAGAATCGCCGCCAGCCGGGCCGCCGTGGCAGCCTCATCATCACTTTTCGCGGCAATCAACATCGCCGCCAGACGCGGGTCGTTACCCAGTGCCGCCATTTTCTGTCCCTGTGCCGTCAGACGTTCGCCGTCCAGCGCCTGAAGCTGCGTCAGTAAGCGCCTTGCCGCAGCCAGATTGACCGGCGGTGGCGCATCCAGCCAGTTTAACTGCAGTGGGTCATAGCAGCCCCACTGCAACAGCTCCAGTTGAAGCGAAGAGAGATCGCTTTGCAGAATTTCCGCATCGCTTTGCGCCGCCGCGCGTTCCGCCTGCTCTTTTCCCAGCAGATGTAAACAGATACCGGGCTCCAGTCGCCCTGCGCGGCCTGCGCGCTGGGTCATCGATGCCTGGCTGACACGTTGAGTCACCAGCCGGGTCAACCCGGAGCGCACATCAAATCGCGCAACCCGCTCCTGCGCGCAATCGACCACCAGACGGATACCTTCGATAGTCAGACTGGTTTCAGCGATATTGGTGGCGAGCACGACTTTACGCTTGCCGACAGGCGCAGGAAGAATAGCCTGACGCTGCTCGCCAAGCGACAACGCGCCATAAAGCGGGCAAAGCAGAACGTCAGACGCTACACGCGTGGCCAGATGTTCCTGAACACGCTGGATTTCACCCACACCGGGTAAAAACAGCAGCAGCGAGCCAGGCTCTGCGCGGAGTAGTTCCGCCGTGGCGATAGCCACAGCTTCATCAAAACGTTGGTGGGCGGGCAGCGCCTGATAGCGACGTTCCACCGGGAACGCACGCCCTTCGGAGATGATGACCGGCGCATCAGGCAGCAAGCGCTGCAACTTATCGTTGTCCAGCGTGGCAGACATAATCAGCAGCTTCAGGTCGTCACGCAGCCCCTGCTGAACGTCGAGCAGCAATGCCAGCGCGAGGTCCGCCTGTAAACTACGCTCATGGAACTCATCGAGGATCACCAGCCCCACGTCCGACAGTTCAGGATCGTGCTGGATCATGCGCGTCAGAATGCCTTCAGTCACCACTTCAAGACGCGTAGCCGGCCCGACGCAGGTTTCAGCGCGCATCCGGTAACCAACGGTTTCACCGGGCTTTTCACCGAGCAGTTCCGCCAGCCGCTGCGCGACATTACGCGCCGCCAGCCTGCGCGGCTCAAGCAGGATAACCCGCCCGCTAATATTGCCTTCGCGTAAAATTTGCAGCGGTAGCCACGTCGATTTTCCCGCCCCCGTCGGCGCGTTAAGCAGTACGGCAGGCGCGTTCGCCAGGGCAGAAAGAAGATCGGGAAGAACAGCGGCGACCGGCAACTGCGACACGTTTGGCTCCAAAGGGTTAACATTGAAAGGCGGACATTGTAGCATCGCCACAATTCATTACCGAGTACCCACTATGTCTGAGTCGAAAAGAGTCTTTTTCGCCATTGAGATCCCGACCAAAATCCAGCGCCAGATTGTGCGCTGGCGAGCGGAAAACTTTCCGGATGATGCCGGAAGGCCGGTGGCGGCGGCGAATATGCACATCACTCTGGCGTTCCTGGGAGAAGTGAGCGCTGAAAAGCAGGCCGCGCTGGCAAAACTCGCGGGGCGCATCCGCCAGCCGGGCTTTACCCTGCACCTGGACGATGCCGGACAATGGTTGCGTTCACGCGTAGTATGGCTGGGAACCCGTCAACCGCCGCGCGGGATGTTACAGCTGGCTAATATGCTGCGTGCTCAGGCGGCACGCAGCGGCTGTTATCAGAGCCCGCAGCCGTTTCACCCGCATTTAACGCTGCTGCGCAATACGGCGCATGCGGTGCCAATTCCGGCGCCGGGATTTCACTGGGAAATTCCGGTGAGCGAGTTTGTGCTCTATGAGTCGAACTTCATCAATGGTCGAACGCGTTATACCCCGCTCCAGCGCTGGACACTTTCAGAATAATCAAGGACGCCTTATGGATTTTACGCCCGCTCTCCAGCATGCCACGCTGATTCAACGCTATAAACGGTTCCTCGCCGATGTGGTCACGCCGGAAGGTGAAACCCTCACCCTTCATTGCCCAAATACCGGTGCGATGACCGGTTGTGCCACGCCTGGCGATACCGTGTGGTATTCCACATCAGAAAATACTAAACGCAAATATCCGCACACTTGGGAAATTACGCAAACCCAAAACGGTGCATTCATTTGTGTGAACACCCAACGCGCTAATCAGCTTGCCAAAGAGGCGATACTCTCTGAAACGATCCCAGCCCTTACAGGCTATAGTTCGCTGAAAAGTGAAGTGAAATATGGTGCAGAGGGCAGCAGAATTGACCTTATGTTACAGGCAGATGATCGCCCGCGATGCTATATTGAAGTGAAATCGGTCACGCTGGCGGAAAAGGAGTACGGTTACTTCCCGGATGCAGTTACCTTGCGCGGGCAGAAGCATTTACGCGAGCTGATGGGCGTTGTCGCAGCGGGCGATCGGGCGGTGTTATTGTTCACTGTTTTACACTCAGCCATTGAATATTTCGCACCTGCACACCATATTGATGCTCAATACGCACAATTATTAGCGGAAGCACATAAACGGGGGGTGGAGATTCTGGCTTATAAAGCGGAACTTTCTGCCAATAACATCACTCTGAGATCACCGTTGCCCGTCACGTTACCACGGGTGTGATCTGGATATTTAGTGTTCGGGCTGCGTCGCAAATACGCTTTTCCTCACAGCATTGTCAAGTGTTACGTTTAGATAATTGCCATACGGAATCGCATCTGCTATTTATAGCGGCCTGATTTTTCCCCCGAACACGGGGATCGATAGTGCGTGTTAAGGAGAAGCAACATGCAAGAAGGGCAAAACCGTAAAACATCGTCCCTGAGTATTCTCGCCATCGCTGGGGTGGAGCCGTACCAGGAGAAGCCGGGCGAAGAGTATATGAACGAAGCCCAGCTGGCACACTTCCGTCGTATTCTGGAAGCATGGCGTAATCAACTTCGGGATGAAGTCGATCGCACCGTTACACACATGCAGGATGAAGCGGCCAACTTCCCGGATCCGGTAGACCGTGCAGCCCAGGAAGAAGAGTTCAGCCTCGAACTGCGTAACCGCGATCGCGAGCGTAAGCTGATTAAAAAGATCGAGAAAACGCTGAAGAAAGTAGAAGACGAAGATTTTGGCTTCTGCGAATCGTGCGGTGTCGAAATTGGCATCCGTCGTCTGGAAGCGCGTCCAACTGCCGATCTGTGCATTGATTGCAAGACGCTGGCGGAAATCCGCGAAAAACAGATGGCTGGCTAATCAAGCGCCAATGATCATTACTATTCTCAAGGCGGGAGCGATTCCCGCCTTGCCGTTTCTATAATCAGTCAATCATGTCATCACAACCTTACATCGGGCGATTTGCCCCCTCCCCCTCTGGTGAGCTGCATTTTGGTTCGCTGGTCGCCGCACTCGGCAGCTATCTCCAGGCTCGCGCTCTGCAGGGTCGCTGGCTGGTTCGCATTGAAGATATCGACCCTCCTCGTGAAGTTCCCGGTGCCGCAACCACAATTTTGCGCCAGCTGGAACATTATGGACTGGAGTGGGATGGTGACGTGCTGTGGCAATCGCAACGTCATGACGCTTATCGCGAGGCGCTGGCCTGGCTGCATCAACAAGGGCTCAGCTATTACTGCACCTGCACCCGCGCGCGCATTCAGAGTATTGGCGGCATGTATGACGGGCACTGCCGGGATTTATCCCCTGGTGCGGCAAACGCCGCGCTGCGTATTCGCCAGAATGAGCCTGTACTGGCATTCCACGATAACCTGCGCGGTGAAATTACTGCCGACCCACGTCTGGCCACGGAAGATTTTATTATCCATCGCCGTGATGGTCTGTTTGCCTATAATCTTGCTGTTGTGGTCGACGACCACTTCCAGGGCGTAACGGAAATTGTCCGCGGCGCAGACTTAATCGAACCGACGGTGCGCCAGATTTCTCTCTATCGTCATTTTGCCTGGCCCGAGCCCGGCTATATTCATCTTCCGCTGGCGCTCAACGCAGAAGGCGCTAAACTTTCCAAGCAAAATCATGCGCCTGCCTTGCCACAAGGCGATCCTCGCCCCGTATTAACCCAGGCGCTACGCTTTTTAGGGCAGGACGTTGTGATACCGTGGCAGGATCTTACGCTTGCCGAATTACTGAAAAATGCTGTAGATAACTGGACGCTTGACACCGTGCCGGAAAGGGCGATTGTAAATCCGCCATTCTCAAATGCATGATGCTGAGCTATGATTAGCCGCTATTTTTTTAGTCCATAAGACTGACACTACCGAGGTGTACCATTTTTACCCGAGTCGCTAATTTTTGCCGCAAGGTGCTAAGCCGTGAGGAAAGCGAGGCAGCCAATGCCATCGCCCGTCCTCAAATGACGGTCATTCCGCGCGAGCAGCACGCTATTTCCCGCAAAGATATCAGCGAAAACGCCCTGAAGGTTCTCTATCGTCTGAATAAGGCGGGTTATGAAGCCTACCTGGTTGGCGGCGGCGTTCGCGACCTGCTGCTGGGCAAAAAACCAAAAGATTTCGATGTCACCACCAGCGCGACGCCGGAACAAGTGCGCAAACTGTTCCGCAACTGCCGTCTGGTCGGTCGTCGCTTCCGTCTGGCCCACGTCATGTTTGGCCCGGAAATTATAGAAGTTGCCACCTTCCGCGGGCACCACGAAGAGGCGCAATCTGACCGAACCACCTCTCAGCGCGGGCAAAACGGCATGCTGCTGCGCGATAATATCTTCGGCTCTATCGAAGAAGATGCCCAGCGCCGCGACTTCACCATTAACAGCCTGTATTACAGCGTGGCCGATTTCACCGTGCGTGATTACGTCGGCGGCATGCAGGACCTCGAAGAAGGCGTAATTCGTCTGATTGGCGACCCGGAAACGCGTTATCGCGAAGATCCGGTGCGAATGCTGCGCGCCGTGCGTTTCGCCGCCAAATTAAGCATGCGCATCAGCGAAGAGACCGCAGAACCTATTCCTCGTCTGGCGACACTGATCAACGACGTCCCGCCAGCACGCCTGTTTGAAGAGTCGCTGAAACTGCTGCAGGCAGGCTACGGTTACGATACCTATAAGCTGCTGCGCGAATACAACCTGTTCCAGCCGCTTTTCCCGACCATCACCCGCTACTTCACCGAAGAAGGCGACAGCGCGATGGAACGGATTATCAGCCAGGTCTTTAAAAACACCGATAACCGCATTCGTAACGATATGCGCGTGAACCCGGCGTTCCTGTTCTCGGCAATGTTCTGGTATCCACTGCTGGAGATGGCGCAGAAAATTACCCAGGAAAGCGGCCTGACGTATCATGATGCTTTCGCACTGGCGATGAACGACGTGCTGGATGAAGCCTGCCGATCGCTTGCCATTCCAAAACGCATTACCTCGCTGATTCGCGATATCTGGCAACTACAACTGCGCATGTCTCGCCGTCAGGGCAAACGCGCGTGGAAGTTAATGGAGCATCCAAAATTCCGTGCTGCCTACGATCTGCTGGCGCTGCGCGCCGAAGCGGAACGCAACACCGAGCTGCAACGTCTTACCCAATGGTGGGGCGAGTTTCAGGTGGCCGCGCCGCCGGCACAGAAAGATATGCTCACCAATCTGGGTGACGAGCCGGATACCCGCCGTCGCCACCGTCGCCCGCGTAAACGCGCGCCGCGTCGCGAGAGCAACAACGCATGACCCTTGCGTATATCGCAATCGGCAGCAATCTGGCCTCTCCGCTGGAGCAGGTCAATGCGGCAATTCAGGCGCTGGGTGAAATCCCACAAAGCCGGATTGTCGCGCTCTCCTCTTTTTACCGTACCCCGCCGTTGGGGCCGCAGGATCAGCCAGACTACCTCAACGCCGCTGTGGCGCTGGAAACCATGCTTACTCCTGAAGAGCTTCTCGACCATACTCAACGTATTGAACTGCAGCAGGGCCGCGTCCGTAAAGCGGAACGCTGGGGGCCACGCACACTCGATCTCGATATCATGCTGTTTGGCGATGCAGTGATTCACACCGAGCGTCTGACAGTTCCGCACTACGATATGAAGAATCGTGGATTTATGCTGTGGCCACTGTTTGAGATTGCGCCGGAACTGGCGTTTCCGGACGGTGAAACATTACGAGACAGATTGACCGCTTTGCAAACCTGTTGCCCGGCGCAATGGTCATGAAAATGTGAAAGGCAGAAAGCGCTCATTAAAGATATTCATTTCCTCAATTCGTTATTCTTGCATGACAATCATTTTAAACCAGCCCTTACCCTTGAATTATACTTATTTCTGCTTTTAATTTTATTAAAAGAGACGCACAACCATCTTTTGCATAAATAATATAAGAAAGCTTAACAACAAATGAAAACCAATAGAAAAA
>NZ_QBJC02000025.1:0-69740 GCF_003057695.2 Pseudocitrobacter sp. RIT415 | reverse complement strand
ACCACAAGGCTAGATGAATATTAAGCACTTAAAATGGATATTACCTGAAATCAAGAGTTAAAGGAAAAATGCTTCCCAACAATCTTTATTATAATATAAATAATGAAACCTTTTTTTATCCTGAACAAGGCTTACTCAAAGGTTGTAAAAGTGAAAACGAGTCTAAACTAAGTATTTCCGCAATAAGTTGTTTTGAACTTCTTATTGAGAATCACGGTGTCATCGTGTCACAGGATATGTTCTTCGAGCGCGTATGGCAGGTGAGAAGGATCATCATTACCAGTAACACACTGGCAAAAATTATTAGCCAACTTCGCCAGAGTCTAATAAAATCAGGCTGCAAGTATGATATTATCAGAACAATAAAAGGGAAAGGTTATTTACTCCCTTCGGCATTCGAGGTGACTAAAATTGAAAATAATTCTCAACCCTCCCTCCATGCTGAGGATATAGAAGAGGAACCCACGCTTGATAAACTTGAACCCGATGTTGCAACAGAAAATGAAATTAGCATTTCTCATAAACATGAAAAATCAAAAAAATTCTTCATTCTGTTATCAATTATTCCTATATTTATCATTTTGGCACTTTTGATTCAAAGTTTATATCCAGAAAAGCGTATTGGCTATGAGTTCTATACTACTTCTCACGGGTGTAACTTTTATTTTATTTCTGACAGTAATAGTAATAAAGAAAACATCTTATCATTGCTTATGAAGAGAGAAAGTTTTGATTATGCACAAGCACCTTATATTTATGTAACATCATATAAAGAGATGCATCATTACTCTCTTTTCAGCTGTAAAGAACCTATCGATACGACGAAAAAAAGCAATCAATGTTACACGATAGTTCATTTTAATTATCGGAGTGAAAATAGTGAGCAAGTATAAAAGCAAACTATTATTTCTTTCAGGTTTTATCATTCTAGCGGCACTAATTTTATTTATAGCACCATACAAAAAAGCTGTAATATCATGTAAAGCATTTGGAGAAGTAAATGTAAATAAATATAAAATCATTCATATTACTAGCTACAGGCTTAGTGACGGGAAAGGAGCCATAACCATTAGTGGTCGCGTATTTTACAATCAAAAATTTATCGGTATTTTAGGGCGCCAACTTTCTTTCTCTTATACTGTTCATGACGGGCTCTATGAAATAATCACAACGAATACACAGATGCAAGCTGAAAATACTGTAGATGAGAATTCACTTTCTCAATTCTTGCCTCCCTTCTATTATCAGAGCGGAGCCACTCATCGTTTAGCATTATTTCCTTTGGGGAACGGATATCGTATGGATTATAATTCGTTTCCTGTAGCCTATTGTCAATATCCAGGATAATCCTCAGTCTAAACACCCCGCCAACTTCTGCAGTCAGAAATCGAAATCTGGTTGCAGAAATCGCAATAACCAATTGATTTTAAAAAGAATAATAGCCATTCATATTCACTCAGCTATTTCATTCGACATTATTAATGCTAATTGATAATTTTAACCTTACTTTTTAAACGCTTATTGAAGCGTGCCTATCTAAAGTAAGGTTAAAAAATGACAATTTTATTTGTTATGCTATTTGTTGGACTGTTTATCGGCACTGGCGTTGGGATCATAGCTCTATCCCTGTATAAAATGAACGAGGACAAACGTCATTTTCAAGAGTCAAGATCAGATCAAAGCGATGAAGACAACAATAAGACCATCATCTATAAAATCAATCATCCGTAAAATAATATCTTATTAGCTCAAGGTAATATTGATGCAACACCCCAGAATAATGATACTTACGTTTCTCCTTTTTTTTGCAACCGTTCTTATTGCACAGGCAAGTACAAACACCGGTAGACAAGGTTGTGAAATTAAAAAAAGAAGAATAGAAATGGAGATAAACTATGCCAGAGAAAATCATAACATCTATAAGTTAGAGCGTCTTGAAGCCGCGCGTAAAAGAATTGAATACGTATGTTCAAGACATCATCAAACAAATAGAGATAACCTCGAGCACAGTGAAAAATGAAGGTTCTATAAATAACTATAAAAAAGGGTTCATGATAAGCATGAACCCTTCATAGCCGTTGATTTATTATCGACAGTACACCTGAATATGAAACATCAGGTAGGTCTCTTAAATCGCCCAGCCACCCGCATAAAACGCCACCAGCGCCACCGCTATCACGATAGTGCCAATGTTCAGCTTACGCCATTCGCCCGATACCACGCGGCCAACCACCAGCGTCGCGAAACCAATCATAATGCCGGTCACGATGTTACAGGTCAGTACGATGAAAACGGCGGTAATCAGGCCAGACATTGCATCAACAAAGTCGTTGAAATCGATGCGCGCCACATTGCTCAGCATCAGCAGACCGACATACATCAGCGCCGGAGCGGTGGCGTAGGCCGGAACCAGGTAAGAGAGCGGAGAGAGGAACAGGATCAGCAGGAACAGAACGCCAACGGTTATCGCCGTTAAGCCCGTTTTGCCGCCCGCCGCCGTACCGGCCGCAGATTCGATATACACCGCCGCTGGCGCTGCCCCCACAAACGCCGAGAACACGCTGCTCAGGGAGTCCGTGGTCAACGCTTTGCCGCCGTTGATAATCTGCCCATCTTTATCCAGCAGGTTAGCCTGACCGGCTACGGCACGAATGGTACCGGTTGCGTCGAACACCGCGGTCATGACCAGCGCCAGCACGCTTGGCAGCACGATCGGATTCAGTGCCCCCATAATATCGAGGCTACCAATCAGGGAGTTACCGTGTTCATCGCTCAGAGAAGGCATAGCGAAGAAACCAGAGAAGTGCACATTCGGGTCAAAAATCAGGCCGACAATCGACACACCGATGATGGTCAGCAGAATGCCGCCCGGCACTTTCAGTTTTTCGAGGCCGATAATCATCGCCAGACCGATCAGCGACATAATCACCGGGAAGCTGGCAAAATGCCCCAGCGCAACCGGCAAGCCATCCAGCGGATTCTTGATAACCAGACCGACGCCGTTCGCCGCAATCAACAGCAGGAACAGGCCGATACCAATACCCGTGCCGTGCGCGATGCCCTGCGGCAAATTGCGCAAAATCCAGCTACGGATGCCCGTCGCAGAAATAATGGTAAACAGAACACCCATCAGGAAGACCGCGCCCAGCGCAACCGGAATACTGATTTGCTGCCCCAGCACCAGACTGAAGGCAGTGAACGCAGTCAGCGAGATAGCACAACCAATAGCCAACGGCAGGTTCGCCCACAGGCCCATCACGATAGAGCCGACACCGGCTACCAGACAGGTAGCCACGAAGACCGCTGCCGGCGGGAAGCCCGCTTTGCCGAGCATCCCCGGCACGACGATGACGGAATAGACCATCGCCAGGAAGGTAGTCAGACCGGCGACAATCTCCTGACGAACGGAGCTACCACGAGCAGAAATTTTAAACCAGGCGTCGAGTGAACCGCCGGTACGCGCTGAAGGCGTAGACATAGAAAACATCCCCTGAAAATTTTTATCATTCGTCCGTACACGTGGTGGACAATCCACTGCCAGCTAAACGTCATCTCCTTGTGCTTAAACCTCGCGGCAAAGGGGAGCCGCAAAAAAGCAAACGTTTAACTCCGCGCATACAAAACGGTTGAGCGTTACCACCTACGCTACGGATGCAGCATAGGCATTTCCTGAGCACCTTTCGGCAACTTGACGAAGCATAAAACGTCAAAAAAGCCAGCAGAAGGCGTCAGAATTTTAAGGCAAACGATTATCTGGTTTTTATGCCACCATTTTCAACTGATGTTTATGCCATTTCGCTAAATTTCGCTTAAGACGATGAAGAAATCACCAACCTATGCGCAAACGTTATCGTTGATGCGCAATTCAACAACAATTTCGTTGCAAATCGGGCGCTACTCACCCGGCAGTGAAAAGGGGCCGCCCTTTTCAATTGCCTGTTGCCAGGCCGGACGCGCTTCCACGCGTTCTTTCCACGCGGTGATATTAGGCAGAGACGATATTCCGCCACGAGATAGCAACGCAAACAGCGGAAAACTCATCTGAATGTCTGCCATGCTCAGGCTCTCTCCCGCAAACCACGGCGACTTCGCAAGATGTGCTTCGATAAACCCGGCATGCGTGGCTAACTGATTATTCAGCCAGGCTTTCTGAACGCCCGTTCCCAGCACTTTGCCCACCGTGCGCAATCCCAATGGCACCGGGGATTTGCCCAACATCTGCAAAACCAGCTTGATCATCATGAGCGACATTAACGAGCCTTCGGCATAGTGCAGCCAGAAGCGATACTGCAATTTTCCGTCAATATCCTGCGGTTTAAAGCGGCTTTCGGGATCACCGATCTCCTGGAGATACTCGAGGATCGCGCCAGATTCAGCGATAACGTGGCCGTCATTTTCGACAATCGGCGATTTACCCAGCGGATGGATTTTTTTCAGGGAATCGGGTGCCAGCATATCGGCACCGCGCTGATAGCGGATAATCTGGTAAGGCAGGTTCAACTCTTCCAGCGCCCAGAGCACGCGCTGCGAGCGGGATTGATTCAGATGATGGACGGTTAACATGGTTTTCTCCGCAGGTTTGTTCAAATTAACTATAGGAACAGACGGCAATCCCCGTAAAAATTGCGGCGAAAAAAACGTCAATTCAACTGGCGAACAGGGGGAGGAGAGGTAGACTTAAAGTGTCAGCACAAACCGGAACCTCCAACCCGTAGCTCGACCGAGGGATGCTGATGTCGGGGGAAACCCTCCCATGAACCAGTGGGATAGAGCGAAAGACAAAGACCGGAACATACGAAAGCGCCCAGTTGTGGCGCTTTCGTTTTTTAATCGTCTTCCAGCAGGCGTGCGCCGGTGCCCTCTTCCCCCAACTTATCGCCAGGGTTACGCAGCGGGCAGTCACGCAGCGACATACAGCCGCAACCGATGCAGCCATCAAGCTGGTCGCGCAGTGCTTCCATCGAGTGAATACGTTTATCCAGCTCCTGACGCCACTGGGTGGTCAGGCGTTTCCAGTCTTTTTGCCCCAGCGTATGCCCTTCCGGCACCACGCCCAGCGACTCGCCGATCGTGGCAAGCGGGATGCCCAAACGCTGAGCGATTTTAATGATTGCCACATAGCGCAGCACATCACGTTTGTATCGCCGCTGGTTGCCCGCATTGCGCTGACTGCGAATAAGCCCTTTGCTCTCATAGAAGTGCAAAGCGGAGACGGCAACCCCGGTACGTCTGGCGACTTCGCCCGGCGTGAGCAGCGTTTTAATGCGCGTTGGTTTTTTTTCCATTTTCTGCTTTACCTCAAGTTAACTTGAGGAATTATACTCGCCAGCAAGACAAAAGTTGAAGCAAAAATAGACAACGGGGAGAGCCTTATGTCCCATCGGGAAATTATTCAAACGCTTATCGAATGGATAGATGAACATATCGATCAACCACTGAACATTGATGTTGTGGCGAAAAAATCAGGCTACTCAAAGTGGTACCTGCAACGGATGTTCCGCACCGAGATGCATCAAACGCTGGGCGACTACATTCGTCAACGTCGTCTGTTATTGGCAGCGCAGGAGTTGCGTAACACGCAACGACCGATTTTCGATATTGCGATGGATCTGGGATATGTTTCCCAGCAGACCTTCTCACGTGTCTTCCGCCGCGAATTCGACCGCACACCGAGCGACTATCGCCACCGTCTGTCAGCATGAACACCGCGCCGGATGACGATTACGTGCATCCGGCCTACAGATAAAACAGAAAGTTACATTCATCCCCTCTCTTATGTAACTATTGTCAGCGATAAATGGCGCAATTTGCTGTGTTTACCTCTGGTGAATAAAACAGCAATTGTGATATAGTTCACACTATAGAGTGAAACAAAAACAGCGTTTCATATCATTTGTGAATGCCTGTCGATAGCCAGAGTGAACCGCACCTTCGTGAGAACGCCGCGCTGTCAGGGCATACCGTTTATCTCTGAGGATAAGGTCTCATGGTTTCCATCTCTACAGGTGTCGTGCTGTTACGCTGGCCGCTGTTTAGCGCCGTTTTAATGTTCCTTGCCAGTACGCTGAAAATTCGCTTACGTAAAGCCGATTACGCGGGTCTCGCGGTGATTTGTAGCGTTCTGGGCGTGGCGTCTGCCTGCTGGTTCGCAACGGGGTTGCTGGGGATTACGATGGTGGATATTGCAACTATCTGCAATAACATCAAAGAGGTGATGGTGGAAGTGATGAGCCAGACACCGCCAGAATGGCCGATGGTGTTGACCTGATAAAATCGTATTCATAAAAAAACCTGCTTTCGCAGGTTTTTTTATGTCTGAAAATCAGAACGGGATATCGTCGTCGAAATCCATTGGCGGTTCGTTAGACGGTGCCGGTGCGGACTGTTGCTGCTGCGGACGAGACTGCGCGCCGCCGCTGAACTGGTTGCCGCCCTGCGGTTGCTGAGGCTGACCCCAACCGCCCTGCTGCTGACCCTGACCACCTGCCGGTGCGCCGCCGCCCTGACGGCCACCCAACATCTGCATGGTGCCGCCAACGTTTACAACCACTTCGGTGGTGTATTTTTCAACGCCGGACTGATCGGTCCATTTACGGGTACGCAGCTGGCCTTCAATATAAACCTGAGAGCCTTTACGCAGGTATTCACCCGCAACTTCCGCGAGTTTGCCGAACAGCACAACACGGTGCCATTCGGTCTGCTCTTTCATTTCACCGGTCGCTTTATCACGCCAGGATTCGGAAGTAGCCAGCGTAATGTTGGCAACTGCGCCACCATTCGGCATGTAGCGTACTTCCGGGTCCTGGCCCAGATTACCGACGAGAATCACCTTGTTTACGCCTCTGCTGGCCATGATTGTCTCTCCTGATGCGTTACTGAATACGGTTATAAATAGTGTAAACGCGCGATTGTAGCATTACAAAGCGGTGTTTTGATAGCATGCGAGGCCCATTCCATAAAACTCATTGGCGTTGAATATCTTACACTGTTATATGGAATGCACATTCCACTACTGTATATTCATTCAGGGTGAATTGTGTCATAATTAGCCGTTTCCGCCGTTTGTCCTTCAAACAAATCTGGCAAGCCGAGTCTCTACCGGGAAAGGTAAATGGATAAGATCGAAGTTCGGGGCGCCCGCACCCACAATCTCAAAAATATCAACCTCATCATCCCGCGCGACAAACTGATTGTCGTTACCGGGCTGTCGGGGTCTGGCAAATCTTCACTGGCTTTCGACACCCTTTACGCCGAGGGGCAGCGTCGCTACGTCGAATCGCTTTCTGCGTATGCGCGCCAGTTCCTGTCGCTGATGGAGAAGCCGGATGTCGATCATATTGAAGGGCTGTCGCCTGCAATCTCTATTGAGCAGAAGTCGACCTCCCACAACCCGCGTTCCACGGTCGGGACCATTACCGAAATTCACGACTACCTGCGTCTGCTGTATGCCCGCGTAGGCGAGCCGCGCTGCCCCGATCACGACGTGCCGCTGGCAGCGCAAACCGTGAGCCAGATGGTCGACAACGTGCTAACACAGCCGGAAGGCAAACGCCTGATGCTGCTGGCGCCTATCATTAAAGAGCGTAAAGGCGAGCACACCAAAACGCTGGAAAACCTGGCAAGCCAGGGTTATATCCGCGCGCGTATTGATGGCGAAGTGTGTGACCTGTCCGATCCGCCGACGCTGGAGCTGCAAAAGAAACACACCATTGAAGTGGTTATCGACCGCTTCAAGGTGCGTGAAGACCTGGCGCAGCGTCTGGCCGAGTCATTTGAAACCGCACTGGAGCTTTCCGGCGGCACGGCAATCGTCTCCGATATGGATGACCCGAAAGCGGACGAACTGCTCTTCTCCGCCAACTTCGCCTGCCCGATTTGCGGCTACAGCATGAGCGAGCTGGAACCGCGTCTGTTCTCGTTCAACAACCCGGCGGGCGCGTGCCCAACCTGTGACGGCCTGGGCGTGCAGCAATATTTCGATCCGGATCGCATCATCCAGAACCCGGAGCTGTCGCTGGCGGGTGGCGCGATTCGCGGTTGGGATCGCCGTAACTTCTACTATTTCCAGATGCTGCGCTCACTGGCGGAGCACTATGATTTCGACGTTGAAGCCCCGTGGGGCAGCCTGAACGCGTCAGTGCAGAAAGTGGTGCTGTACGGTTCCGGTAAAGAATCCATCGAATTCAAATATATGAACGATCGCGGCGATACCTCCGTGCGCCGCCATCCGTTTGAAGGCGTGCTGCATAACATGGAGCGCCGTTATAAAGAGACGGAATCCAGCGCGGTGCGCGAAGAGCTGGCGAAATTTATCAGCAATCGTCCGTGCGCCAGCTGTGAAGGTACGCGTCTGCGTCGCGAAGCGCGTCACGTGTATGTTGAAAATACCCCGCTGCCGACCATCTCCGACATGAGCATCGGCCATGCGATGGACTTCTTCAACAACCTGAAACTTTCCGGCCAGCGCGCCAAAATCGCCGAAAAAGTGCTGAAAGAGATTGGCGATCGCCTGAAGTTTCTGGTGAACGTTGGCCTGAACTATCTGACGCTCTCCCGCTCGGCGGAAACGCTTTCCGGCGGTGAAGCCCAGCGTATCCGTCTGGCGAGTCAGATTGGCGCCGGGTTAGTGGGTGTAATGTACGTGCTGGATGAACCGTCCATCGGCCTGCACCAGCGTGATAACGAACGTCTGCTCGGCACATTGATTCACCTGCGTAACCTCGGTAACACAGTGATCGTGGTCGAACACGACGAAGACGCCATTCGCGCCGCTGACCACGTTATCGACATCGGGCCGGGCGCGGGTGTGCACGGCGGTCAGGTTGTCGCGGAAGGAACGCTGGACGACATCATGGCAGTACCGGAGTCGTTAACCGGCCAGTTCATGAGTGGCAAACGTAAAATCGACGTGCCGAAAAAACGCGTGCCTGCCAATCCGGAAAAAGTCCTGAAGCTGAGCGGTGCGCGCGGTAACAACCTGAAAGATGTCACTCTGACGCTGCCGGTTGGTCTGTTCACCTGTATTACCGGGGTATCCGGCTCCGGGAAATCAACGCTAATTAACGACACGCTGTTCCCGATCGCCCAGCGCCAGCTTAACGGGGCGACTATCGCCGAACCGGCGCCGTATCGTGACGTTCAGGGGCTTGAGCATTTCGACAAAGTTATTGATATCGACCAAAGCCCGATTGGCCGTACGCCGCGCTCTAACCCGGCGACTTACACCGGCGTCTTCACGCCTGTGCGTGAGTTGTTCGCGGGCGTGCCGGAATCGCGCGCGCGCGGGTATACGCCGGGGCGTTTCAGCTTTAACGTGCGCGGCGGTCGCTGTGAGGCCTGTCAGGGCGATGGCGTGATCAAAGTTGAGATGCACTTCCTGCCGGATATCTATGTGCCGTGCGACCAGTGCAAAGGCAAACGCTATAACCGCGAAACGCTGGAGATTAAATACAAAGGCAAAACCATCCACGAAGTGCTGGATATGACCATCGAAGAAGCGCGAGAGTTCTTCGATGCCGTGCCGGCGCTGGCGCGCAAGCTGCAAACCCTGATGGACGTGGGGCTGACCTACATTCGTCTCGGCCAGGCGGCGACAACGCTATCGGGTGGTGAAGCCCAGCGCGTCAAACTGGCGCGTGAGCTCTCTAAACGCGGCACCGGGCAGACCCTGTACATTCTTGATGAACCGACTACCGGCCTGCACTTCGCGGATATCCAGCAACTGCTGGAAGTCCTGCACCAGTTGCGCGACCAGGGCAACACCATCGTGGTGATTGAGCACAACCTTGATGTGATCAAAACCGCCGACTGGATTGTTGACCTCGGCCCGGAAGGCGGTAGCGGCGGCGGGGAAATACTCGTCTCTGGCACACCGGAAACCGTCGCCGAATGTGAAGCCTCACATACGGCCCGCTTCCTTAAACCGATGCTGAAGTAGTCATTTCGCTAGCTGCTGCCGGGTTTGTTCCGGCAGCAGCGTGATTGCCTGCTGATACGAGGCATCCACCAGATAGTAAATTTGCGAATCCGGCAACGTGCCGTCGAGGTAAACCGTGCTCCAGTGTGCTTTATTAAGATGACGGCTGGGGCGCACATCGCTGTGCTGCTGACGCAGCAGTTCTGCCAGCTCCGGGCTGGTTTTCAACGACACTGCCGGGCGCTCCTCCACCTCTTTAACCATCGCGAAAAGCACATCCGCGACCTTAATCTGCGTCGCTTTCCAGTCGCTGTGCACGCTTTGTTCTGCGCCACTCTTCGCCATGCAGTACACCAAAAGATCCGAACTGGTCATATTATACCTCTTAGTCTCACGAGCCACGGTGTGCCAAACGTCATCACCTCAGTGTGCAACAAGACGCCGAAAGGTGAAACCTTCCGGCGACTGTTTTTTGACCAAAAAAGCATCATTTATCTGCTGGGCGTTTAGTACTCGGAATTAACAATCACTTCTTCGTTGTACTTACCCGCCTGCGGCAGCGGTCGATAGGTGGAGTTTGAGGCGCGCAACACGCGGATACCGCGCGCACCCGCTTCACGCGCTGCCGAGATATCGTTATCCGAATCGCCGTAGAAGATCTTTACGCCCTTCTCTTTCAGCCACTGCGTTTTAGTATTCTGGCCCGGTTTGTCACCGGCGAAAATGACCGGATTCATGCTGGTCGCCGGGATCAGGAAATAGTCCTGCAACGTTTTGGAGACCGTTTCCGTTTTGGTTTCGCTACGCCCGGTAATGAAATAGATGCTGTCGCCGCGCTTCACGTGCATCGCAATCAGTGAACGCGCCACTTCTTTTGGAATGCTGAACTCATCCCAGCCATTGTTCATTTTTTCCCAGAACGCCGGATTCTTCAGATACTCTTCGCTGCCCGGAGACCAGGTTTTCTGCCCGCGCCAGAAGCCGGGGCTGGAAAACAGCACCGTATCGTCGATATCAAAACCCACCGCCATCGGTGGATGATTCATCAGGCTGTTTTCAATTTGCGCCACTGATACCCAGTGGATGGGAGCCTGTTCGGCCAGTTTAGCGACATCCGTACCCGGATAAAGCGGAGAAGGTGATGAAGCGTGAGCGGTAACCGTGTTATTTAACGCGAACAACAAACAAACGGCGCTCAGCGCCTGTGTGATCTTGCGCATAGTTTTCCCTAAATCGTCGTCTTGTTTTTGTTTTAAAGTGAGTGATGCTTCAAAAAATTAGAAAGACCTTAACGGTTACAGGGAGTGAAGGAAAGGATTTTCCAGGATTTATCCTGGAAAAAGGATAAGGGATCACATTTTTACAGAGGGGACGCTTCGCGCAGCAGCGTTGCCGCGCGAAGAGTGAGCACTTGCTTACATTACTGCCGCAAATGCCTGAGCAACGCTGTGCACGTTACGGGAGTTTAGCCCGGCAACGCACATACGCCCGCTGGCGATCAGATAGACGCCGAACTCGTCGCGCAGACGATCAACCTGCGCAGCACTCAGGCCGGTATAGCTGAACATACCGCGTTGCTTAAGAAGGTAATCGAAATTCCCCTGCGGCATCGCCTCTTTCAGTACGTTCACCAACGTCTGGCGCATATCCAGAATACGTGTGCGCATAGCCTCTACCTCCGCCAGCCACGAGGCTTTCAGCACGTCGTCGTTCAACACGGTAGAGACAAGCTGTGCGCCGGTTGTCGGCGGGCTGGAGTAGTTGCGGCGTACCGTCGCTTTCAACTGGCCCAGTACACGTCCTGCGGCGTCCGCATCTTCACAGACCACGGACAAGCCGCCGATACGCTCACCATACAACGAGAAAATTTTTGAAAATGAGTTGCTCACCAGCACTGGCAAGCCCGCCGCTGCAATCGTACGGATGGCATACGCATCCTGCTCCATGCCGCCGCCAAAGCCCTGATAGGCGATATCAAGGAACGGGATCAGGTTGCGCGCCTTCAGCACTTCCGTCACCGCATCCCACTGGCTGTTAGTCAGGTCAGCGCCGGTTGGGTTGTGGCAGCACGGATGCAGCAGCACGATGCTTTGTGCAGGCAGCGCATTAAGGGTTTCCAGCAACGCGTCAAAACGCACGCCGTTGGTCTCAGGGTCAAACCATGGATACGTTTTGACGGTAAAACCCGCGCCTTCAAAGATGGCGACGTGGTTTTCCCAGGTCGGATCGCTGACCCAGACGCCGGAATTTGGGAAGTAGCGTTTGAGGAAATCTGCACCCACTTTCAACGCTCCGGAACCGCCCAGTGTCTGAATGGTGGCGACGCGTTTCTCAGCCAACACCGGGTGGTCAGCACCAAACAGCAGCGGCGCAATGGCCTGACGGTAGCTATTCAGCCCTTCCATCGGCAGGTAAAGCGAGGCGCTATGCGGTTCAGCAGCAAGGCGCTTTTCGGCCTCAGCAACGGCCTGAAGCTGGGGGATGATGCCCTCTTCGTTATAGTACAGGCCGATACTCAGGTTCACTTTGTCGCTGCGCGCATCCTCTTTGAAACGCTCCATCAGCGAGAGAATGGGGTCGCCAGCGTAGGCGTCAACTTTTTGAAACACGAGGTGGTTCTCCAGGTTTACAGAAGGCAGGTAATAACACAATAAACCGGAAGCGGAAGAAGATCGAGAGGATGTTGTCAGGAACATTGTCGGATGCGACTTGCGTCTTATCCGTCCTGGGTGAAAGCACGATTTGTAGGCCGGATAAGCGTCAGCGCATCCGGCACCACAAAATCAGTCGATGTACTTCATCGCCACGCGCGACGTCAGACGTGTAATAAGTTCGTAAGCACTCACTTTTGTGATTTCCGCGATGCGTTCAACGGGGAGTCCTTCGCCCCACATCACCACCGGGTCGCCCGCTTTATCCTGCGCTTCTGGCCCCAGGTCAACGCAGATCATATCCATCGCCACGCGCCCAACAATCGGCACTTCACGGCCATTAACCAGCACCGGGGTGCCGGACGGCGCAGCGCGTGGGTAACCATCGCCGTAGCCCATCGCCACCACGCCCAGGCGCGTATCGCGCTCGCTGACCCAGGTACCGCCGTAGCCGACCGGCTCACCCGCTTTATGCTCGCGCACGGCAATCAGGCTGGAGGTCAACGACATCACCGGCTGGAAACCGAAATCCGGCCCCCAGGGCTTTTGTTCCAGCGGCGATACGCCGTAGAGAATGATGCCTGGGCGCGCCCAGTCGAAATGCGACTGTGGCCACAGCAAAATGCCGCCGGATGCCGCGATAGAGCGTTTCCCCGGCTTGCCTTCGCAGAAAGTGTTGAAGATATCGAGCTGTTTTTCCGTCGCACCGCACTCGGGTTCATCGGCACGCGCAAAGTGGCTGACGATGTTGACTGGCTGGCTGACGTTCTTGCACTGGCTCAGACGTTGATAAAACGCGTCCGCCGCTTCCGGACGCACGCCGAGACGGTGCATGCCTGTATCCAGTTTCATCCATACCGTCACCGGACGGCTGAGTTGCGCAGTTTCCAGCGCTTCCAGCTGTTCCATGTTATGCACGGCGGTATGAAGCTGCTGTTCAGCGATAACCGGTAGATCGGTGGCGTTGAAAAAGCCTTCCAGCAGTAAGATGGGCTGAGTAATGCCGCCCTCGCGCAACCGCAGGGCCTCTTCCAGACGTGCGACGCCAAAGGCGTCGGCATCGGGGAGCGTTCGCGCGGTCTCCAGAAGACCGTGTCCGTAGGCGTTCGCTTTCACCACCGCAACCAGTTTGCTGGCAGGCGCCAGTTCACGCAGACGTTGCAGATTGTGTCGCAGAGCGCGGCGGTTAATCACTACAGTTGCCGCTTGCATTTGTGTTCCTTGAAAAGTGTTTGCTTGAGTTACCTGAATCAATATTGTTATTCGTCGTCGTACTGCGGGCCCGCGTAGTTATCGAAACGCGACCATTGACCGTTAAAGGTAAGTCGCACGGTACCGATCGGGCCGTTACGCTGCTTACCGATAATAATCTCGGCAATGCCTTTTAAGTCACTGTTTTCGTGATAAACCTCATCACGGTAGATAAACATGATTAAGTCGGCATCCTGTTCGATTGAGCCAGATTCACGCAGGTCGGAGTTGACCGGGCGCTTATCGGCACGTTGTTCCAGTGAGCGGTTAAGCTGCGACAGCGCCACCACTGGCACATGTAATTCTTTCGCTAACGCTTTGAGCGAGCGGGAGATTTCTGCGATTTCCAGCGTACGGTTGTCCGAAAGCGACGGTACACGCATCAGTTGAAGGTAGTCGATCATGATAAGGCCGATACC
This sequence comes from Pseudocitrobacter sp. RIT415, assembly GCF_003057695.2. Classification (NCBI taxonomy): domain Bacteria; kingdom Pseudomonadati; phylum Pseudomonadota; class Gammaproteobacteria; order Enterobacterales; family Enterobacteriaceae; genus Pseudocitrobacter; species Pseudocitrobacter sp. RIT415. The sequence goes on along the minus strand of NZ_QBJC02000025.1, from coordinate 55,503 downwards.
GCCATGCTCACGAGCAATACGTCGCGCACGAGAGCGCACTTCTGTCGGCGTCAGGCCGGAGGAGTCATCGATGTAGATGTTACGCTTCTCAAGCAGAATGCCCATCGTGCCGGAAATACGCGCCCAATCTTCATCATCCAATTGACCGGTACGGATTTTGGTTTGATCGACGCGCGACAACGACGCCAGAGAACGCATCATAATCTGTTCCGATGGCATCTCCAGCGAGAAGATTAATACCGGTTTATCCTGCAACATCGCCGCATTTTCGACGAGGTTCATTGCAAATGTCGTTTTACCCATCGACGGACGCGCGGCGACGATAATCAAATCTGACGGCTGCAAGCCCGCGGTTTTCTTATTGAGATCGTCATAGCCGGTGTTTACGCCGGTTACACCATCGTGCGGCTGCTGGAAAAGTTGCTCGATACGCGCGACGGTGGCGTCCAGCACATCGGCGATATTTTTCGGGCCTTCATCTTTATTGGCGCGGCTTTCCGCGATTTTAAAGACGCGGGATTCCGCGAGATCCAACAAATCTTCGCTGGTACGCCCCTGAGGATCAAACCCGGCCTCGGCGATCTCATTCGCTACCGAGATCATTTCACGGACAACGGCGCGTTCGCGGACGATATCAGCATAAGCGCTAATGTTCGCCGCACTTGGCGTATTTTTTGACAGTTCTGCCAGGTAAGCAAAACCGCCCACGCTATCAAGCTGCCCCTGACGCTCCAGCGATTCCGCGAGCGTAATCAGGTCGATCGGGCTGCCTGTTTCCTGTAAGCGCCCCATTTCGGTAAAGATATGGCGGTGCGGACGGGTATAAAAATCATCAGATACGACACGCTCGGCAACGTCGTCCCAGCGTTCGTTATCCAGCATCAAACCGCCCAACACCGACTGTTCCGCTTCAATCGAGTGCGGCGGCACTTTCAGCCCGGCGACCTGAGGGTCACGCTCACGAGCTTCAGTCTGTTGTTTGTTGAAGGGTTTATTTGCTGCCATAGTGAATGGAGTTACCGAGATAAAGGTTTAAAGGTTTAAAGAAAGAAAGAAAGAGGCGAAAGATTACCACATTGTTCAGGAGGAAGCATGGCAACACGCATCGAATTTGACAAGCATGGCGGGCCAGAAGTACTGAAAGCCGTCTCGTTCACCCCCGCCGATCCGGCCAGTCATGAAGTACAGGTCGAGAACAAAGCTATCGGCATTAACTATATCGATACCTATATCCGCAGCGGGCTTTATCCGCCGCCGTCGCTGCCCAGCAGCCTGGGTACTGAAGCGGCTGGCGTGGTGAGTAAAGTCGGCAGCGATGTGAAGCACGTTAAACCAGGCGATCGCGTGGTCTACGCCCAATCTGCTCTGGGTGCATACAGCGCAGTGCATAACGTGGCAGAAGATAAGGTTGCGATTTTACCGGATGCCATTTCCTTTGAGCAGGCGGCGGCCTCGTTCCTGAAGGGATTAACGGTGTTCTATCTGCTGCGTAAAACCTATGAAATTCAACCGGACGAGCCGTTCCTGTTCCATGCCGCTGCGGGCGGTGTAGGGCTGATTGCCTGCCAGTGGGCGAAAGCGCTGGGCGCGAAGCTTATCGGTACCGTCGGCAGCGCAGAAAAAGGCAAGCGTGCGCTGGAGGCCGGTGCATGGCAGGTGATTAACTATCGCGATGAGAATATCGTCGAACGCGTGAAGGAGATCACCGGCGGTAAGAAAGTGCGCGTGGTGTATGATTCGGTCGGAAAAGATACCTGGGAAGCGTCGCTGGATTGTCTGCAACGTCGCGGGTTAATGGTGAGTTTCGGTAATTCTTCCGGGCCAGTGACAGGCGTGAATCTGGGGATTCTCAACCAGAAAGGTTCGCTGTATGTGACCCGCCCTTCCCTTTATGGCTATGTGACAACGCGCGAAGAGTTGCAGGAAGCGAGTAACGAGTTGTTCTCGTTGATTGCCAGCGGAGTGATTAAAGTCGATGTAGCGGAAAATCAGAAGTTCGCGCTGACGGATGCGAAGCATGCGCATGAGGTACTTGAGAGCCGTGCGACGCAGGGTTCGAGCTTGCTGATCCCCTAGAAAAGCTTAGGGCTTCCACCTGGGAAGCCCTTACTTTTTTTAGTTCGGCTGTATGTAGGGTACAGCTCGATGAATTCGTTAACCGCGCAATAGTGACAGATTTATTACGCGAAACCTACGCCGTTTTATGCAAAATTTCTATTGTGTGACGAACGCCTCAATACCTTAGTAACGCCAACGGTTATTACTCCGATACTCCCGACGGTACTGCGGAATTTTGGGCGTTTTAATCGCCCGAATCACCCACACGACCGCAACCGCCAGCAGCAACCAGGGCAGTAATTTAAACATCAGCGCGAATAAGCCGCCCACAAACATCAGCGCCGTGGCGACGAAAAGCGCGGCAATAATGCCCAGTAGTGAAACGCCCGTTACCAGCAGCATCACAAAAAATCCAATCACAAACAGCAGCTCAAACATGGCTCTCTCCCAAAGATATCGTCATTCTCTGTCTGTGCTTTTACAAGAATCATGCCAAATTTAACGTATTGATATTCCATAAAAAAGCCCGGCAACATTGTGCCGGGCGTGGTGAATTTGACCAGGATTTAGTGAAATATTAACGTTTATCGGCAACCAGCTTCAGCGCATGCTCCAGCACGTTAATATCCGCCCCGGCTTTATGGGCGTTCTCGCTCAGGTAGCGACGCCACTGGCGCGCGCCCGGAATGCCCTGGAACAGACCCAGCATATGGCGGGTCACGTGTCCCAGATAGGTGCCGTTACTCAGTTCGCGTTCGATGTAGGGGTACATCGCGCGCACCACCGCAACCGGGTCTGCATCCGCGCCTTCGACACCAAAGATTTCGCGATCGACTGTCGCCAGGATGCCAGGATTCTGGTACGCCTCACGCCCGACCATAACGCCATCCATATGTTCCAGATGGGTTTTCGCCTCTTCCAGCGATTTAATGCCGCCGTTGATCGACATGGTCAGATGCGGGAAGTCGCGTTTGAGTTGATACACGCGCGGATAGTCCAGCGGCGGGATCTCACGGTTCTCTTTCGGGCTGAGGCCTGAAAGCCAGGCTTTACGCGCGTGGATGATAAACATCTCGCACTCACCGCGCCCGGCAACGGTATTGATAAAGTCGCAGAGAAATTCGTAGCTATCCTGATCGTCGATGCCGATACGCGTTTTAACCGTCACAGGAATGGATACCACATCACGCATCGCTTTCACGCAGTCGGCGACCAGTTGGGCATTACCCATCAGACAGGCGCCAAACATGCCATTTTGCACGCGATCGGACGGGCAGCCGACGTTGAGGTTAATCTCGTCATAACCGCGCTCTTCCGCCAGTTTCGCACACTGTGCCAGCGCCGCCGGATCGCTACCGCCAAGTTGTAATGCAACCGGGTGCTCTTCGTCGCTATAAGCCAGATAGTCACCCTTACCGTGAATAATCGCCCCGGTGGTGACCATTTCCGTGTACAGCAGCGTGTGGCGCGACAACTGGCGCAGGAAGTAGCGGCAGTGTCTATCGGTCCAGTCGAGCATCGGCGCGATGGAGAAACGGTGTGCAGGGAAAACGGTGGACGAAGATTCTGGCATGGCGATTTATTAAGCATTCTGAAAAAGGGGCGCTACTATAGCACAAAGAAAAAGCCGTGAGGCAAGGTTGCGATGGCGCATTGGCAATGAGACGGTGAATTGCCCGGGGCGCTGCGCTTGCCGGGCCTACGGTGGCTAAAGTGCGGCTGGATGCCCGGGGCGCTTCGCTCGCCGGGCCTACGGTGGCTAAGGTGCGGCTGGATGCCCGGGACGCTTCGCTTGCCGGGCCTACGGTGACTAAAGTGCGGCTGGATGCCCGGGGCGCTTCGCTTGCCGGGCCTACGGTGGCTAAAGTGGGGCTGGATACCCGGGGTGCTGCGCTTGCCGGGCCAACAAACGGCATACACGTGGTAGGCCGGATAAGCGTAGCGCATCCGGCAAAAGGCTCAAAACGTGACGCTTAACTGCGCACCCGCCCCCCAGGTTTCATCTTCCCCCACCAACCCCATCAGATCGACATGCACGCGGTTAAACGGCGCAAAACCGACGCCGCCGGTGAAAACATTACTGTCATTATTCTTCACGTCCGCACGATAACCGGCACGTACGGCGAGCCAGTCAAGCGGGCGAACTTCCGCCCCGACGCCAACATACTGCGAGTTATCCTCGCTTTTAAATCCCTTCGTTTCGGTCAGGTCGCCATCGGCACTCACCGTCAGCAAATCGTTATGCCACGCCACCCCAGCAGTCACCAGCGGGCGGATCTGGTAGGTATCTTTATAGTTGGTTGTCACGCCCGTTTCGCCGTTAGTGATAAAGACATCTTTGGTATCGATATCCCGGGAGATCAGATTTTGCCCGCTCACCCCCACCGTCCAGTTCTCGCCAAAGTCTGCCGCAACACCGGCATCGACGTTGAAGCCGGTATCATCGTTGCGATAGCGGCTGCTGTTCCAGTCGCTGCTGTCATAGTTGTAGATAGAGGTGGTGTAGTTATAGAGCCAGGTTTTTTGCAGCTTTGGCGTGATGCCGACCGAAACGGGCACATCGCCCAGCTCAAACTGCCGCGCCACCGCGACGCCGTAGTCAGAGACAATCGCCACCCGGCCCGATGCGGTAGAATTGAGGTGTTTGGTGATTTCATCCGAGCCCCCTACCACCGCTTTCCCGGCCTCAGCGATCGCCGTCACCTGGCTGCGTTCAATCCCCCGCAGATAGTCGATATCGCCCTGATCGATTGCAGAGCTCACCCGCCCATGCGCGTAGGCTTTAGTGACAAACGCCACCGAGAGCACGTCGTTTGGAATACTGACGGCAATCCCTGCTCCTCCGCTGGCGCGCGCGGTTTTGCCCTTGAGGTAGTCCAGCTCGCTCGCCAGATCGCCCGCCGCCCCCTGAAACTGCCCTAACGTACCCTGAGGATCCAGCAAAATATCCTGCAAGGTTAGATCGTTAAGCACGCCGCGATAGTTATTAACTTTGTCATTAATATCGTCGATTTCATCCTGAAGATTGTCTTTATCCGTAATTTGCGCGCCTACGGCAGGAAGGATCACCGTAATGTCATCGTCCGGTTTGGCTTTCGCCAGCAGTGCGGGGTTAATCAGTACGCCGCTACCGTAATGTGCCGACGCAACGCCGGTACCCCCCATCGCATCATTTCGCGCTTCTGACCAGGTATTAGCCGCATGCGCCTGATTTGCCATAAATAAAGACGCCGTCAAAAGAATAAGCGAATATTTAATGTTTTTTTTCACAGTCTTACCGTTTATTTGCAGGTGAAAATGCCCCCATGCGAATAACGCACAAGGGAGAACGATTGCTGTGAAAAAGCGGAATTACGTGTGAAAAAACAGGATATAACAGGCTTTTCGCCCTATCGTTATTATTAATTTACCCTTCCTATTTATAGATGAGCGACACAGCGCTTCCCAGCATTTATGCCGTTCAGACCGGCTAAATGACGCGGTTTAGGATTTACCTCAGGTTGGCGATTATTCAGGCACTCGGTGTTTTTGCCATAACATGGTAAAGTAGAGGTCTATTTCCCCCGTAGCGCGAGGACGCATAATGGATAAGACCACTTCGCAAGATATGTTGGCGCAGGCTGAAAAGCTGTGCGCGCAGCGCGGCGTGCGCCTGACTCCACAGCGTCTGGAAGTGCTACGTCTGCTGAGCCTGCAACAGGGTGCGATCAGCGCATACGATCTTCTCGATCTGTTACGCGTGAAAGAGCCGCAGGCCAAGCCGCCTACCGTTTATCGCGCACTGGAATTTTTACTCGAACAGGGCTTTGTCCATAAGGTGGAATCCACCAACAGCTATGTGCTGTGCCATCTTTTTGATCAACCGACGCATACATCGGCGATGTTTATTTGCGATCGCTGTGGTGTGGTGAAGGAAGAGTGTGCGGAAGGCGTGGAAGATATTATGCATATGGTCGCGGCACGAATGGGCTTTGCGCTACGCCATAATGTGATTGAAGCGCACGGTCTGTGCGCAGAATGTGTGGAAGTAGAGGCATGCAGTTCACAAGAACATTGCCACCACGACCACACGATTCAGATCAAGAAAAAGGCACGGTAATACGAGGGTTGGCACGTCCTTGTACCAGCGGGCAGGATACGCTTATTGAGGGGAGTTAAGCGTTACGCCGTCAGCGAGACTACCAACGGTAGTCGTTATGGGTTTCCCAATCGCTCACTTCTTTCTCTGCCTGGTCTTTGGCATATCCATAACGTTCCTGGATTTTACCGACCAGCTGATCGCGTCGGCCTTCGATAACGGTCATGTCATCGTCGGTCAGTTTGCCCCATTTCTCTTTCGCTTTACCTTTGAACTGTTTCCAGTTACCGCTGAGTTCGTCTTTGTTCATCATCAGCTCCTTATCATTCGATCATGGATGAGATATCACTTCGTCCTTCGGCGTTCATTTCTGCTGAACGTGATAATAAGTGTAGAAGAGGATATCGCTGACGATTCACTATTCAGAATCTTTAACCATCCTCGCCGTTATGTCTGCGAAGAGAACCAGGTGCCTTTTTGCCAGTGACGACGCCAGATAACCGCCAGCGACAGGCCACGCAGTGCAAGGAACACCGCCAGCGCCAGCCATAAACCGTGATTGCCTAATACCGGCACCGTCAGCAGCGTTAAGGCGAACCCGGCGGCGGCAACGGCCATACTGTTACGCATTTCCGCGCCGCGTGTTGCGCCGATAAACATGCCGTCCAGCAGATAGCACCAGACACCAATTACCGGCAATATGGCCTGCCAGAGCACATAGCGATCGGCGAGCTGCTGCAACGATGGCAGTGACGTCAGCATCGCCACGATATGGCTACCCGCGAGCGCGTAAACCAGCGCAAACACCAGTGCAACAATCCCCGCCTGCCGACAGGCCGCGTGCCAGACGTGCTGTAACTGACTGTCATCGCGCGCGCCGTAAGCCTGCCCGGAGTGGGCTTCCACCGCATAGGCAAAACCATCCAGCGCATAGGCGGTGAAGGTGAGCATGGTCATCAGTACCGCATTCACCGCTACTACATCGCTGCCAAGCCGCGCACCCAATACGGTCAACGCGCCAAAGCAGAGCTGGAGCAGCAGCGAGCGCAGCATAATGTCGCGATTGAGCGCCAGCAGGCTGCGCATATTTCCGCGCCAGGCCGTCTTCAGCATGTCAGATGTAATCCCGCGCAGCACCAGCACCTTACGCGCCATCAGCAGGCCAATGATCATCGTGGCATATTCGGCAATCACCGTCGCCAGCGCCGCCCCCTGCACGTTCATATGCAGGCCCATCACCAGCCACAGGTCGAGGACAATGTTCAGGACGTTGCCGACGATCAGCAAAATCACCGGCGCACGCGCGTACTGAACGCCGAGCAGCCAGCCCAGCAGCACCAGGTTCGCCAGCGAGGCGGGCGCGCTTAACCAGCGAATTTCAAGGAAGCGCCGCGCCTGCTCGAGCACTGCATCGCTCCCGCCAACAATGGTGAGCGCCAGATTGATAAGCGGCCCTTTAAACACCACGATGAGCAGACCAGCGCCTAACGCCAGCAACAGCGGTTGCACCAGCGCACGGGCAAGCCGGAGGGGATCTTTCGCGCCGAAGGCCTGCGCGGTTAAGCCCGTGGTGCTCATGCGTAAAAAGAGCAGCAGCATAAACAGGAAGCTGGTCGCCGTTGCGCCAATCGCCACGCCGCCGAGATAGACCGCGCTATCCAGATGACCAATCACCGCCGTATCCACAAGACCCAGCAGGGGAACCGTGATATTGGAGAAAATCATGGGAAGGGCGAGACGCCATAATGCCTTGTCGGCAGCCGTGAAGAGCGACATGCTTACGAACCTGAACAGAAAAGAGAACGAACAACGGCGCATGGTGCGCCGTTGTTATCGGGAGAGGATTACAGCCATTCGCCGTTGCGGATCACGCCAACGGCCAGCCCTTCAATGGAGAAGTTCTGACGGCGAAGATCGACGACAATCGGGGAAAACTCGCTGTTTTCCGGCAGCAGTTCGACGACGTTGCCCTGTTTTTTCAGGCGTTTTACGGTCACTTCTTCGTCGATGCGCGCAACAACCACCTGACCGTTACGCACGTCCTGGGTTTTATGCACCGCGAGCAGATCGCCGTCCATAATACCGATGTCTTTCATCGACATGCCGCTAACACGCAGCAGGAAGTCAGCATTGGGTTTAAACAGCGAAGGATCGACCTGATAGTGACCTTCAATGTGCTGCTGCGCCAGCAACGGCTCACCGGCGGCAACGCGGCCAATCAGCGGCAGGCCGGTTTCTTCTTCCACCAGCAGGCGAATACCGCGCGATGCGCCCGAAACAATTTCTATGACGCCTTTACGCGCCAGTGCTTTCAGATGCTCTTCCGCCGCATTCGGGGAACGGAACCCCAGGCGCTGAGCAATTTCCGCACGTGTCGGCGGCATGCCCGTTTGGCCGATATGATCTCGGATGAGATCAAACACCTCTTGCTGCCTGGTCGTTAACGCTTTCATTCCGCCCCCTGGGTGTATATACAGTTATGCTGTGAGTATATACAGTTAACGGCTATTTTGGAACCGCAAAACGCACAAAATACAGGAGTTTTCGCAGATTATGCGAGGCTCAGTGGAAATGCGACCACAGCAGTACGGCCCAGGTCATCACCGCGACGAAAATCGCCAGCAATACCGCCGCAGAGCCCATGTCTTTTGCCCGCCCGGAGAGTTCGTGATACTCCGAACCAATGCGGTCGACCACCGCTTCCAGCGCACTATTGAGAATTTCCACTATCATCACCAGAAGGACGGAGCTTATCAGCAAGACGCGGGTAATGGTGTCAACGTCCAGCCAACACGCGATGATAATGGCCACAACCGAGGCGACCCCTTCCTGGCGGAACGCAGCTTCGTTTATCCACGCTGCGCGAAAACCTTTCCAGGAATAACCAGCCGCTTTGATAATTCGGGTGAGTCCAGTGGTATTATTGGCCATTAAATAGAACCTTTTAGCGTTATACGCATCAATGACAGTAGCTGTTATCGGCGGTAGAACAGAAATCCTGCTGACTTTCTGATATTCTTGCCGCGCATTTGCATGATTAACCAGAGGCTTTACATCGTTTATGTCCGGTTGGCCACGAATTTACTACAAATTACTGAATTTACCATTAAGCATACTGGTAAAAAGCAAGTCTATTCCGGCAGAGCCTGCCCAGGAATTGGGGCTCGATACCTCGCGCCCGATCATGTACGTCCTGCCTTATAACTCGAAGGCCGACTTACTGACCTTGCGCGCCCAGTGCCTGGCGCACGATCTCCCCGACCCGCTTGAGCCGCTGGAGATCGACGGCACTCTATTGCCCCGCTATGTGTTCATCCATGGCGGCCCGCGCGTGTTCACCTATTACACGCCGAAAGAAGAGTCTATCAAGCTGTTCCACGACTATCTCGATCTGCATCGCAGCAATCCGAATCTGGACGTGCAGATGGTGCCGGTATCGGTGATGTTTGGTCGTCGTCCGGGGCGTGAAAAAGGCGAGGTGAACCCGCCGCTGCGCATGCTAAACGGCATCCAGAAATTCTTCGCCGTCTCCTGGCTGGGCCGTGACAGCTTTGTGCGCTTCTCGCCGTCCGTCTCGTTGCGCCGTATGGCCGATGAACACGGTACCGATAAAATTATCGCGCAAAAACTGGCGCGCGTGGCGCGTATGCACTTCGCTCGCCAGCGTCTGGCGGCGGTAGGCCCGCGACTGCCGGCACGTCAGGATCTCTTCAATAAGCTGCTCGCTTCGCGCGCGATTGCCAAAGCGGTTGAAGACGAAGCACGCAGCAAAAAAATCTCCCATGACAAAGCGCAGCAAAACGCCATTGCGCTGATGGAAGAGATTGCCGCCAACTTCTCCTACGAGATGATTCGCCTGACTGACCGCATTCTGGGCTTCACCTGGAACCGGCTTTATCAGGGGATTAACGTGCACAACGCCGAGCGCGTGCGCCAGCTGGCTCACGACGGCCACGAGATTGTGTATGTGCCGTGTCACCGTAGCCATATGGACTACCTGCTGCTCTCCTATGTGTTGTATCACCAGGGGCTGGTGCCGCCGCATATTGCCGCCGGTATCAACCTGAATTTCTGGCCAGCCGGCCCGATTTTCCGTCGTCTGGGCGCGTTCTTTATTCGCCGTACCTTTAAGGGCAACAAACTCTACTCCACCGTGTTCCGCGAGTATCTCGGCGAGCTGTTCAGCCGGGGTTATTCTGTTGAATACTTTGTGGAAGGCGGGCGTTCCCGTACCGGTCGTTTGCTCGATCCGAAAACCGGTACACTGTCGATGACCATTCAGGCGATGCTGCGCGGCGGTACGCGTCCTATCACGCTGGTGCCGATTTACATCGGTTACGAGCACGTGATGGAAGTCGGTACGTATGCAAAAGAACTGCGTGGCGCGACCAAAGAGAAAGAGAGTCTTCCGCAGATGCTCAAAGGCTTGAGCAAACTGCGTAACCTGGGCCAGGGCTACGTTAACTTCGGCGAGCCGATTCCGCTGATGAACTACCTGAACCATCACGTACCGGAGTGGCGCGAGTCTATCGATCCTATCGAAGCCATTCGTCCGGCATGGCTGACGCCGACGGTTAACGGTATCGCCGCCGAACTGATGGTGCGCATTAACAACGCAGGCGCGGCGAACGCCATGAACCTGTGCTGTACTGCGCTGCTGGCGTCTCGTCAGCGTTCACTGACCCGCGAACAGTTAACTCAACAGTTGGATTGCTACCTGTCGCTGCTGCGCAACGCACCGTATTCGCCGGATGCCACCACGCCAAACGTGACGGCAGGCGAGCTTATCGACCACGCGCTGCAGATGAACAAGTTCGAAGTCGAGAAAGACACCATCGGCGATATCATCATTCTGCCGCGCGAGCAGGCGGTGTTGATGACCTACTATCGCAACAATATCGCCCATATGCTGATCATGCCATCGCTGCTGGCGACCATCATGACCCAGCATCGCCATGTTTCTCGCGCGGATGTGCAGAATATGGTTGAAGTGCTCTACCCGATGCTGAAGGCCGAGCTGTTCCTGCGCTGGGATAAAGCAGAGCTGGCGTCGGTGATTGATACACTGGTTGACGAGATGGAACGCCAGGCGCTGATCACCCGTCAGGGCGATGAGCTGCATATTAATCCGTCGCACTCCCGCACTCTGCAACTGCTGGCCGCAGGCGCACGTGAAACGCTGCAACGCTATGCCATTACGTTCTGGCTGCTGAGCGCGAACCCATCGATGAACCGCAGTACGCTGGAGAAAGAGAGCCGTACCGTGGCGCAACGTCTGTCGGTGCTGCACGGTATTAACTCGCCGGAGTTCTTTGATAAAGCGGTGTTCTCATCGCTGGTGCTGACGCTGCGTGATGAAGGCTATATCAGCGACAGCGGCGACGCCGAGCCGGAAGAGACGATGAAGGTTTACCAGATGATGGCGAACCTGATCACCTCAGACGTGCGTTTGACGATTGAGAGTGTGACGCAGGACGAAGAACCGGCGCCGAAAGACGCCTGATGCGCTTCGCTTAGCAGGCCTACGGGTTCGAAGCTTGTAGGGCGGGCAAGCGTAGCGCCCCCGCCTGATGCCTGATGCCTGATGCCTGATGCGCTTCGCTTATCAGGCCTACGGGTTCGGAGCTTGTAGGGCGGGCAAGCGTAGCGCCCCCGCCATAAAAAAGCCGGATGAAAATCCGGCTTTTTCGCTTTTAGAAGTGCCAGTAACTCATCGCCAGACCGATAAACAGCACCAGCCCAACGTAGTTATTGTTCATAAATGCCTGGAAACAGGCCGCGCGTTCCCGGTGTTGAATCAGCTTCTGCTGGTACGCAAACAGCGCGCCCGCAATGAAAATAGACCAGTAGAACTCCCAGTTAAGCCCGTTCAGATAGCCAATCGCCGCCATCAATACCAGCACGCCAATCTGCAAAATACCGATAATTAAGCGGTCGTACTGACCAAACAGAATCGCCGTCGATTTCACGCCGATTTTCACGTCATCGTCACGGTCAACCATCGCATATTGCGTGTCATACGCCACGGCCCACAGGATGTTCGCCAGCAGCATCAACCAGCAGCTCAGCGGCAGTGATTCACTGACGGCGGCAAATGCCATCGGAATTGACCAGCCGAACGCTGCACCCAGCACCACCTGCGGCAGATGGGTGTAGCGCTTCATAAACGGATAAACCCACGCCAGCGCCAGTCCCGCGACCGAAAGCAGAATGGTCATGGTATTGAGCGTCAGCACCAGCAGGAACGACAGAAGAACCAGCACGGCAAACAGTGTCCGCGCCTCTTTTTCCGTCACCGCACCGCTCGGTAACGGGCGATTGGCGGTACGTTTTACATGACCATCAAATTTGCGGTCAGCATAGTCATTCACCACGCAACCAGCGGCGCGCATCAGCCAGACGCCCGCGACAAACACCGCCAGAATCCACAACGGTGGTACGCCGGGCGCGGCAACCCATAACGCCCATAAGGTCGGCCACAGCAGCAGCAAGGCACCAATCGGTTTGTCGGTGCGCATCAGGCGATGAAATGCCAGCAGCTTATTCTGCGTCAGACTCCACTCCATTTTCTCTTCCTCTTAGTACAACGGCGATGCAGGCAGAAACAGCTCTGTCAGGAGCAGCGGTTTCCCACTCAACCGGAGGCGGGAACGACGCCCCCAGAGGTCTGCATGGCAACCTATCTCAATAAAATCACGCGTGAGCATGGAAGACGTAAACAGGTAACGACCCAGCGGCGTCTTACCAAGCTGTTGCAGCGCCAGTTCCGGGCCGCTCAGCGTCGATTCGGGTACCACGGTGCGCCCGGCAAGCCAGGGCTCGCCGTCCACACACAGCAATATTTCTCGTAGCCAGTAGCGTTGCTCGTCGGGCAACAACGGTAACTCTTCCGCTATAGCATCGCGGGTGACAAACCCTTCGTCAATCAGTGTGACGCTGACCACACCATATTGTTCGAACCGTTTGGTCATGGAATCTTCCAGCAGCAGCCAGTCGAGTTGTTCAGCGTCGAGCGAGGGAATGGCGTCAAAATAGTTTAGCGCACGCAGTTGCGTCAGTGCGGGATGCGTCATGCCTGACTCTCCTGTACATAAAGTGACGCTATTGTATCGCAGATTGTGGCGGGCGGGAGTGCAGTAATGGCTAAATACGATCATTGGCGCAACAGTTATGCAACAGCATGGTGCACAACTGAAAAAAAAGTGCGCCCCGAGGGGCGCACCGAAAGGCATAGCCTAAACATCAGCGCTGTGGGGATGTTATTACCCCTTGCCTTTTACAGCGCTGATAAAGGTGGATCTCGCAGAGGTAGAGCCGAGGCGCTCAGCTTCATCCAGCAGTTTCAACGCTTTATCTACATCACCACTCGCAACTGCCTGTTTAATGGCTTTGTTGAAGTAAGATTCGGTGTCATTCAGCATCGGTTCACTTTTCTTCACCGGTGCTGGCGCAGGTGCGGCGGCTGCGGCGGCAGGAGCTGCGTAAGCCGGTGCAGCAGTGTTACCCACCGTGACAGGTGCCGGGCCTGAAGAGCCAAACAGCGGGCCAACCAGGACGCTGGAAGTGCTGTTTGTTTTTACCTTCAGTTTCAGCGTGCCATCAGTGATATGACGGGCAATCGGATCCGGGATATCGGGAATCGCGTTACCCACGCCTTTCGCGTAGGACTTAGCCGGATCCAGTAATTTGGTGGTTTGTTGCAGGTCTTTTTCGGTCGTGAACACCAGCACGTACAGTTTCTGCTGACCCAGCGCAGGCGTCAGACGCATTACGCCTTCAAGACGGTCAGCGCTCATTACGCCCGGCTCCTGATAGGTGAAATAGCTTGACGGGAAGAACGCCGATGGCGTCATGTTCTGATCAAGAATCAGAACGTTCGGCGCAAATACGCTGGTTTGTTTATTCACTTCACTGCTGAGCGTAAGGGTGAGTTCGCCAATGTTGGCCGGCACGCTGTAGGCCGCAACCGGGCCGCTGATGCCAGGCACATTCAGGCTCTGCCCCCCCGTGGAAAGCGTGGTGGTCTGAACTTTAGATTGATCCACCGGCGTCCAGGTCAGTTGCTGTAACGCAGCGGTCGGAATCGTTGGTGCGGCAGAAGTGTTCTGCGGCACATAGTTTACATCTGCAAAGGTGACTGCCGGTACGCTTGCCAGAAGGCCTGCGCAGAGGCTGAGAGCGACGAGACTTTTCTTCATTTTCATTGTTATTACCTCAGATACAGAGCTCAGCGCTCGCCAGGCAATAGCGCGCTGCGCTTAAAGAGAGAGGGGCTTACGCCCCTCTTTTAGGCATTACATTGGGTTAATCGACGATTACCACCAGATTTCCATCTGTGCACCGAAGGACCACTCATCGTTGTCGCCACGGCTGGTTGTGTTGATGCCAGAGTTAGACGCAGCAGCAAAGCGGCTTACAGAGTCACCATCTTTGATGTAACCCCATTTTTCATCCCACTTCGCATAGGTTGCGAAGACACGGATAGCCGGACGAGACCAAATGCTGTCACCCGCCTGCCATTGCTGCGCCAGGGTGATTTTGTACTGGTTGTTGCGATCGCCAGTCTGCTGAGATTTCACGTTGTCGTAGCCAACTTCCAGCAAGGTGCTCATGATAGGCGTCCATTTGTACATTGGACGAACACCTACGGTCCACCAGTCAGTACCCAGGTCGCTATCCAGATCGGTTTTCTGGAACATACCGACGTACATCAGGTCCCACTTGTCGCCCAAAGAAATTGCGCCGTGGTCCAGGATACGCCACATGTTACCGTTGTTATTGATAACGTTATTCGCGTAATTGGTCTTCGTGCCATCCGGGTTAGTTACGGTGAAGGAAGAAGAGCCGTAAGAGCCCTGGTTCACACCTTTACCATGAGTGGTCATTGCGTCTGTCGCGTACTGAACCACAAATTTGTTGTAGCCTTTCAGCATGCTCTGTGTGTGTTCAGCGGTGAACATCCAGCCATCTTTCGATGCGCCGTCGGCAAGGCTGTAGCCATCAGTGGTATTGGCGCGACCGTAGTCAACACCTAATTCCAGCACGCCGTCCGGGTTGGTTTCCAGACCCGCTAAACGTACGTCGAATACATCGTTTGCTGTGTCTTTAGTACGGTCGTAAATGTTCTGTGTGCTGAACGCATAAGAACCGCCGGCTTCCTGAGAACGGGTAGCTGCCAGAGACAGTTTACCGAAGCCCAGATCGACGTTTTCGATACCGGCACCAGGGCCTGAAATATCCCAGTAGTAGAAGTCGATCATGTGCACGTCATGACGCTGATAGAAACGCTTACCGGCCCAGATGGTAGAGCCTGGCAGCCAGTCAATCAGGTTTTTACCCTGAACGTTGGCTTCACGGAACGCGGGGTCAGTACCTTCCCAGTCATTCTGTTGAGCAACGGAGTACGCCACGTTGGTGTCAAAGTAGAAGCTCTTATCACCTTCTTTCCACACTTCCTGGCCCAGCTTCAGTTCCGCATAGGTTTCACATTCGTTACCAAGACGGTACTTACTTTGTGCGCCGGTTGCCTGGAAGCACTGTTGTTCACCACCGCTGCCTGTCCAGCCAATACCAGAACGCGCGTAGCCGTGGAAATCGACTGCCAGCGCCTGAGCAGACATAACGCCTGCCGCGACGGCGACTGCCAGGGGAAGTTTGCGCAGAGTAATCATCATTCTATCTCCTGAGATCATTGCTTTTCTTTGAAACACGAACCCTTGTAGCCGGGTTTTGTGCCTTTGTTATGGGAATCAAACGCCGGGCTCTTTATGCAACCGACGACATGCGGTGCCATCCTCACGGAACAGGTGGCAGCGCTCTGGTGGCAAGCCAATAGCGAATGTGGCTCCCTCTTCTACTAACACCACATCATTCTGGCGATAGACCAGGTTCTGATGGATGGCGGGGATCTGGATATGAATTTGCGTTTCGTGACCGAGCTGTTCCACTACGTGGACTTCGCCTTCCAGGGTGACATCAGCGATGTCGCTGGGCAGCAGATGTTCAGGGCGAATACCCAGTGACATATTGGCACCGACCTGGACATTGTTACTTTCTACCGGCAGCCAAACCTGTTGACGGTTTGGCAGCTCAACCTGCACCTGGTCAATCGCCGTTGCCGTGACCTTCACTGGCAGGAAGTTCATTTTCGGCGAGCCGATAAAGCCCGCGACGAAGCGGTCGGCCGGGTAGTGATAGAGTTCAAGCGGTTTACCGACCTGCGCGACACGGCCTGCATCGAGCACCACAATCTTGTCGGCGAGCGTCATCGCTTCGACCTGATCGTGGGTGACGTAAATCATCGTGCGGCCCAGACGTTTGTGCAGACGGGAAATTTCAATACGCATCTGCACGCGCAGTGCGGCATCCAGGTTGGAAAGCGGTTCATCAAGCAGGAACACATTCGGTTCCGCCACCAGCGTACGGCCAATCGCCACACGCTGACGCTGACCACCGGAAAGCGCTTTCGGTTTGCGCTCTAACAGGTGTGCCAGTTGCAATACTTCGGCAACCTGATTGACGCGCTGGTTAATGACCTCTTTTTTCGCGCCAGCCAGTTTCAGGCCGAAGGACATGTTTTCGGCAACAGAGAGATGCGGATACAACGCATAAGACTGGAACACCATGCCCACACCGCGCTCCGCAGGCGGGATGTCGTTCATCCGGGTTTCCCCGATATAGAGGTCGCCGCTGGTAATCGTCTCAAGCCCGGCGATCATGCGAAGCAGTGTAGATTTGCCACAGCCCGACGGCCCAACAAACACCACGAACTCCCCTTCCTGGATATCCAGGTTGATATCTTTCGATACCACCACGTCGCCCCAGGCTTTCGTTACATTTCGCAGTTGTACGTTTGCCATCGCCTTCTCCCTTGTTACAACCCGTCACTATCAGAAACATTCAAGATGGATTGAACTATGGGGTATCCCTTGTTGTCGCGAATCCTCCACCCCCCTTGTTTTTTATGGGGGAGGAGGCGGGAGGATGAGAAAACGCGTTCTGCCACCGGGGGTTAGGGGCGACAGGGAAAATCGTGAGCTGGCCTGCAAAATCGGGGCGTTTTTTATGTGCGCCAGGGCTCATAACTCTGATTTATGTAACAGAGATCACATAAACACCCCCCGGGGCGTAGAGGAAGGGAGGATGGAAAGAGGTTGCTAAAAAAGGAGACTCATCCCTGTAAAAACCACCTCTGTGTATCCACGAGTACATCACCAAAAAGGACGGGATATATGAAAATTAAAACTGGCGCTCGCATCCTCGCGCTGTCTGCTCTGACCACGATGATGTTTTCCGCCTCAGCCCTCGCGAAAATCGAAGAAGGAAAACTGGTTATCTGGATCAACGGCGATAAAGGCTATAACGGTCTCGCCGAGGTAGGTAAGAAATTCGAGAAAGACACTGGCATTAAAGTCACCGTTGAACACCCGGATAAACTGGAAGAAAAATTCCCGCAGGTTGCGGCAACCGGTGACGGCCCGGACATCATCTTCTGGGCGCATGACCGTTTCGGCGGCTACGCGCAGTCTGGCCTGCTGGCTGAAATCAGCCCGGACAAAGCCTTCCAGGACAAACTATATCCGTTCACCTGGGACGCCGTTCGCTATAACGGCAAACTGATCGCATACCCGATTGCGGTTGAAGCGCTCTCCCTGATCTACAACAAAGACCTCGTACCGAACCCGCCGAAAACCTGGGAAGAAATTCCTGCGCTGGATAAAGAGCTGAAGGCGAAAGGTAAGAGCGCCCTGATGTTCAACCTGCAAGAACCGTACTTCACCTGGCCGCTGATTGCTGCTGACGGTGGTTATGCGTTTAAGTTTGAAAACGGCAAATATGACGTGAAAGATGTCGGCGTAGATAGCGCTGGCGCGAAAGCGGGTCTGACTTTCCTGGTTGACCTGATTAAAAACAAACACATGAACGCGGATACCGATTACTCCATCGCTGAAGCGGCCTTTAACAAAGGCGATACCGCGATGACCATCAACGGCCCGTGGGCATGGTCCAACATCGATAAGAGCAAGGTCAACTATGGCGTAACGCTGCTGCCGACCTTTAAAGGCAAGCCGTCTAAACCGTTCGTCGGTGTGCTGAGTGCCGGTATCAACGCCGCAAGCCCGAACAAAGAGCTGGCGAAAGAGTTCCTCGAAAACTACCTGCTGACCGATCAGGGTCTGGATGAAGTGAACAAGGACAAACCGCTGGGTGCCGTCGCGCTGAAATCCTTCCAGGATGAGCTGGCGAAAGATCCACGCATCGCGGCCACCATGGATAACGCCCAGAAAGGCGAAATCATGCCGAACATCCCGCAGATGTCCGCCTTCTGGTATGCCGTTCGCACCGCAGTCATCAACGCCGCAAGCGGTCGTCAGACTGTCGATGCTGCACTGAAAGACGCGCAGGGCCGTATCACTAAGTAATGCTTTTATCCCCTCTCCCTCAGGGAGAGGGTTAGGGTGAGGGTTGTGTTAAAAGTTCGCCCTCACCCCGGCCCTCTCCCCCAGGAGAGGGAGAAAAGATCAATCGTTGTAGAGGAAGATCCCCATGGATGTCATTAAAAAGAAACATTGGTGGCAAAGTGACGCGCTGAAGTGGTCAGCGATCGGTCTGCTGGGCCTGCTGGTGGGTTACCTTGTAGTTTTAATGTACGCACAAGGGGAGTACCTGTTCGCCATCATGACGCTGATTTTAAGCTCAGCTGGCCTCTATATTTTCGCCAACCGTAAAACCTACGCCTGGCGCTATGTTTATCCGGGCATGGCCGGGATGGGACTGTTCGTTCTGTTCCCCCTGATTTGTACCATTGCCATCGCCTTCACCAACTACAGCAGCACCAACCAGCTCACCTTTGAACGTGCACAGCAGGTGCTGATGGACCGCTCTTATCAGGCGGGTAAGTCTTACAACTTCACGCTTTTCCCGGCAGGTGATGAGTGGCAACTGGCACTGACTGACGGTGAAAGTGGCAAGAATTACCTCTCCGACGCCTTTAAATTTGGCGGCGAGCAAAAAATTACACTGAAAGAGACTGAAGCCCTGCCGGAAGGCGAGCGTGCGGCGCTGCGCGTGATCACCCAAAATCGTCAGGCGCTGAACCAGTTAACGGCTGTTCTGCCAGACGAAAGCAAAGTGGTGATGAGTTCGCTGCGTCAGTTCTCCGGTACCCGCGCGCTGTACACGCTGGGTGCCAACGACGAGCTGACCAACAACCAAACCGGCGTGAAGTACCTGCCAAACAACGATGCCGGCTTTTATCAGGCTGTGGATGCGGCGGGGAACCTGACCGGCGAAAAACTGAGCCCAGGCTACACCGTGACCATCGGCTGGGATAACTTCACCCGCGTCTTCACCGACGAAGGGATTCAGAAGCCGTTCTTCGCGATTTTCATCTGGACGATTGTCTTCTCCGTACTGACCGTCATCCTGACCGTTGCCGTCGGCATGGTACTGGCGTGCCTGGTGCAGTGGGAAGCCCTGAAAGGCAAAGCGATTTACCGCGTGCTGCTGATTCTGCCCTACGCCGTGCCTTCCTTTATCTCGATTCTGATTTTCAAGGGCTTGTTCAACCAGAGCTTTGGTGAAATCAACATGATGCTGAGCGCCCTGTTCGGGATCAAACCGGCATGGTTCAGCGACCCAACCACCGCACGTTCGATGATTATCATCGTTAACACCTGGCTTGGTTACCCCTACATGATGATCCTGTGCATGGGCCTGCTGAAAGCCATTCCGGACGACCTGTATGAAGCCTCGGCAATGGATGGCGCAGGCCCGTTCCAGAACTTCTTCAAGATTACGCTGCCGCTGCTGATTAAGCCGCTGACGCCGCTGATGATTGCCAGCTTCGCCTTTAACTTTAACAACTTCGTTCTGATTCAACTGTTGACTAACGGCGGCCCGGACCGACTCGGCACCACGACGCCTGCCGGTTATACCGACCTGCTGGTGAGCTATACCTACCGTATCGCGTTCGAAGGCGGCGGTGGGCAGGACTTCGGCCTCGCGGCGGCGATTGCTACGCTTATCTTCCTGTTGGTGGGTGCGCTGGCGATTGTGAACCTGAAAGCCACGCGAATGAAGTTTGATTAAGGGAGATAACGACAATGGCTATGGTACAACCGAAATCTCAGAAACTGCGTTTATTCACCACGCACCTGTTACTCCTGATCTTCATCGCGGCAATCATGTTTCCGCTGCTGATGGTTATCGCCATTTCACTGCGCGAAGGTAACTTCGCCACCGGGAGCCTGATCCCGGAAAAAATCTCCTGGGAGCACTGGCGGCTGGCGCTGGGCTTTAGCGTAGAACACGCTGATGGCCGCGTCACCCCGCCACCCTTCCCGGTTCTGCTGTGGTTGTGGAACTCGGTAAAAATTGCGGGCATCACCGCGATTGGCATCGTCACCCTTTCCACGACCTGTGCTTACGCCTTCGCCCGTATGCGTTTCCCGGGTAAAGCGACCCTGCTGAAAGGGATGCTGATTTTCCAGATGTTCCCGGCAGTGCTCTCTCTGGTAGCGTTGTACGCGTTGTTTGACCGTCTCGGCCAGTACATTCCGTTTATCGGTCTGAACACCCATGGCGGCGTAATCTTCGCTTACTTAGGCGGTATTGCACTGCACGTCTGGACGATTAAAGGCTACTTCGAAACCATCGATAGCTCGCTGGAAGAAGCAGCGGCGCTGGATGGCGCAACACCGTGGCAGGCCTTCCGCCTGGTACTGCTGCCGCTCTCCGTACCGATTCTGGCGGTGGTATTTATTCTGTCGTTTATCGCTGCCATCACCGAAGTTCCGGTCGCGTCACTGCTGCTGCGTGATGTGGACAGCTACACCCTGGCGGTTGGTATGCAGCAATATCTTAACCCGCAAAACTACCTGTGGGGTGACTTTGCTGCGGCAGCCGTACTCTCCGCCATACCAATTACCGTCGTGTTCCTGCTGGCGCAGCGCTGGCTGGTCAATGGCCTGACGGCAGGCGGTGTGAAAGGTTAATACCCTCGTTCTACCCTCCCGGAAACGGGAAAAGCCACTGCAATCCTCGATTTAACTTGTGACTGTTGTTTGGCGCTCTTCGGAGCGCCATTTTTTTAAGCCTAATGGGATAGGCTTATTCACGTTTCAGGCGTTTGGAATTACACAGCCAGAGCGTGATCACCAGCAACAGGATCGCCCCGGAGTAGATCAACACGTCGAGCGGCGAGGTGTGATCGACGATGATCAAACGCACAATCGCGGTGATCCCGATATAGATAAAGTAGCGCAACGGAAAGTGAAAACCGGACTGAAAGTACTTCACGATCAGTGCGATAAATTCGAAATAGAGGAAATACACCACTAGCCCTTCCACCAGCTCGTATTTGCTGGTGCGCTCAGGTGCGAAGAGTACATCGGCTAAGTGCAGCGTCTCTTTGCCGAGAAAGATGACCAGTATCATGCCAAGGCAGAGTAGCCCAAGGTTGAGAACAGTCTGTAAGATCGTCGAGATAAACTCGACACGTGGACGGGGGAGTGATGTCATGGTGGCATCTCCTGTGCAGGCTGAGTCTCTTGTATAACGCAAAAATGTGATCTGGATCTACATTTTTTACATGAGCAATGCCGGATGCGGCTCCGTCTTATCCGGCCTACAGAACGCGTCAAAACGTTACATCGCACCTTCAAATCCGCGTAGGCCGGATAAGGCATTTCCGCCGCCATCCGGCACACAGACCGCACAATTACCGGAAATTCATACTCTTATCACTGGTAATCCCATACAAATCAAACTTGCGCCCCAGCTTCTGGCCGCCATCGCGGGTTAACGGTACCCAGTTCACCGCGGCACGGCTGCGCGTCGCGCCGGAAGAGAAGAGATCCAGCGGCACAGAGACATACACGCCTTTGGTGAACTCCCCTTCCCCATACTCATCGCCGGAAACGTTGGTAATGGTGGCGTAGCCCCCGACCACGACACCGCTGTCGAAGTGTTTAGAGATGTCGAGCGTGCCGCCCTTATCGCCCGCCAGATACTGGCCGACGCTGGCTTTCACCAGCACGTCCTGGGCAAACGGCGGCGTCCAGTAGGCGGTGAGATGCCCGGTCTTCACGCTGTAGTCGGTGAATTTCATCATGTCCTGCGCGCTACGCCAGTCACGCTGTTTCACATAGTTGGCGTCGATACCCACCGCCCAGTTGCTGTCTACCGGGCGATAGAGCGCTTCAACACCTGCGCCCCCGAACATGGTTTCCAGGTAACCACCATAAACCTGGCCGTAGAAATTATTCCCCAGATACTGGAAATAGTTGGCCTGCAGGTTGTTCACATAGACGTTATTCTCAACATATTCACGCACGTGAGTACGCGCGCGCGGCAGTTTTGAGTCGCTCGGCGGGTTGGTGTAGTTAAATTTGTCATAGTTGTTGGCGATGTTGGCAAACAGGCTACCGCTGGTCAGCAGGTGGTCGGTCACCCACCAGTCCGCCGTGCCCATCACGCCCAACTGGTACATGTAGAAACTTTCCGGCCCGCCGACCGACTGACTCAGTACCGGGTCGATATGGAAATCGAAGCTCGATTTGTCGATATACCAGCCCTGCTCGGTGGTTTCCGGCACGATCGGCGTGACACGTTTCTGCTCCAGCGGCGTTTCATGGCCGAGCGGTTCACCCTCCAGGTGACGCTGCAGGCTGGCGACGTTAGTTTCCGTGGTCACCTGCGGCATGTTGAGGCGATTTTCGGTGATGCGGATAGTGCGAATGCCCTCCGGCAGATCGTTCATGATAATGCGGTTGGCGCGCTCAATGCCTTCGCGCGAGTCGCGATATTTCACCTGCTCACCGGTGACGTAGAGCGTATCGCCTTTAGTTTGAATCTTCGGATCGGCAAATCCGGCGTTATATTTCAGCAGGGTAAGCTGATTCGCGACCACCGAATGTTGCAGAATCGCGTCCTGCGGCTGCGGACGATATGTCGGTCGCGCGTTGTCGTTATAGGACGGACGCAGGTCGTTGAAGTTGGTGCGCAGAGTGAAGCCGAACATCACCGTATTCCCGCGCTCGTAGCTCAGGTTAACGTCGGCCCAATCCGCAACCCGATAAATAGCGCCGACGTTAAACTTGCTTTTCTGGTCCAGTTTTCCGGCGAAATCCTGCTGATAGTTATTACCTTCATACTCAAGTTTCAGGCGCAGCGGCTGCCAGGGCGTTTGATATTCTACCCCGCCAAAAAACGCCGCCGGGCCGCGAAACTTCTGGCTGCTGTCCATCGAGCCCGCTTCGCGGTAGCTGTTATCGCGGTGGCAATATTTATCGCTGTAGGAGCAGAACGGGTTGGTCGCGTTGCCGCTGGTGCCGAGATAACCCCAGCCAAGCCCCAGCGAGAAGTCGAATGGCCCCCAGGCTTTGTTGGCAACGATGTACTCCGAGTCAAACAGCCCGGTACCGCCGATATCACGCGCACCAACCGACACCTGCGGCATCCAGTAGCTCTCTTCCCACAGGCGCAGCTTCAGGTCGAAGGCTTTATCTTTATAGGTTTGATCGCCCGAGAACGCGTCAACGCTGCTGTATTGTTTGGTGCGCACGTCGGTATAACGTAGCGTAGTTTCCAGCCAGGGAAAAAGCTGCACAGAAGCAGAGTAGTAGCGATATTGATCGTTATCGCGGTAGTTAAGGCTGATTTCCCCTTCCCGCGCCATTCGCGCGGTAGGCGTTTGCAGCAGGCCGACGCCGCCGAAATCAGACTGCGAAGGGCCAACGGGTGCCGGATACGTTTCGGCATGGCATGCGGCGCTAACGCCCAACGCAAGCAGGCTGTAGAGGTATTTTTTCTTCATTAATCAGGTATCCGCTGCGACAGGGAGCGAAGAATAGCGACGTTGAGTTCATCGTATTTCTTCGTCCACAGTGAATCGGCAAAGCCAACAAACACGATGCTGCCGGGCATCGGCTCAATATGACGTCGGTTCCAGTAGGCGATAGGCGCTTTCAGCGTGCGGCCATCGGGGTAAATTACCCACGCGTAGCTGCGCTCGCCGCCGCTCAGACGATCAACCTCTTTGAGGTAGCTGGCGACATCGCGCCCGGGCGTAAACGCCACTTTGCCGGGGCGATTGATCAAACCGAAAAGCGTAATTGTCGAGGGTTCATTGCCCACCCACAGGCTGTATTTCCCCTGAAGCGGCGGATTTTTCCCTTCGCCTATGCGAACTTCATCCGGGTCCAGCGAGACAAACTGCCGCCCCGTGACGTTGATAGCCTGAAGCTGCTGGCGTAAGGCGTTAATGGCAGCGGCATCGCTTCCACTCGACTCCATCGCCGCGCGGCTTAACGCGGTGAGCAATGCCTGATGTTGTTTTTCAGCAACCGTGGTCGCCTGCTGTTCGGCAATCACCGCGCCGCGCCACCAGCTTCCGGCGAGGCGCGGCTGTGCGACGAGATCCGCCAGATGCTCAGCATTGGTCAACGTGAGCGTTTTTGTCTCACCTTCACGATGAACATCTACGGTGCCTGCTGCGAATGCGCCACCCGTCATGGCGCAGAAAAGTCCTGCAACTAACGTGATTTTTTTCATTGTTTTGCGGCCTTGATCAGGGTCGTTTTCACCGGGAAATAGCCCGCCCCAAGGTATTGTTCTGATTGTCGAATCTGGCCTTCGTCATCTATCCAAAAGCGGTTGCGCCAGGTCGTTTGTTCGGTGGTCACCGTTTCCTCAAGCACGCGAACCGGCGTCTCGCTTCCGGCTAAGGTCAGCGTTTCGCGCTCGCCCCAGTGGAAGGTGGAATGCGCGGTGGCGTAGCGCACCTGGCGGTGTTCAGTCCAGCCCATCGTGCGCGTCCAGCTTGCGCCATCCACCACCTGATTAGGTTTGGCTAGCGGATCGCTGGCGAGGTTATTGACATCCAGCAGGTTATCGCCCGCCAGTTGCGTTTTGACGATACGACCATGCTGCGTGACCAGCGTGGCCTGATCCTGGGTGACCCACTTGTGCTGACCGTTTTCCGAGTAAGCCAGCGCCACAAAAATCTGCGGGCCGTTATTAAGCTGAATGTACTGGCTGGCGTAGGGCATATTCTGGATATCGTCCGCGGTGAGTTGCACGCCGGGCGTGCCGAACAGGCTATCCCATAACGATTTTCCCAGCCCTTTTGTGCTGGATGAACACGCCTGAAGCAGCAGGCAAAGAGTGATAATGGCAAGTCGCTTCACGACGTTTCTCCGAGGGGCAAAATAACCACACCGAAGTGTGGTTATGGGTAAACGCACCCGTATTACTGGGTACTGGTTGTTGTGGTGGTCGTGGTTCCGGTATTGGAGCCATCACCGCCACCTGTCGCTGCCAGCGCGACACCCACCGCAGAACTCACGGTGCTGGCGCTGGTCGCGGTAGAACTCCCCGCGGAGACAGACGTCGCCGCAGAGCCCGCCGCATCACCGGTTTCCACCGGTGCCGCTGACGCGGATGCCGCCGCAAACGCAGATATGGCAAAAATGCCATAGAGGATTTTCTTCATAACAATTTCCCTTCATTGAATAAATGGAGGTACATACCCTGGGAATTCCGGGTTGCAGAATGAAAGTCAGCATGTAATACATGCGTGGCTCACGCACATACAACCTGAAAATAAGCGGGTATACCTGAAATATTCAGGCGTCATCGAGTATACACAACTCAATACCGGGAATTAGCGTTAAGGGAAGAGGGGTTCAGATTTTAAGAAAATGAGAAAAAATAAAAAAATAAGTATTATTTATTGGTTGTAAATTACGTTAAATCATAAAGTTATGATAAACTTTGTTATTATCAACCTACGTATTTTCCTAAAATAAGACCTTGTTTAATTCAGGTCTATTTATGTTTTAGGAATATGCTCATCGGTAATTTTCAGCTGAGATCACGGACAAGGAGATTTATCCGATAAAAATATGCCGGCTATTACGCCGGCATTTTCAGATTAAGACGACTTACGCACGCCAGGATTTATAACGGTTAATCAGGCCGTTGGTAGAGCTGTCGTGGCTGCTAATTTCGCTGCCATCTTTCAGTTCCGGCAGAATACGGTTTGCCAGCTGTTTACCCAGCTCAACGCCCCACTGGTCGAACGTGAAGATGTTCAGGATAGCGCCCTGAGTAAAGATTTTATGCTCATACAGCGCAATCAACGCGCCCAGGCTGAACGGGGTGATTTCGCGCAGCAGGATGGAGTTGGTCGGGCGGTTGCCTTCGAAAACTTTGAACGGCACAACGTGTTCCAGCGTGGCCGGATCTTTACCCTGATCGCGATATTCCTGTTCAACCACTTCGCGGGATTTGCCGAACGCCAGCGCTTCGGTCTGGGCGAAGAAGTTAGACAGCAGTTTCGGGTGGTGATCGGAAAGCGGGTTGTGAGTGATAGCCGGCGCGATGAAGTCACACGGAACCATTTTGGTGCCCTGGTGAATCAACTGATAGAACGCGTGCTGACCGTTAGTGCCCGGCTCACCCCAAATGATTGGGCCGGTCTGGTGCGCCACTTTATTGCCGTTGCGGTCAACATACTTACCGTTGGACTCCATATTGCCCTGCTGGAAGTACGCCGCGAAACGGTGCATATACTGGTCGTACGGCAGAATCGCTTCCGTTTCCGCCCCGAAGAAGTTGTTGTACCAGATGCCGATCAGCGCCAGCAGAACCGGCAGGTTTTTCTCCGCAGGTGTGGTGGAGAAATGCTTGTCCATCGCATGTGCGCCGGAGAGGAGTTCAACGAAGTTGTCGAAGCCCACGGACAGGATAATAGACAGGCCGATGGCTGACCACAGAGAGTAACGACCGCCCACCCAGTCCCAGAACTCGAACATGTTGGCGGTATCAATACCAAATTCACCCACTGCTTTAGCGTTGGTGGAGAGCGCCGCGAAGTGTTTCGCTACGTGTTTCTGATCGCCCGCCGTTTCCAGGAACCAGTCGCGCGCGCTGTGGGCGTTGGTCATGGTTTCTTGCGTGGTGAAAGTTTTGGATGCCACCAGGAACAAGGTAGTTTCCGGGTTAACGGTTTTCAGCACTTCCGCGATGTGGGTACCATCGACGTTAGACACAAAGTGCATATTCAGATGATTTTTGTACGGACGCAGCGCTTCGGTCACCATGAACGGGCCGAGGTCAGAACCACCGATACCGATGTTGACCACATCAGTGATCGCTTTACCGGTATAGCCTTTCCAGTTACCGGAAATGATGGCTTCAGAGAAACCTTTCATTTTATCCAGCACGGCATTCACTTCCGGCATCACGTCTTTGCCGTCAACGATAATCGGGGTATTGCTGCGGTTACGCAGCGCCACGTGCAGCACGGCGCGGTCTTCGGTGCGGTTGATCTTCTCACCGGAGAACATCGATTTAATCGCACCGCTCAGATCGGTCTCTTTTGCCAGATCCTGCAGTTTGCTCAGGGTTTCTTCCGTGATGCGGTTTTTAGAGAAATCCACCAGCATCAGATCGTCAAACGTAGCGGAAAACTTGCTGAAACGGTCGCTATCTTTGGCAAACAGCTCGGCAATAGTGACATCTTTCATTTCATCGAAGTGTTTCTGTAGTGCCTGCCACGCAGCGGTCTGCGTTGGGTTGATATTTTTCATTAGCAATACCCTTCTGATTTGAGAATCGTTACTGCCCTCGATTGTAGCGCCTGTTACAAAAATTTGTGATCGTTTTAGTGTTACAGGCAACAAACAAGGCATGAAGACGCAAAAAGTATAGCTGTCATAAGTGTTTTTTCTGACACCCCTATTTGCATGAAAAATCCGCATAACCCCAGCGTTGACAGGGGTGGCTTAAGCCTTTATTTATAAAGGCACTACCTGCGCATGGCGCAGGCCAGAAGAGGCGCGTTGCCCAGGTAATCGTATTTCAGGAGCCAGTCCGCGAAAGATACGTGAGGGGGAGCAACGCCGAGGTGGCTGAACGCCTGGTCACGTTCGCTATCGGCTACAGGGGCTGAATCCCCTGGGTTGTCACCAGAAACGTTGGCAGTCCGGCGTTTCGCAAGGTGGAGCACTTCTGGGGAAATCGTAGTTTCTGCGTCCCCCTGTATACCGCTCTTCCCTTGTGCCAAGGCTGAAAAAAGGAACCCCTGACACGAGGCAGTACACAATGACAGATTTTGTCGTCGCCAAATTTGGCGGCACCAGCGTAGCCGATTTTGATGCCATGAACCGCAGCGCGGACGTGGTTCTCTCTGACCCTAATGTTCGTTTAGTGGTGCTCTCCGCCTCCGCAGGCGTGACCAATCTGCTGGTTGCGCTGGCCGAAGGGCTGGAAGCCACCGAACGCTTCGCCAAACTGGATGCTATTCGCAAAATACAGTTCTCGATTCTGGAGCGCCTGGCGAACCCAAACGTCATTCGTGAAGAAGTGGAACGCCTGCTGGAAAATATCACCACGCTTGCGGAAGCGGCTTCTCTGGCCACCTCAACCGCCCTGACCGATGAACTGGTCAGCCATGGCGAACTGATGTCGACCCTGTTATTTGTTGAAGTGCTGCGCCAGCGCGATGTGCAGGCGCAGTGGTTTGACGTGCGTAAGGTCATGCGTACCAGCGACCGCTTTGGCCGCGCTGAGCCTGACGTCGCAGCGCTTTCTGAGCTGGCGACGCAGCAACTGGCCCCGCGTCTTGTTGAAGGTATGGTCATCACGCAGGGCTTTATCGGCAGCGAAGCCAAAGGCCGCACCACCACACTGGGGCGTGGCGGCAGCGACTACACTGCGGCACTGCTGGGTGAAGCGCTGCACGCAACCCGTGTCGATATCTGGACGGATGTGCCGGGCATCTATACCACCGACCCGCGCGTTGTCCCGACGGCAAAACGCATTGATGAAATCGCTTTTGAAGAAGCCGCCGAAATGGCGACCTTCGGCGCGAAAGTGTTACACCCTGCCACGCTGCTGCCTGCCGTGCGCAGCGATATCCCGGTGTTTGTTGGCTCAAGCAAAGATCCGAAAGCGGGCGGCACGCTGGTGTGCAATAAAACCCAAAACCCGCCGCTGTTCCGCGCATTGGCTCTGCGTCGTAAACAAACGCTGGTGACCCTCCATAGCCTCAATATGCTTCACTCGCGCGGTTTCCTGGCGGAAGTTTTCGGCATTCTGGCGCGTCATAATATTTCGGTGGATTTGATCACCACCTCGGAAGTGAGCGTGGCGTTAACGCTGGATACCACTGGTTCAACCTCCACCGGCGATACCTTACTGACGCAGTCGCTGCTGATGGAGCTTTCCGAACTTTGCCGCGTCGAAGTGGAAGAGAATCTCGCGCTGGTCGCGCTGATTGGTAACGACCTCTCTAAAGCCTGCGGCGTAGGTAAAGAGGTGTTTGGCGTGATGGAACCGTTCAATATCCGCATGATTTGCTACGGTGCTTCCAGCCATAACCTGTGCTTCCTGGTACCCGGTAGCGAAGCCGAACAGGTTGTGCAGAAACTGCATCATAATTTGTTTGAATAATATCCTTCCACGCGATAAACAATACCTCTGGCCGGGCTCGATCCCGGCCATTTTTATAAAAAACGCAAACACAACACTATCGCAAGGAATACACCATGCTCGCTGTTCTGACCCGGCTGTTCCCGTTATGGGCGCTGCTGCTCTCCGTTATCGCTTATTACACGCCTCCCACCTTTACCGCCATCGGCCCGTGGGTTCCCACTTTGCTAATGCTGATTATGTTCGGCATGGGTGTACATCTCAAAGTGGACGACTTTAAACGCGTACTTTCACGCCCGGCACCGGTTGCGGCGGGGATTTTCCTGCACTATCTGGTGATGCCTCTCGCCGCGTGGCTGCTGGCGCTGCTGTTTAAGATGCCGCCGGAACTCTCTGCTGGCATGGTGCTGGTTGGCAGCGTGGCGAGCGGTACTGCATCCAACGTGATGATTTACCTGGCGAAAGGCGACGTCGCGCTATCAGTCACCATTTCCTCTGTTTCTACGCTGGTTGGGGTGATTGCCACGCCATTACTCACCCGTCTGTACGTCGATGCGCATATTCAGGTCGACGTGATGGGCATGCTGCTGAGCATTCTGCAAATTGTGGTGATCCCTATTGGCCTGGGGCTGATTGTGCATCATCTCTTCCCACGGGTGGTGAAAGCCGTAGAGCCTTTTCTTCCTGCGTTTTCAATGGTGTGTATTCTGGCAATTATCAGCGCCGTGGTGGCCGGTTCAGCTTCGCACATTGCCTCGGTCGGTTTTGTGGTGATTATCGCCGTTATTCTGCATAACACGATTGGCCTGCTCGGCGGCTACTGGGGTGGGAAACTGTTTGGCTTTGATGAGTCCACCTGTCGCACGCTGGCCATTGAAGTGGGGATGCAAAACTCCGGCCTCGCGGCTGCGCTGGGTAAAATCTACTTCGGCCCGCTCGCGGCGCTGCCCGGCGCACTGTTCTCCGTGTGGCACAATCTTTCCGGCTCGCTGCTGGCGGGTTACTGGTCCGGGAAGCCGCTTGATGAGAAGGCTCGGGATGCGGTGAAAGAGGGATGATTCGCGGCCCGGTAAGGTGAACTTGCCGGGTTTAACCTATTTGCAGTGTGACGGGTTTCCCCAACCTCACCAACATCATGACTAAAGCGTCCAGGGTGAATTTATTGGTTTTATGGTTCACGACGTCCGAAACCCGTGGTCGGGAAATATTTAATTTCAGGGCGGCGTCAGCTTGTTTCAGTTTATGCTCGTTAATCCAGACAGAAATTTCCTGCATCAGTTGCTGTTTGAGCGCAATAAGTTGCTCAACCTCTCGTTCAGCATCCTGATAGAGCCGTTGGGCTTCCTCGTCACCAAAACCCAGCTCAGAAAATATGTTGGCATCCGCAGGCGTCACGTGCTGTATTTTGACATCAATGGAGGGGCTCATTTTCGGTTCCTTAGCTCTTGCTGTACTGCCTGATAACGGGCTTTTGCAATATGTTTGTCTTGTTCAGAAGTACGCTGCGTCTTTTTGCCGAAACAGTGCAACACATATACAGCGTCCTCCATGCGGGCAAAATAGATAATCCGATAAATCCCGCATACATGCCGTAATCGTACCTCTTCAACACCCGACCCAATGTCTGTCATCGGTTTCCAGTCTGCCGCTTCCAGACCAGCCTGCAAACGATGCAACTGATACCCTGCTTCTTTACGCACCTCTGCCGGAAAACAGCATAAATCATCGAATGACCGGCCGACCCAGGCAATAGGTCTCGACGCTTGCCTGATAGAAAGCATAACACATCCTTGTATAAAATTTTATACATCCTTTGTTTGTAATGTTCACATATCCTGTCCAAACACAGGCATTACGCTAATTCAGGAGCGTTTATTCGTCACCAGGGAAATAAATAATCTGCGATGCGCTTTCAGAATTAGTTTCTTTCGCACAATTTCCCGTACACTGGAGCCTCTGGCCAACTGAGGGCACCACCATGGCACTCCCCCGCATTACCCAAAAAGAGATGACCGAACGCGAGCAGCGTGAACTGAAAACGCTTCTTGACCGTGCGCGTATCGCACATGGCCGCGTGTTGACCAATGCTGAAACGAACAGCGTCAAAAAGGAATATATCGATAAGCTGATGGTTGAGCGCGAAGCTGAAGCGAAGAAAGCCCGCCAGTTGAAGAAAAAGCAGGCTTATAAACCGGATGCGGAAGCATCATTCTCCTGGTCGGCGAATACGCCAACGCGCGGCAGGCGCTGATTAACGCCCCTTTTTTTTACGCCCCGGCGAGGTAAAACGCTTACCGTTGGACGCCGGGCGGCTCGCTTTTTCAGCCGTTTTTTCTATCTTCACCACCGGACGTTTGATACCCGCCGTTTTCGGTTTGGCCTTTGCTTTTGGCTTCGCTTCTGAGGAAGAGTTTTCAATCAGCTTAAACAGATCAATCAATTCATCATCGGTTAAATCACGCCACTCTCCCAGCGGAATACCGGTTAAGCTGACGTTCATGATGCGCGTACGTTCCAGTTTCTTCACTTCATAGCCAAAATGTTCACACATGCGGCGGATCTGCCGATTCAACCCCTGTACGAGGGTGATGCGAAACACAAACGGTGCTTCTTTTTTTACTTTGCACTTCTTCGTCACCGTGCCAAGAATCGGTACGCCTGCCGCCATACCGTTCACGAACTCATCCGTCACCGGTTTATCCACCGTGACCAGATACTCTTTTTCGTGATCGTTCCCGGCACGCAGGATCTTATTGACCAGATCGCCGTGGTTGGTGAGGAAAATCAGCCCCTGAGAATCTTTATCCAGGCGGCCAATCGGGAACACACGCTTGCTGTGGTTGACGAAATCGACGATGTTATCGCGCTCGCCATCTTCTGTCGTGCTGACAATGCCCACAGGTTTATTCAGCGCGATCAGCACCAGATCTTCTGCCTCACGTGGCTCAATCAACTGACCGTTTACTTTTACAACGTCGCCAGGTTTCACCTGATCGCCAATGGTGGCACGTTTACCGTTCAGGAAAACATTACCTTGTTCGATATAGCGATCGGCTTCGCGTCGAGAGCAAATTCCGCTTTCGCTGATGTATTTATTTAAACGGATGGATGAGTCGGGCAGCATAGGTTCTCCTCTAAAACGCGGAATATACCTTACCTCTTAGCGAGGAAAAACAGGGTTATGCAGCAACGTCGAAATTAAATGTGATCTGCCACGCCTTTTATCACAAAAGTGTCGCCACAAACCGGCTGCAATTTTGCATGGTCAAAATCAAGATAATCAATCTATTACGAATACCTGCACACCTGTGCTGATGACCGCGACGAACAGAAACAAATGTGCAAGAGAAAGCGCCATTTCAGCCCGAGTAAAGAGTGAAAAATCGCTTTTAAAGGCCAGCGTGATGGGGTTATATCAGATCAAGCGGTTAAAAAGCATATTTGCACAAATGTGCAGAATCAGGAGGCGGCGATGGAAAACAGTGACGATATCCGTTTGATTGTGAAGATTGCCCAACTCTATTACGAACAGGATATGACGCAGGCGCAAATCGCCCGCGAGCTGGGAATTTATCGCACCACCATCAGCCGCTTGCTTAAACGGGGCCGTGAGCAGGGTATTGTCACCATCGCTATCAATTATGACTACAACGAAAACCTCTGGCTTGAGCAACAACTGAAGCAAAAGTTTGGTCTGAAAGAAGCCGTGGTAGTGTCAGGTCATGATGAAGAGGAAGACGCGCAACTGGCGGTGATGGGGTTACACGGCGCACAGTTGTTGGATCGTTTGCTGGAGCCGGGTGATATTGTTGGTTTTTCCTGGGGCCGCGCAGTACGTGCACTGGTCGAAAATCTACCGCAGGCTGGGCAATCCCGGCAGTTAATCTGTGTGCCGATTATCGGCGGGCCATCCGGAAAACTCGAAAGCCGCTATCACGTGAACACATTAACCTACGGCGCAGCGGCAAAACTGAAAGGTGAATCGCATCTCGCGGATTTTCCAGCCTTGCTGGATAACCCACTAATTCGTAATGGGATCATGCAGTCTCAGCACTTTAAAACCATCTCGGCCTACTGGGATAATCTGGATGTCGCCCTGGTGGGGATTGGCTCACCGGCCATTCGCGATGGCGCGAACTGGCATGCATTTTATGGCGGCGAAGAGAGTGATGACCTGAATGCCCGCCAGGTCGCCGGTGATATTTGCTCGCGCTTTTATGATATTCGCGGTGTCACCGTTGAGACCAATATGAGTGAAAAAACGCTCTCAATCGAAATGAATAAATTAAAGCAGGCGCGTTATTCTATCGGCATTGCTATGGGCGAAGAAAAATACAGTGGGATTATTGGCGCACTGCGCGGAAAATATATTAATTGTCTGGTTACGAATAGCAACACAGCTGAACTGTTACTGAAATAAAAATCTGCCCGACTTTTACCGTAATGAAAAATTACGGCGGGCCTCTGTTACCTAAAATCAGGAGTCTGTTATGCAAACGTGGTTAAATTTGCAGGATAAAACCATTATTGTCACCGGCGGTGCATCCGGCATTGGTCTGGCAATTGTCGAAGAATTATTAGCACAAGGCGCGAATGTGCAGATGGCCGATATTCACGGTGGTGACGGTCAATATGAAGGCCATAAAGGTTATCAATTCTGGCCGACCGATATTTCCAGCGCCAAAGAGGTGAATCATACGGTGGCGGAAATTATCCAACGCTTTGGCCGTATCGACGGTCTGGTCAACAATGCCGGGGTCAATTTTCCGCGTCTGCTGGTCGATGAGAAAGCACCTGCCGGGCAGTATGAACTCAACGAAGCCGCATTCGAAAAGATGGTCAATATCAACCAAAAAGGCGTATTTCTGATGTCGCAGGCCGTTGCACGCCAGATGGTTAAACAGCATGACGGCGTCATTGTGAATGTCTCCTCGGAAAGCGGGCTGGAAGGTTCAGAAGGCCAGAGCTGCTACGCCGCCACCAAAGCCGCACTTAACAGTTTTACCCGCTCCTGGTCGAAAGAGCTGGGTAAGCACGGTATCCGTGTGGTCGGTATCGCGCCGGGAATTCTGGAAAAAACCGGGCTGCGCACGCCGGAATATGAAGAGGCGCTGGCGTGGACGCGCAATATCACCGTTGAGCAACTGCGGGAAGGATACACCAAAAATTCCATTCCTATTGGGCGGTCCGGAAGATTAGCGGAAGTGGCTGATTTTGTGTGTTATCTGCTGTCCGAACGCGCCAGCTACATCACCGGAGTAACCACTAACATTGCTGGCGGTAAAACGCGCGGTTAAGGAGGGTTTATGGTCAATGCCATTTTTTGCGCCCACGGCAAATTAGCCTGCGCCATGCTGGAATCGGTTCAGATGGTGTACGGCGACGCCAATGTCGAGGCAGTGGAATTTGTACCCGGTGAGAACGCCAGTGACATTGTGGCAAAGCTGGAAAAGTTAGTGAGCATTCACAATCAAGATGAATGGCTGATTGCCGTGGACTTACAGTGTGGCAGTCCGTGGAATGCGGCGGCAACGCTTGCGATGCGCAACCCCAGACTCCGCGTGATTAGCGGCCTGTCTCTCCCGCTGGCTCTGGAACTGGTGGATAACCAGAGCAGCATGAACGTTGATGAACTTTGCGATTATCTGCTGACAATTGCCCAACAAACCTGCGTCGTCTGGAAACAACTGGAAACGGCTGAGGAGGATTTCTGATGAACATTACGCTCGCCCGCATTGATGACCGCCTGATCCACGGCCAGGTCACCACAGTCTGGTCGAAAGTGGCTAATGCCCAGCGCATTATTATCTGCAATGACGAGGTGTATAACGATGAAGTTCGCCGAACCTTATTGCGTCAGGCTGCGCCGCCGGGAATGAAGGTTAACGTGGTCAATATTGAAAAAGCCGTCGCGGTTTATCATAACCCGCAATATCAAGACGAAACTGTATTTTATCTTTTTACCCGCCCACAGGATGCTTTAGCGATGGTTAGGCAGGGGGTGAAAATCGACACCCTGAATATTGGCGGAATGGCCTGGCGACCGGGTAAAAAACAATTAACCAAAGCGGTTTCACTGGATGAAGACGATATACAGGCATTTTATGCGCTGGATAAACAGGGCGTGAAACTGGATTTACGCGTCGTGGCCTCCGACCCATCCGTTAATATTCTCGACAAAATAAAAGAACAGTTAGTCGCAAATTAAATAATAGCGCCTGTGTACGTATGCTTTAACAGGCAGGGATGACGACACTTAAAAGGTGACAAATAATGGAAATAAGTACCCTACAAATCATAGCCATATTTCTTTTTTCCTGTATCGCCGGGATGGGTAGCGTGCTGGATGAATTCCAGACCCACCGCCCGCTGATTGCCTGTACGGTTATCGGCTTAATACTCGGTGATTTAAAAACCGGGATTATGCTCGGCGGCACGCTGGAACTTATCGCGCTCGGCTGGATGAATGTCGGCGCGGCGCAGTCTCCGGATTCCGCGCTCGCCAGCATTATCTCCGCCATTCTGGTTATCGTGGGCCAGCAAAGTATTGCCACGGGCATCGCCATCGCCCTTCCCGTGGCAGCGGCAGGCCAGGTGCTGACGGTCTTCGCCCGCACCATCACCGTGGTATTCCAGCACGCGGCGGATAAAGCCGCAGAAGAAGCGCGCTTTCGTACCATCGACATACTTCACGTTTCCGCGCTGGGTGTACAGGCGCTGCGCGTCGCCATTCCGGCACTGATTGTTTCGTTGTTCGTCAGCGCCGACATGGTCAGCAATATGCTGAATGCGATACCGGAATTTGTCACACGTGGTCTGCAAATCGCAGGCGGTTTTATCGTGGTGGTCGGTTACGCCATGGTGCTGCGCATGATGGGCGTGAAGTATCTGATGCCCTTCTTTTTCCTCGGATTTATCGCGGGCGGCTATCTCGACCTCAGCCTGCTGGCCTTTGGCGGCGTCGGCGTGATTATCGCGCTGGTCTACATCCAGCTTAATCCACAGTGGCGTAAAACCGAGCCGCAAACGCAGGCCACGTCTTCCACCGCCCTTGACCAGCTTGACGATTAACGGAGCCCATTATGGAACAGAGAAAAATCACACGCAGCGATCTGGTGAGCATGTTTCTGCGCTCCAACCTGCAACAGGCGTCATTCAACTTTGAACGTATTCACGGGCTGGGCTTTTGCTACGACATGATCCCCGCCATCAAGCGGCTCTATCCATTGAAAGAAGACCAGGTCGCCGCGCTGAAGCGCCATCTGGTGTTCTTCAATACCACGCCAGCCGTGTGTGGCCCGGTGATTGGTGTGACGGCGGCAATGGAAGAAGCACGTGCCAACGGCGCAGAAATTGATGACGGTGCAATAAACGGCATTAAAGTCGGCCTGATGGGGCCGCTGGCGGGCGTTGGCGACCCACTGGTCTGGGGAACACTGCGCCCGATTACTGCCGCGCTCGGCGCCTCGCTGGCGCTGTCCGGCAACATTCTCGGCCCACTGCTGTTCTTCTTTATTTTCAACGCGGTGCGTCTGGCGATGAAGTGGTATGGCCTACAGCTCGGCTTTCGTAAAGGCGTGAATATTGTCAGCGATATGGGCGGGAATGTGCTGCAAAAACTGACCGAGGGTGCGTCGATTCTTGGCCTGTTTGTGATGGGCGTGCTGGTCACCAAATGGACGTCAATCAACGTGCCGATGATCGTCTCGCAAACGCCAGCCGCAGACGGTTCCACCGTCACCATGACTGTGCAGAACATTCTTGACCAGCTCTGCCCTGGCCTGCTGGCGCTGGGGCTGACGCTGCTGATGGTACGTCTGCTCAACAAAAAAATTAACCCCGTATGGCTGATCTTCGCCCTGTTTGGCTTAGGGATTATC
This sequence comes from Pseudocitrobacter sp. RIT415, assembly GCF_003057695.2. Taxonomy (NCBI): domain Bacteria; kingdom Pseudomonadati; phylum Pseudomonadota; class Gammaproteobacteria; order Enterobacterales; family Enterobacteriaceae; genus Pseudocitrobacter; species Pseudocitrobacter sp. RIT415. Next base: position 18,048 of record NZ_QBJC02000025.1, on the reverse strand, counting down.
GGTAATGCGCTGGGCTTCCTGTCCTGATTCTTCGCCCCGGCGCGACTGCCGGGGCCATCGCTCAACATGAGGTGGTTTATGAAAACAACAGCTCTGCGTCTCTATGGTAAACGCGATCTTCGCCTGGAAACCTTTGACCTTCCTGAAATGCAGGAGGATGAAATTCTGGCGACAGTAGTCACCGACAGCCTGTGTCTTTCTTCCTGGAAAGAGGCCAATCTGGGCGAAAACCATAAAAAAGTGCCCGACGATGTGGCGACCAACCCGATCATCATCGGCCACGAGTTTTGCGGCGATATTCTGGCCGTCGGTAAAAAGTGGCAGCATAAGTTCCAGCCCGGCCAGCGCTATGTAATTCAGGCCAACCTGCAACTGCCGGATCGCCCGGACTGCCCCGGCTACTCCTTCCCGTGGGTGGGCGGCGAAGCGACGCATGTGGTTATCCCCAACGAGGTTATGGAACAGGATTGCCTGCTGGCATACGAAGGCGAGACTTACTTTGAAGGCTCGCTGGTTGAACCACTCTCCTGCGTGATTGGCGCGTTCAACGCTAACTATCATCTGCAGGAAGGCACCTATAACCACAAGATGGGGATTCGCCCGCAGGGACGGACGCTGATCCTTGGCGGCACAGGCCCGATGGGGCTGCTGGCGATTGATTACGCGCTGCATGGGCCGGTTAACCCGTCGCTGTTAATCGTCACCGATACCAATAACGACAAGCTGAGCTATGCGCGGAAACACTATCCGTCAGAGCCGCAAACGCTGATTCACTATCTCAATGCCGCCGAGGCATCTTACGAGACGTTAATGGCACTCAGCGGTGGTCACGGTTTCGACGATATCTTCGTTTTCGTGCCCAATGAAGGGCTTGTTACCCTCGCCTCTTCGCTGCTGGCGGCCGACGGCTGTATGAACTTCTTCGCCGGGCCGCAGGATAAACACTTCAGCGCGCCGATTAATTTCTACGATGTGCATTATGCATTTACCCATTACGTGGGCACGTCAGGCGGCAACACCGATGATATGCGCGCGGCGGTCAAATTGATCGAAGAGAAAAAAGTGCAAGCCGCAAAAGTGGTAACACATATTCTTGGGCTGAATGCCGCGGGCGAAACCACGCTGGAATTGCCTGCCGTCAGCGGCGGGAAAAAGCTGGTGTATACCGGAAAATCTCTGCCGCTGACTTCACTCACACAGATCCAGGATGAAGGACTGGCAGCGATTCTGGCGCGTCATCAAGGAGTTTGGTCCGGTGAAGCGGAGCAATATCTGCTCGCCCATGCAGAGGCGATTACTCATGATTAATCGCGAGACTCAACTCTGCATGTCGCTTGCCGGTCGCCCCGGCAACTTCGGCACGCGTTTTCACAATTATCTGTATGAAAAGCTGGGACTAAATTTCATCTATAAAGCGTTCACTACCCAGGATATTGCAGCGGCGGTGAAAGGCGTCCGCGCGTTGGGGATTCGCGGCTGTGCCGTGTCGATGCCGTTTAAAGAAAGCTGTATGCCTTTTCTCGATGCTATCGATCCGTCGGCGAAAGCCATTGATTCAGTGAATACTATTGTAAATGACGAGGGCAAGTTGACTGGGTTTAACACCGACTATATCGCGGTGAAAAACCTGATAGCCCACCACCAGCTCAATACCACCGCACGCGTGATGATTCGTGGCAGCGGCGGCATGGGCAAAGCGGTGATTGCCGCCTTTCGCGACGCGGGTTTTACGGATGTCATCATCGCCGCCCGTAACCGCGAGAGCGGCCCGGCGCTGGCGAAGCAGTATGGCTTCCAGTGGCAACCACTACCGGAAGGTATCGCCTGCGACATTCTGGTCAACGTGACGCCCGTTGGCATGGCTGGCGGTAAAGAGAGCCATGAGCTGGCCTTCAGCGAAGCGATGGTCTCAACGGCAAGCATCGTTTTTGATGTCGTAGCCTTGCCGCCGGAAACGCCGCTCATTCGCCTGGCGCAACGGCTGGATAAGCTGACGATCAGGGGCGCGGAGGTAATTGCCTTACAGGCCGTCGAGCAATTCGCGATGTATACCGGCGTGCGACCCGATGCGCAGCTGATTGCTGAAGCGGCAAGGTTTGCGCGAGAGGGGTGAGCGGTATGAGCGCCTTAACTGGCGCTCATACTGATGACAAATGCGAAATTGCCTGATGCGCTACGCTTATCAGACCTACGAGTTCCTTCACTATATTGAATTTGCACGCGTTTGTAGGCCGGATAAGGCGTTCACGCCGCATCCGGCATGAATAAAGCGCACGTTGAAAATCGCGAAATGGCCCCAGCAGCGCTTCGATAAACACTGCTGACAGATTACCCTGCAACTTGCACGCTTCTTCCTGAACTCCGTGAACCCCGTCTGCGAGTCTTATCACCTGCCGTGATAGCATAGTTATCAATCCCCTTAATTCCCTGATTGTCTGGAGAAAAAATGGAACTGCTGCTGTTAAGTAACTCGACGCTGCCGGGTAAAGCCTGGCTGGAACATGCGCTACCGCTGATTCGTGGCGCGCTGAACGGTCGCCGTTCGGCGGTCTTTATTCCCTTCGCGGGCGTGACACAAACATGGGACGCCTACACGGCAAAAACGGCGGCGGTGTTTGAGCCGATGGGCGTGTCGGTCGTCGGTATTCATCGTGCTGCTGATCCGATTTCGGCCATTGAAAATGCGGACCTGGTGATTGTCGGCGGCGGGAATACCTTCCAGTTACTGAAAGAGAGCCGCGAACGTGGGCTACTGGCGCCAATTGTTGATGTGGTGAAGCGCGGCGCGCTCTACATCGGCTGGAGCGCAGGCTCGAACCTGGCTTGCCCAACGATTCGTACTACCAATGATATGCCGATTGTCGATCCGCAAGGTTTTGATGCGCTGGGGCTGTTCCCGCTGCAAATTAACCCGCACTTCACCAATGCACTGCCGGAAGGGCACCAGGGTGAAACGCGCGAACAGCGCATCCGCGAACTGCTGGTTGCCGCGCCGGAACTGACGGTGATTGGTTTGCCCGAGGGTAACTGGATTCAGGTAAGCGGTGAAGTGGCGACGCTTGGCGGGCCAAATACCAACTATCTGTTTAAAGCCGGTGAACAGGCGGTGCCGCTGGAAGCGGGGCACCACCTGTAAAGACCTTTGCCGGATGCGCTGCCCGTATCCGGCATCAAAACGCACTAATAATCATCCCGCTCGTCGTCTTCGTCCGGCTGTTCCAGCACGCTGTAAGCCACTGAACAAAAGAGCGAGTTGAGACGCTGCATATCGCCCAGAAGCCCAAGGTGCAGCGAGCTGGTTTCAATACTCTGTACGTTCTGCTGGTGCAGACGATCGACGTGCGCGTGCGAGTAACGGCGATTCAGTATGCGGAAACGGTGCTTGCTGCGACGCAGGCGGCGGGCGCTGGTGATGTCACCGGAGAAGAACACCGACATAGCCAGTTGCAGATTGCTCAGCAGTTGGTCGTAAAGCGCATCCAGCTCTTTCAGCCCTTCCACCGAGAACGCGCGGCGGGCTGCCAGTGATTTATCGGCAATCTCACTGCCCATACGTTCCACGATATCCGATGCCTGCTCCAGGTTGAGTGACATCTCGATGATTTCCGCCCAGCGTCGGGATTCCTCTTCCGCCAGTTCATCCTTCGGCATGCGTGCCAGATAGAGCTTGATGGCGGTATAAAGCACGTTGATGTCGTCGGCCAGTTTGCGCAGCTCTTTCTCTTCACGCGGCTCGCCGTGCATCACCTTTTTCAGCCCTTCCAGCATTAATTCCATCGCATCACCGATACGCAGCGCTTCACGCGCGGCATTGGCCAACGCCAGCGTTGGCGTGTCGAGTGCGGTGGTATCGAGATGCTTTGGCTTCAGGCGTGCATCCAGTTCAGGTTCATCGCGGATCATCCGTTTGCAGAAACGCGCCATCGGCTCGGCGAAGGGGATCATCACCACGCAGCGAATCAGGTTGTAGAAGACGTGGAAATAGATAACCAGTTCCGATTCCGGCAGCGGCAGTTTGTGCAGCGTATCCGCCAGAACGCGGACGAATGGCAGGATTATCAAACTGCCCACCAGCTTGAACAGTAAACTGCCCAGCGCCACGCGGCGAGCGGCAGCGTTGGCGGCACTGTTATTAAGCATCGCCAGCAATCCGGAACCAAGGTTAGCGCCAATCACCAGGCACAGCGCCACCGGGAAGGAAATAATCCCCGCCGTAGTCAGCGTGGCAGTCAGCAGCACGGCGGCCAGGCTCGAATAACTGATGATGGCGAACATCGCACCAATCAAAGCATCCAGCATGATGTCGCCGGTGAGCGAGGCAAAAATCACCTGTACGCCGTTGGCCTGGGTGATCGGCGTGACGGCCTGGACGATGAGTTCCAGCGCCAGCAAAATCAGGCCGAGGCCAATCCCGACACGCCCCAGTTGCCCGGCACGCGACTGTTTGCGGCCAAGGAAAAAAATGACGCCAATAAAAATCAGCAGCGGCGATAACCAGGATAGATCGAAGGTGAGGATACGCGCCATCAACGCGGTCCCCACGTCGGCCCCCAACACAATCACCAGAGCGGGCGTCAGAGCGACCAGGTCCTGGGCGACGAAAGAGGTCACCAGCATGGTCGTGGCGTTACTGCTCTGTACCAGCGCAGTAACGCCAATGCCCGCGCAGAAGGCGAGCGGTTTCTTTTCAACACTGCGGCTGAGGACGGTACGCAGGCGCGCGCCGAAGACGCGCATCACGCCCGTGCGGACAATGTGGGTGCCCCAAACCAGCAGGGCGACAGCGGAAAGCAGGTGTAACAGCGTTAACACAGAATGGGGTTCTCCTTATCGTTATTGTTTTCCTGAGGCTATCTGCGCGGTTCTGCCGGATGGCGCTGTGCTTATCCGGCCTACAGGCAAGGCGTGAATCCGGCTGCGAACCGTGTAGGCCCGGCAAGCGCAGCGCCACCGGGCAAAATCGGCAGAGCCTTCCCTTAGTATAAGGGTTTACGCACAATAAAGAGACAAGGCGCTCATTGAGCGCCCTGTTTGTTGTAAGGAAAAGTGACTTCGCGCAATATCAGCATAGGAAAATGCTTACCCCGCACGCCTTCTGTACCACCATAATGTTCCAATCTTGCACAACTCTGAAAAGGTAAAAAGCAAAATTCCGATATAGGCTGGATAGCCGGGAATAAAATATAAAACAAAATGAATTATCGATACAGAGCAGGTGAAAGAACATAATCGTAAAAATTCCTGACACACGAGAAACAAGACAGGCATTTCCCTTGAGGATAAAAACAAATAAATTGAGAAAAAAAGAGACACATAAAACATAATATTAAAGACAAACATCGCGATAATAAACATCCCACTCCAACCACCAACATTCATTGACATGAAATTCATCAAAAAATGATGTGTATCGGTATAAAAGGGAATATTCCCACGCAATATTGAAAATCCAACATAGCTTAATATGGAGATAACATCCATCACTCCCCAAAAGATGTAGATCCTATTTTTTGAATTCATAACATTCATCGCTAATTGTTGGTATCCAATGCCAGGATTTTCCTTCAGCAGCCCACACATCATCGCTTTCAAGATAGCGTTGTGGAATCGCTCTTTGCTCACCATACCGTCTGATCACTGAACGCTTTGAAATTATCTCTTTATTTTCATTATCGATATTATCAGATAAGGGAGTCCATATTTGGATCTTATCTCTACCTGTATTCATGAAATCCTTCCCTTCCGACATAAATAGTCTTCCTTCATCTCCCATAGATGTGGCACGATTGATAGCCATAATTCCTACGTTCAATAATGCATGATAATCGTTATCAGTTGTTTGCCAATAACCTGGACCATACTCCCGTGTTAATGGTACAAACTTGCTACGCGTTGGTGATGGCTTGCCATACGCCAGCACTTTCATAGAGAAATAACTTAATATATGTTTAATAAAGAAAATGTCATAGATGATATCATTAACACAAAAAAGGTCTCCATTTTCAGAAATAAAAAAAGGATATAAATAATCATCGCTTCGATTAATCCTTTGATCAAGAAGGACTAGAAATCCATTATCGATATCATTATCTAACTTACTCCAGTTTGCCCGGTCATAGAGATCATATGAGTAATAACTGCGTAAGCCATCATTTTTTTTCAACATATAACCATTCAGTGAACCAATCATTCCACCCACTGTCTTTTCCAGGTGATAGCTTTCCTTAACCCGACGTTTAGCCGTGAGAGGATCAATTATATTTTCGAAATCTTTTGGTCTAATATAACCATTTCGTAAGTCATAGAGCTCCATACATTCACCAATAACATATATTAATGTATTTATGAATTATGAAGATACACCGATATCTTAATAAAAAATGTATCCCGTCACTAATTAAGCAATAAGAAAGGTTTTCTTTCAAAAAAATCCCCCGGCCAAAAGCCGGGGGAGTAGGTTAATCCGCGTCGTACCCCAGATTCGGCGCCAGCCAGCGTTCAACTTCCTCTACACTCATTCCTTTGCGGCGGGCGTAATCTTCCACCTGGTCACGCTGAATTTGCGCGACCGCGTAGTACTTGCTGTCCGGGTGGCTGAAATACCAGCCGGAAACCGAAGCACCCGGCCACATGGCGAACGATTCCGTCAGCTTCATGCCGGTGTGTTTTTCGACGTCCAGCAGTTTCCAGATGGTGCCCTTCTCCGTGTGTTCCGGGCAAGCAGGATAGCCGGGCGCCGGGCGAATGCCCTGGTAGTTTTCGCGGATCAGTTCTTCGTTGCTGAGGTTCTCGTTTGGCGCATAACCCCAGTAAACTTTACGCACGCGCTCATGAAGATATTCGGCAAAGGCTTCCGCCAGGCGGTCGGCAATCGCTTTCACCATGATTTTATTGTAATCATCGTGCTGCGCTTCGAAAGCATCCGCCAGCGCATCTTCTTCCAGCCCACCGGTCACGGCGAATGCGCCGATATAGTCTTCTTTACCACTCAGTTTTGGCGCGACAAAGTCGGAAAGACAGTAGTTTGCAAAGCCCACTTTCTCGGTCTGCTGACGTAAATGACGGCTGACGGTGAGCACGTGCGTACGCGTTTCGTCACGGTAGATTTCGATATCGTCGCCCACACGGTTTGCCGGGAACAGGCCGACCACGCCGCGCGGATTCAGCGTTTTTTCGGCGCTCAGTTTGTCGAGTAACTCATTAGCATCTTTAAACAGGCGCTGCGCCTCTTCGCCAACAACCTCATCTTCAAGAATGCGCGGGTATTTCCCGGCAAGCGACCAGGTCATAAAGAACGGTGTCCAGTCGATGTAGTTGCGCAGCGTTTCGATACTGGCTTCCACTTCCTGTACGCCGAGCCGATGAGCGACCGGCGGCGTATAGCTCGCCCAGTCAAATGCCAGATCGTTTTCACGCGCGGCCTGCAAGGTCACCGGCGGCGTACGCGGTTTCTTACGCCCGTGCTGGATACGCACGGTCTCGTACTCTTTACGCGTGCGGGCGACGAAGTCGTCACGTTGGGTGTCGGAAAGCAGCGCCGCAACCACGCCAACGGTGCGCGAGGCGTTCTGCACATACACCGTCGGGCCGCTATAGTTCTGCTCGATTTTCACCGCCGTGTGCGCTTTTGAGGTCGTCGCACCGCCAATCAGCAGTGGAATGGTGAAGCCCTGACGCTCCATCTCTTTCGCCACGTTAACCATTTCGTCGAGCGACGGGGTGATTAAGCCGGAGAGGCCAATCAGGTCCGCATTCACTTCTTTGGCGGTTTTCAGAATTTTGTCGGCGGGCACCATCACGCCCAGGTCGATGATTTCGTAGTTATTACACTGCAACACCACGCCGACGATATTTTTGCCGATATCATGAACGTCACCTTTTACGGTCGCGATCACCATCTTACCGTTGCTGGAGCCTTTCTCTTTGCTGGCTTCAATGTATGGTTCGAGATACGCCACCGCTTGTTTCATGACGCGCGCCGATTTTACCACCTGCGGCAGGAACATTTTGCCCTCGCCAAAGAGATCGCCGACCACATTCATGCCGTCCATTAACGGGCCTTCAATCACTTCAATCGGGCGAGCGGCCTGCTGACGCGCTTCTTCTGTATCCAGCTCGATAAATTCCGTGATGCCTTTCACCAGCGAGTATTCAAGGCGTTTATTGACGTCCCACGAACGCCACTCGGCCTGCTGGGCATTGGCCGTGTCGTCGGTTTTGCTGCCGCGATATTTCTCGGCAAGATCCAGCAAACGCTCAGTGCCATCGTCGCGACGGTTGAGGATCACATCCTCCACCGCGTCGCGCAGTTCAGCCGGCAAGTCGTCGTAAATTGCCAGTTGGCCGGCGTTCACAATCCCCATATCCATGCCGTTGCGGATGGCGTAGTAGAGGAATACCGCGTGGATAGCTTCACGCACCGGGTCATTGCCACGGAACGAGAACGAGACGTTAGAGACACCGCCAGAAATCAATGCATGCGGCAGCTCGCGTTTGATATCTTCACAGGCGCCGATAAAGTCCTGCGCATAGTTATTGTGCTCTTCAATCCCGGTCGCCACCGCGAAGATGTTCGGGTCGAAGATGATATCTTCCGGCGGGAATCCGACCTCCTCGGTGAGAATTTTGTACGCCCGGCGGCAAATCTCGATTTTACGTGCGCGGGTGTCGGCCTGACCTTGTTCATCAAAGGCCATTACCACCACCGCCGCGCCGTAGCGACGCAGCAGTTTGGCGTGGTGAATGAAGGTGTCCACGCCCTCTTTCATCGAGATAGAGTTAACAATGCCTTTGCCCTGAATACATTTCAGGCCTTTTTCAATGACCTCCCATTTCGAGGAGTCGATCATAATCGGTACGCGAGCGATATCCGGCTCGCCGGCAATCAGGTTGAGGAAACGCACCATCGCCGCTTCGGCATCAAGCATCCCCTCATCCATGTTGATATCAATGATCTGTGCGCCGCTTTCCACCTGCTGACGCGCCACATCCAGCGCTTCGCTGTATTTTTCTTCTTTAATCAGGCGTTTGAACTTAGCGGAACCGGTGACGTTGGTGCGTTCACCGACGTTCACAAACAAGCTGTCGTCGCCAATGTTTAGCGGCTCCAGGCCAGACAAACGGCAGGCGACGGGCAGTTCAGGCAGCTTGCGCGGCGGCAGCCCGGCAACGGCGCGGCTCATCGCAGCAATGTGCTCTGGCGTGGTGCCGCAGCAACCGCCGACAATATTGAGGAAGCCCGCTTCCGCCCATTCGCGAATCTGTTTTGCCATCGTGTCGGCATCAAGATCGTATTCACCAAAGGCGTTCGGCAGCCCGGCGTTCGGGTGCGCGGTGACGTAGCATTCCGCAATACGCGACAGTTCCTGTACGTACTGGCGCAGTTCATCCGGCCCCAGCGCACAGTTCAGGCCAAAGGTCAGGGCTTCAGCATGACGCAGGGAGTTATAAAACGCTTCCGTCGTTTGCCCGGAGAGCGTACGCCCGGAAGCATCAGTGATGGTGCCGGAGATCATGATTGGCAGGTCAACGCCCAGGGCTTCAAACTCTTCTTTTACCGCAAAAATTGCGGCCTTGGCGTTGAGGGTGTCGAAGACAGTTTCAATCAGAATCAGGTCTGCGCCGCCTTCCACCAGCGCTTTCGTCGATTCCCGGTAGGCAACCACCAGCCCATCGAAAGTGATATTGCGGAATGCCGGGTCGTTGACGTCTGGAGAGATGGACGCCGTGCGGTTGGTGGGGCCAAGAACACCGGCCACGTAGCGCGGTTTTTCCGGCGTGCGTGCGCTCCACTCATCAGCGCAGGCGCGCGCCAGTTTGGCCGCTGCGAAGTTGATTTCTGCCGACAGGGATTCCATCTGGTAATCCGCCATGGCGATGGTCGTGGAGTTAAAGGTGTTGGTTTCAATGATATCCGCGCCCGCTGCGAAGTAGGCATCATGGATGGCGGAGATCACCTCCGGCTTGCTCAACACCAGCAGGTCATTGTTGCCTTTGAGGTCGCATGGCCAGTCGGCAAAACGTGCGCCGCGAAAATCCGCTTCGCTCAGGCGATAGCTCTGGATCATGGTGCCCATGCCCCCGTCCAGAACCAGAATTCGATCATTTAACTGCTGACGTAATTGTTCAACTTTGCTGCTCACACGCACTCCCGACCACGCTCAACCAAACCCAGATAAAAAAACGGCAATAGACCATACTGGCATAAACCCTGATGGTGGAAAAGAGAACAACGCGCTACATGAGACAAGTTCACCATGACTCATCGGATCAGTAACTCTGGCGATTGCATTATAATCAAATAAAACGAAAATTATTTCCACGATACAGAAACAGGAGTTCGCTATGGTTGCCACCGTTCCCGCAAAGCGCGGAAGAAAACCCGCCGCAGCCGCCGCTCCACCGAGTGGCCAGGTTCAGTCTTTAACGCGCGGGCTGAAATTACTGGAATGGATCGCCGAATCAAACGGTAGCGTCGCGCTGACCGAACTCGCCCAACAGGCCGGGCTACCCAATTCCACCACTCACCGTTTGCTGACCACCATGCAGCAGCAGGGTTTCGTCCGTCAGGTGGGCGAGCTGGGGCACTGGGCGGTGGGCGCGCATGCATTTATCGTCGGCAGCAGCTTTTTGCAGAGCCGTAATTTGCTGGCGATTGTCCACCCTATCCTGCGTAAACTGATGGAAGACTCCGGCGAGACGGTCAACCTGGCGGTGCTGGATCAAAGCGACCATCAGGCCATTATTATCGACCAGGTCCAGTGCACGCAGTTAATGCGCATGTCTGCACCCATTGGCGGCAAACTGCCAATGCACGCCTCCGGTGCGGGTAAAGCATTTTTATCGCAACTGAGCGAAGAGCAAGTTACCAGCTTATTGCACCGTAAAGGGCTACACGCCTATACCCATGCGACGCTGGTGTCGCCAGTACATCTGAAAGAAGACCTCGCCCAAACGCGCAAGCGCGGGTATTCGTTTGATGATGAAGAGCACGCGCTGGGGCTGCGCTGCGTGGCATCCTGCATTTATGACGAGCACCGCGAGCCGTTTGCGGCAATCTCCATATCCGGGCCGATATCACGCATTACCGACGACCGGGTAACCGAGTTGGGCGCGATGGTGATCAAGGCGGCGAAGGAAGTGACGCTGGCGTATGGTGGGATTCGATAACATACATACCCCATCGCTGATGGGGCATTGCAGATTGCCGACAAAGTGCGCTTTGTTCTTGCCGGATGCGGCGTAACGCCTTATCCACCCTATAAAATAGTTATAATTCAATATCTTGAAGAATACTTGCAGGCCTGATAAGCAAAGCGCCATCAGGCTGATCGGGGCACAACGCCGGATGGCGGCGCAAGCGCCTTATCCAGCCTACGATCGGTGTCATAACGCACACTAAATCGCTGGCGACGACGGTAGGCGTAGACATCTTCCACATGACCATTTTTGATACGCGTCTGTAGACCGCGCCAGTAGTCGGCGCTGAACAGGTCGACATGCATCTCTTCAAACAGCGGGCCGATGCGCGGGTCGGCGCAGAGCCAGTGGCGAAACTCTTCCGGAAAAACATCGCCGGGCGAGACGCTGTACCAGGGTTCGCTGGCGAACTCGTCTTCCGGGTAGCGCGGTGGCGGGATATCGCGGAAATTCACTTCAGTCATGTAGCAAATTTCATCATAATCGTAGAACACCACGCGGCCATGACGCGTGACGCCAAAGTTTTTAAACAGCATATCACCGGGGAAAATATTGGCGGCGGCGAGCTGGCGAATGGCGTTGCCGTACTCTTCAATTGCATCGCGCAATTGCTGTCCTTCGGATTGCTCGAGCCAGATATTGAGTGGCACCATACGCCGTTCGATATAGAGATGACTAATAATGATGTGATCACCCTGTTCGGTGATTTTCTCCGGCGCTTCTTGCTGCAAGAGCGCCATCAGCGCAGGCGAGATTTGCCGTTTCTCCAGCACAAAGTTTTCAAACTCCTGAGTGTCGGCCATCCGCCCGACGCGATCGTGTTCTTTTACCAGTTGGTAACATGCGCGAACGTGGGCGGCGTTCATCTCTTTTTGCGGGGCAAATTTGTCTTTGATGACCTTAAAGACGCGATCGTAACCTGGCAACGTAAACACCAGCATGACCATGCCACGAATGCCCGGCGCCTCAATAAATTGCTCATCGGTGCTGGCGATATAGTGCAGATATTCACGGTAACTTTCGGTTTTTGCATGCTTCTGGCAGCCAATCGCCATATACAGTTCCGCCGTGGATTTGCCGGGCAGAATCTCACGCAACCACTCCACCATCGCCGCGGGCAGTGGCGCATAAACCATAAAATAGGAGCGAGCGAAGCCGAAGACAATGCTCGCTTCCGTCGCGGTTGTCAGGCAGGTGTCGACAAACAGCTCCCCTTCATCCGTGCGATGAATAGGCACTAAAAAGGGCAACGTGGCAGAGGGGGTCACCAGCTTGCCAACCAGCCACGCCGCTTTATTGCGATAAAACAGTTCGTTCGCTACCTGCAGATGCGATTGTTGAAGCATCGCCTGGCCAAAGGTTTCGCTTAGATGCGCAATGATGTAATTGATATCACGCTGTTTATTCTGCCACGGCAAGCGTAATGGCAGATCCGTAAGCAGGCGCTTGAGCAACATCCCCCAGCCGTGTTCGGGGAAGAAATCCTTCGCCAGTGGACGTGGAATGGTACGGAAACGGCGTTCTGGCTGAGAGCTGAAAATAAAAAGCCGCTCCGGTGTGAGCGAGCGGTGATCGAATAACCGGCAATAGACCGAGTTAAAAAAACTCTCCGCGATTTCAAAGCGAGGGTAATCGGGGAGAAGCGCGGTGTAGTGCCCCTTCACACGCAATAAAAAATCGGCATCCGCGCCTTTGCCATCGGTGATGCAGCGCAACTGCTCAACCACCAGGCCAACGTGATGATCATAAAGATGAATACGGCTTTTCATCGCCTTCTGCACAGCGTGCCAGTCGGCCTGTTCGAAGCGCTGCTGCGCGCCGGAGGTCACTTCCAGGAAACGCCCGTATTGGGCGTCAAAGCCTTGCAAAATAGTTTGGGCAATCAGTAATTCCAGGCCACGCGGCATAATCGACCTCGTTCGGTGCGCGGTAATGCCGGATGCCACTGACGCTTGTCCGGCCTACAGAACGGTGTGCACCCGGTTAGCAAGACGCCACCGGGCATCTGGATCAGAACTGAGATTCTTCCGTTGAACCGGTCAACGCGGTTACCGAGGAAGTGCCGCCCTGAATAATGGTCGTCACTTTATCGAAGTAGCCCGTCCCCACTTCCTGCTGATGAGAAACGAAGGTGTAGCCCTGTTTGCCCGCTTCAAACTCAGGCTGTTGCACTTTCTCAACATAATGCTTCATACCTTCACCCTGCGCGTATGAGCGCGCCAGGTCGAACATGTTGAACCACATGCTGTGAATGCCCGCCAGGGTAATGAACTGGTACTTGTAGCCCATATCCGACAGTTGCTGCTGGAAGCTGGCGATGGTTTGATCGTCCAGATTTTTCTGCCAGTTGAATGACGGCGAGCAGTTGTAGGCCAGCAGTTTGCCAGGATACTTAGCGTGAATCGCCTCAGCAAAACGGCGCGCGAGGTCGAGATCTGGTGTGGAGGTTTCGCACCACACCAGGTCAGCATAGGGTGCATATGCCAGGCCACGGCTAATCGCCTGTTCAATCCCAGCACGCGTGCGGAAGAAGCCCTCGCAGGTGCGTTCGCCAGTAATAAATTCGCTGTCGTAAGCATCGCAATCAGAGGTGATCAGATCTGCCGCATCGGCATCCGTACGCGCAATCACCAGCGTAGGTACGCCCATGACATCGGCGGCCAGACGCGCCGCAACCAGTTTCTGGATGGCTTCCTGCGTCGGAACCAGCACTTTCCCGCCCATATGACCGCACTTCTTCACCGACGCGAGCTGATCTTCGAAGTGAACTGCCGCTGCACCGGCTTCAATCATCGATTTCATCAGTTCATACGCATTAAGCACACCGCCAAAACCGGCCTCCGCATCGGCAACGATCGGCAGGAAATAGTCGGTATAACGTGGATCGTTCGGTTCGATACCGGACGCCCACTGGATCTGATCCGCGCGGCGGAAGGTGTTGTTGATCCGATCGACTACCGCAGGAACCGAGTTGGCTGGATAAAGGGATTGATCCGGATACATGCTTGACGCCAGGTTCGCGTCAGCCGCGACCTGCCAGCCGGAAAGATAGATAGCTTCAATACCCGCTTTCGCCTGCTGCAACGCCTGACCGCCGGTCAACGCACCGAGGCTGTTGACGTAACCTTTCTTTGATTCGCCATGCAGCAGCCGCCACATCTTCGCCGCGCCCAGTTGCGCCAGCGTACACTCCGGGTTAACCGAGCCGCGTAATTTCACCACTTCCTCGGCGCTGTAGGGGCGGCGAATGCCTTCCCAGCGCGGTTGAGTCCACTCTTTCTGTAATTCTTCAATTTGTTGTGTACGGGTTTTCATGTGCAGATGCTCCATATTGTTATGTGGTGGATTTACGCTAACAGGCGGTAGCCTGGCAGAGTCAGGAAGTCGATAAGGTCGTCAGAGGTGGTGATCTGCTCCATCAGGCGCGCGGCATCGTCGAAGCGTCCGCTGCTGAAGCGGTGCTCACCCAGTTCTTCCTGAATCACCAACAACTCTTCGGCCAGCATCTGGCGGAACAGGGCTTTGGTGACGGCTTTGCCGTTGCTCAGGGTTTTCTCATGGTGGATCCATTGCCAGATGGAGGTACGGGAGATCTCCGCTGTCGCCGCATCTTCCATCAGGCCGTAAATAGGGACGCAGCCGTTGCCAGAGATCCACGCTTCAATGTACTGCACCGCGACGCGAATGTTGGCGCGCATCCCCTCTTCGGTACGTTCACCGTCACAAGGGGCCAGCAGCTGTTCGGCGGTGATCGGGGCATCGTCATTACGGGTCACAAATAACTGGTTTTTATGCTCGCCAAGCACATCGTTGAATACCGCCATCGCGGTGTCCGCCAGGCCCGGATGCGCCACCCATGTGCCGTCATGGCCGTTGTTGGCTTCCAGGGATTTATCCGCTTTGACTTTGTTGAGCACCTGGGTATTCCGCTCAGCGTCTTTGCTCGGGATAAACGCCGCCATACCGCCCATCGCGAAAGCGCCGCGTTTGTGGCAGGTTTTGATCAGCAGGCGCGAATAAGCGCTGAGGAACGGTTTGTCCATCGTCACGACCTGGCGATCGGGCAATACGCGGTCCGGGTGATTCTTCAGGGTTTTGATGTAGCTAAAGATGTAATCCCAGCGGCCACAGTTGAGGCCGACAATGTGATCGCGCAGTGCGTGCAGAATTTCATCCATCTGGAAGACAGCGGGCAGCGTTTCAATCAGCAGTGTGGCTTTGATGGTGCCGCGCGGCAGGTCGAAGCGATCTTCGGTATAACTGAAGACGTCACTCCACCAGGCCGCTTCCTGCCACGCCTGGGTTTTGGGCAGGTAGAAATAGGGGCCGCTGCCTTTCGCCAGCAACGCTTTGTAGTTGTGGAAGAAGTAGAGTGCGAAATCAAACAAACTGCCCGGAATAGCTTCACCGCGCCAGGTAACGTGTTTTTCTGGTAAATGCAGGCCACGCACGCGACAAATCAGCAGCGCGGGATTGGGTTTCAACTGGTAGATTTTCCCGGCTTCATTGGTGTAGCTGATGGTGCCGTTCACGGCATCACGCAGGTTGATTTGCCCATCAATCACTTTGTTCCAGTCCGGTGCCAGCGAATCTTCGAAATCCGCCATAAAGACTTTTACGTTGGCGTTCAGGGCATTAATCACCATTTTACGTTCAACGGGGCCGGTGATCTCTACGCGTCGATCCTGTAAGTCTTCGGGGATACCGCGGATTTTCCAATCACCATTACGAATGGAAGCAGTTTCCGAAATAAAATCAGGCAACTTACCGTCATCGATATCCTGCTGTTGCTGAATACGCGCAGCCAACAATTTATTGCGCTTCGGCGTAAAGCGCGCGACCAGTTCACTGAGAAATTCGATGGCGTCTGCCGTTAAGATCTGCTGCTCCTGCCCGGTAAAAGGTTCGGTAAACGCCAGTTCATCCGCCGTTGTTGCCTGTTGTGTCATTGTGCTGATCCTCATTATGTATTGCGATCGATCCCCCAGGGGTGAACGGACGATCGCTGCATAGTTTTCATTCAACACTTTTAAGACTATCCAGGATTTAATAAAAATCAAAAACGATTTCCATTTTTAAATTAAATAACACATAACCTTATGATTACAATGAAATTAAAATTTTTTAAATGATTGAGGTGCTTTTCGGAAATAAAAAAGGCACCCGAAGGTGCCTGAGGAAGAGTGCTGAAACGCTTTAGGATCGAGAGAGGTAGACGATCAGTCCAGTGTGGGATTCATATTCCGCAGATCGTATGGCGTGATTTGGTAGACGTAATAGTTGAGCCAGTTGGCAAACAGCAGATTACCGTGGCTTCGCCAGGTTGCACGCGGAGTGTTCTGCGGGTCGTTCTTCGGGAAGTAATTGTGCGGCACTACCGGGTTGAGACCGGCCTCCACGTCGCGGAAAAATTCACCTGCCAGCGTATTCGCATCGTACTCAGGGTGACCCGTCACAAATGCGATACGCTTGTCTTTGCTGGCAAACAGATAAGCATCTCCACCGTCTGTTTCCGCCAGAATATCGAGATCGGTATAGTCGCGAATCAGCGCCGCCGGGAAATCAGCGTAGCGTGAGTGGGGAGCCAGGAAACTGTCATCAAACCCGCGCGTGAGCAACGCATGCGGCTGGAGAATGTGGTGCTCATAGACGCCAGAGAGTTTGTCGCTGCGGGTCTGTTTTGGAATGCCATAAAGAATGTTCAGCGCGGCCTGGACGGCCCAACAGACAAATAGCGTGGAAGTGACATGATCTTTCGCCCACTCTAATACCTGTTTTATCTGCGGCCAGTAGGCAACGTCGTTAAACTCAACTAACCCCAGCGGCGCACCGGTGACAATCAGGCCATCGAAGTTCTGGTCGCGAATATCGTCGAAATTGCAGTAGAAGGTGTTCAGGTGCTCGGCAGGGGTATTGCGTGATTCCCGCGCGTCGATGCGTAACAGTTGGATATCCACCTGCAACGGCGAGTTAGAGAGAAGACGGAGGAACTGGTTTTCCGTTTCGATTTTCTTTGGCATCAGGTTGAGAATCAAGACCTTAAGTGGACGGATTTCCTGACCTGTTGCACGTGATGCGGTCATGACAAACACATTTTCATCACGCAAGAAATTGACGGCTGGTAGCTCGTCCTGTACCCGAATCGGCATAACCTTATTACCTCACAACATACGTATAAACGTTTAGACATCCAGATAGCTGACAATAACCAGGAATAGGGGAAATGTCGAGTCTGCATGTGAAAGGTGAGAAAGTTTCACCGACAACATTACCGTAGAATATAAGAATAAATAAAAGGAGCATTTATGGTTATTAGTATTCGTCGTTCCCGCCATGATGAGGGAGAGAAGCTGGTTGCTGTCTGGTGCCGTTCTGTCGATGCCACGCACCATTTTTTATCTATAGAGTATCGGGCAGAGCTGGAGAAGCTTGTACGCTCATTTTTGCCCGAGGCGCCGCTATGGGTCGCGGCCAATGCGCAGGATGAGCCGGTTGGGTTTATGTTGTTAAGCGGGGAGCATATGGATGCGTTATTTGTCGATCCTGATGCGCGCGGTACGGGGGTTGGCCGTTTGTTGGTGGAACATGCGCTTTCCCAGGCCCCGAAGTTAACAACTAACGTGAATGAGCAGAACGTGCAGGCGATTGGGTTTTATAAGAAGATGGGGTTCAGGGTGACAGGACGTAGCGAGGTGGACGATCTTGGGAAGCCGTATCCGTTGTTGAACCTGGCGTATGTGTAGGCCGGATAAGGCAAAGCCGCATCCGGCAGGTTTTCCGCACCAACGCAAAAAGGCCATCCCTGCGGATGGCCTTCTGCTTTATTTGATGCCTGGCAGTTCCCTACTC
>NZ_QBJC02000024.1:0-73413 GCF_003057695.2 Pseudocitrobacter sp. RIT415 | reverse complement strand
TGTTTCTACATGTAAGTGGAGATTGATTATCATTTGTTGTTATTACACCGAACTGAGATTTTCATCTGGTTAAAATCTTAAACTCAAAATAATTTTCTGCTCTTAAAGCACTTTGCGTTTTTTTTGCATTGTTGCGCAAAGTCTTTTTACTGCCGCGCAAGCGCTTGAAAGCCAGCGCGCCGTGGTTCACACTGGTTGCAAGGTGATGGCGTTCCACCTTCCCCAACCGCCTCGTTTGGAGGCTAATGACGCCTGATATGACTCTCATTCACGATGGGGCGTGTCAGGCTGGCCTTTCTTCTCCAGCTAAACATGCTTCCCTGAAAAGGTTTAAGCAATGATAAATGTACTCGGTCACCTTCATCCTGATAGCGACGCTGTTTGCACCGCTTATATGGCAAGCCGCTGGCTTACGCTGAGGGGCTGTCAGGCACAGGCCTGGCGTTGTGGGGAAATTAATCGCGAAACGCGCTTTATTTTTGAACAGGCACAACTGTCTGTTCCCGCCTTACTCACCGATTCACTCGCCGATCGCGATGTCTGGCTGGTCGACTTCACCGAGCCCACCCAGGGCCCCGCTTCTTTAGCGGAAAGTAACGTTGTCGGGATCATCGACCATCATCGCCTTGGTGGCCTGGTCACGCGCCTGCCGCCGGAAGTATGGGTAAAACCGGTGGGCAGCAGCAGTACGCTGCTGTGGCAACTGATGACCCCAGCGATCCGCCAGATGATAACGCCTGCGGAAGCACTTTTAATGCTGGGTGCTGTGATAAGCGACACCGTCGCGCTGCGTTCACCCACCACAACGTCCGATGACACGCTTGCGGTTGAGGAACTCTCAGCTCTCGCGGGCATCGAGAAAGATGCCTTTATTGCCGGGCTACTGACCGCAAAAACCAGCATTGAAGGGCTGAGCGGAAAAGCACTGCTTAATAAAGATATCAAAACGTTCCAGATCCAGGGCCTGAAGATCAACGCCGCACAGATCGAACTGTTTTCATTAAATCAGGTGGATGCGGTACTGGATGAGTTACAACAGGCGATGGCGCAGAATATCCGTGAGACCGGCGCGCAACGGGTGGTGCTCATGCTAACGGATATCAATGCCGGGTATTCGACGCTCTATTTTGCCGTGCCGGAAGGCCAGCAAGCAGACGCGCCCTGCAAAGTAGAAGGCATGCTGAGCCGTAAAAAACAGCTATTGCCGTGGCTTGAAAACTCTCTTGCAAAGGGGAAATAACGCTAGACGGTAAAATGGTACGCCCTACAGGATTCGAACCTGTGACCCACGACTTAGAAGTTCCTAGAACTACCTTCTAAGTCAGTTACTTACCGCGTCATTCCTGCGCTCACACGTCCCATGATGCGAAAACATGCAAAGCCTTGTAAAACGCTGCAAAGCCTTGCATGTCTCAAATTTGTCTCAGATTGCAGGATTATCGTCATCGGTGGCCCGGTTAATCAGATGCGTCAGAACTCCCTTCACATCCACCTCATCCAGAACCTCACCTTCCAGTACTTCACCATCTACCGTTATTAGTGCATCACCTCTACGCTTGGCAAAGTGACAACCTCCTGTGTACGAAATCAGGTAGGTGCTATCTGGTGATGGCTTCATACCCTTCTCTATCACAGCAAACCCATGCGATGTCTCAATCACCAGGCTGTTAGCCGTGACGCCGCAGATAGTCTCTATAGTTAGCGTGCGTTCAATGTAGTCTTTAGCTGGACTTGGGAACCCCATGATGACCTCCGATAGTTACTGTATATTAATACAGTATTATGCAATGAAGATTCAGATCAAGAATCGGACGGCGGGAAAATTCTAAGTAGCTGGAAGGGTAAGAAATTTACTTTCATGAATTTCAAAACACAGACCTTGTCGATCATGTGATCGGATGATGCTAAACTTCATGATTCTATAGCATGTGTGCGTTGCACTGTATAAAATTCCGAACAAGAAATGTGAGTTAACTCCATATGTTAATGGCTAATTTTTCGTCTATTTTTATTTTTCTATCATTTTATGCCTCTTGCTTTGCATTGAACAAATTACGAGTGCTCCCTCACATTAACAGTGAAACATCAAGAATTGGTTACATTGATGGATTGCGTGGAGTTGCCGCTACACTGGTTGTTTGCGCACACTCATGGAGGATATCTTACTCTGAGTCGTTCGAAAGAAAATGGTTCTATGACTCTCTAAACTTCGATCACAGACTGGGTGCCGTTGGAGTTCAATTATTCTTCTGCATAACTGGTTATTTGTTTATTACAAAGCTACTTAACAATAAGAATCAGAAGTGGGATAAATTTTTTATAGCAAGATTTAAAAGATTAGCCCCTGCATACTTTTTTACAGTTACCATCCTGATATTCGTAACCTTTTTTAAATCATCCTCATTCGGCTTAAGCGATGTGGTGTCATCGATTAAGTTGTACGCTTTTGGATTGCTGGGAACCGACCTTTCTGTTCCAGGATTCAACGGAACAGAGCTTTTTAGCGTTTTATGGTCTTTGCCATACGAATGGAAGTTTTACTTTATGATGCCAGCGGTTGCAGCCTGCCTACATGCAAGGTGGACTACTATTATGGCGGTGATTTCTGCTGTATTTTCAGTTTTAATTGTGCTTTATTTAGATGGTAGTAGTTTTGGTGCTCTGTTTGTGGCTGGAGCACTGGCTGCTTATCTAGACAGAAGGATACAATTAAATAATTTATTATTACGGTACGCTATATTTTTTGCATCTTTAGCTCTTCTTGTATATGTAACATCTTTAGATTTAAATAATTATGGAATTGGAAGGCTTTCAGTTGCATCTCTATTTTTCATATCAGTAATTGTAACAAAACCAAAAATCCTCTGCGATTCATCCCTCAGGTTTATGGGAGAGATTAGCTACAGTGTATATCTGTTACATATATTATGTTATTTCTTTTTCGCTAATTTATTTGACATTTATTTATCAACAACAACGCTACCGGCATATGCACTCGCGTACAGCCTATTCACATGCATAGTATGTTCGTTGAGCTTTAAATATATAGAGCATCCATTTATAAAAAAATCAATTACCGCCATCCATAGCGGCGTAAAAGCGTAAGCCCCATTTGGGGCTTATTTCCCCTTGCATAATTGACTGATTATGCCTTTAAGTTCCTCTATTTTGTTGTTGAGCGCGATAATTGCCCCGGTATTGTCTGCGGCAACAGCCTCAAAGTGAACTCCATATACACCGTTATTTCGCTCGCCAAGCAAGCGGTCCACCCCATTGGCATCTTGGGCAATAAATCCGCGAGCCCTCTTTTTGTCCCTTATTCTGCTATAGTCAGCCGGTTTCATTTTCAAAACACGATCAAGACACGACTCAGGAGACAGATACTCAATATCATACTTCAAACGCCTGTCAGACGCCGCAGGGACGTTCCATGTGTAACCTGTAGACAAAATCTGCAGATATTGATCGAACACCTGAGTTGATGTTGTGTATCCACCAAATCGCAGTGCTTGGGCGGTACTTGCGAGCGTTGCTCCTCCGCTTGCTGTTACTACTCCAGGTTTTCCAGATGAAGAATCGATGTACACTCCGCAATAGTCTTTGCTGGCTGGCCTTAAATGCAGCATAAAGTCTTTATACGGATTGGTTGTCATCTGAGATTTCGTAGCGAATGCGCCGACGAAAACATGATCTTTCATTACCTGGAGAGCAGGAGATGTAGTGCTGCTAACAACAGTAGAAAAACGCCAGCCATGAGGGTATGTTGAGTCATTATATTCATCAAATAATAACTGTGTATTGGTGTAAGGTGTCTTGCCGTATTGAAATCTTGCCCCGCTCCTACCTGAGGCGCTTGATGACCATTGCTCAATCATAAAGTCAGTAGGCGTATAATCGTCGGAAGACCCAAGTTGCCCACCAACGGCAATGCCTTGCTTTGCTGAAAGAATATTGGTCACTTCCGCAACTGAAACATTACCACCCCAAGAGTTATAGGTGCGACCAGGATATGTTACCTGATGTAATTTCCATCCAAACCCACCAGAACCTTGAACTTGAGAAACACGAAGACTCTGAGTGCTCCACTCCCATGACAGCAAAATTGTTTTGTAGCAACCTCCAGATGCGGACCAATAGTGAAAAAGCACTTCTGGTTCTGAATACACCGCATTCCAATAAATTGGGGTGGTTTCAAGGTTTTTGTAAGGTACGTTACTGGTCAACCAACAGTGACCTTTCTTGTGTGATTCGGCACCCGTTATTGCCATAAACGATCCATCCCCAACAGGAGATGCAACAAAATTTTGTTCTGGGATCGTAATAGTAGCGACATCAGATAATGCCGACCAAGGAACTATAGATTCAGGAGAAAATATACCATTGAACACCTGATCAATATCACAGACATTACTACTAATTCCTACCCTGTTTATCCACAGCTTATCGCCGTAGGCACCGACAGTTTGCCTACTTTGATCTGATGATAAATCAAGCAAGCGCTGCTTAGTTGATACAGGTGTAACTGCATCAAACTTAATCGTTGAAATATATCCACCAGAAAATGAGTCTGATGACAATGTTGTCTTTGGTTCATGGAATACTAAATACCGTGAATCATTTCGATAAACAATACAGTAATAATCGCCATGCCCAGCAGGAATATCAGTTACTATTTTTATAATGTTACCAAAAACGCCATCATTGAACTCATACTCATAAATATCTACAACTTCATGCTCACCATCAATATCTGTAACTTTCCTGCTAAAACCAAGCAACACGCTTTGTGTTATGTTATCGAAATATGCCCCCTGAACTGCGGCATCAGTTATCAACCCGATTTCTGGCAGATGGAGAACCGAATAGCTAAGTTGGGGTGTGACTTTTGAGGAGAAGGTTGTTCCACCTGAAGGGGTTAAATATAACCCAAATATCGTTCGAACGTAAAAGATATGCCCGGCCTGAGGCGTTTTATCAGTAACGTTATAAAGTGCCTTAGGGAGTCCATCTTCTGCAGATATTGATATTGTAGACCCAGGTAGCAAATCAGAATTGATGGCCTGAGTTATCGATTCAAAATTTATTACCTTCGTTTTGAAATTTGTGTCTATATAACTTCTTAAAATAGCATCACCAACACTCAACCACGCCCCAGCACCTACTCCTCCTGTTGACTGTGGAGTAGATCCAGCAGGTACTTGTTTTGGGAAAGTGCCATCCCAGCGGTAATATTCACCATCACTCTCATCCTGAAGAACCTGATTAGGCAGTGTTAATTCATTATTTGGCAATGGAGCACCAAGCTGGAAACTCTTTAACGTAATATAACCAAACGCTGAGATAGCTTGCTGAGCAACCCAGCGCAAACCTTCTACGGTGTAATGCTTGTTGCCAAATCTGTCTTCATATTCGCGCTGCTTTGAAGTTACAAACTCATCAATCTTACCGGCGTTAAACTTCAGGTCGCGCGGAGATTCGCTTGGTACTGGCAGGTTAGTGGGTTGCGTAGCCATATTTATTCCATAATTAAACCCAGCACATTGGCTGGGTTGTGGTGATGGGGATTGGTTCTTATTGATAGATAGCGTCGCTGTACTCGGCGACAGTCAGAGATACCGTGTTGTCAGTGTTCGGTTTGATGCTGTTAACTGTCCATAACTGGCTGTCCAGTTCCTCCACTGTCGCAATTAGATAGCGGGACGGAAGCTGCACGGAATCACCATTCCAGATGTTTAGCTGAATATCTGGCACCCGCGCAGTGAAACCGTATTTCGTATCACTGCGTGCTGTTGCCGGATAACGCAGGGTCGGGTTACCCAGGCTATCAGTCACCAGAACGTACATCGAACCGGTAAATGTGATTGGCTCGCTGGTATCGAAGTTGTTGCCTGTTCGTCCGGTGATGTAACCTCCTTGCTGGTTGCTATCGTATATATCCGCAATCTGGACGACGCTACCAACCTGAATAATCCCGTCTTCGAATACCTTCGAGTTCATCTTCGTGCGCGAGTAAAGCAGCCGCTTAGTTTCCCGCAGCGCGCGCTCCCGGGCCTGGTACTCATTCCTGAACCCGACAATCTCCATTTTGTTGGGATTCTCAGCCTCTTGCTCAACGATGGTGCCGTTCATAACGCGGTAGTTGATGTAGGTCTTATTGTTCGTCGTCGGGTGCACATACGACACCTGAACCCCATCATAACCACCTGGAAGCGTGGCTTCATACGTGATCTTGTACTCGTCCGTTTTCATGTTGGCCCGGTTGAATACTGATGCCGGATGCGTCACTTTCTGGTCGCGGGTAAACGTCAACACGCCGTCATCCCAGTAAGCGGTCACGCTGGCAGCGTTACAGATGGCCTGGACGCGATCACCCAATGAATCGTTCTCATCATCAAAGGTGTAATCGAAGTACCCAAGACGCTCGTCAGGAAGGCTCTCAGCGATGGAATACAGACCATACAGGTCAATGCTATCCACTGGCTGATTACCCATAGCGAGCCAGGTGTGCGCAACAGCGTCAGCAAATGAACGTGACGGCCTGAGCGTGTAGTCAACCAGCTGAGAGTCCAGGTCGTAGCTAATGGTGTGTCTGGTCACCACGGCGTTATATTTCCGCTCACGGCTTCCAAGGGCATTCTCTGTCGCACGGACCTTCACGCGAACCAGTGTGTCAGTGGGATGAACCACGTTTGTTCTGATGTTAACCGCGTGGATTTTCTCTATCTTCAGTATTGATGCATCGTTAGAGTTATCTGTGCGCTGCAGGTTGATAGCGTATTTCCCACCTCCACCAGTAGGCTTAATTTTTACCGTTCTGTAGTAAACCTCGCTTGCCGCATTGCGATTGCGAAGGATGTAGGAGAATGACTGTTCGGTGCCGGGGATCTGATTGTAATCATCATCGATTTTCCAGAGCGTTACTTTCCACGATGCTGATTGCTCTCCGCCCAGTGATGTCTGGGTGTGGATCCAGATATCCGTCGCCTCTACCGGGGTGAAAAAAGGACCGACTACCAGCGCTTCATTATCATTCAGGATAAATTTCGTACTGTTTATTGAGGCTGATGATGGAACATCCGGCGGACCCGACAAGCTTCCCATGGTGAACGTGTACCATTTTTCCGGATCGATGATGCTTCCATCATCCGTTTCGACAGCAGATACTAACGTTCCTGAATAGGTTGCATCCTTCGTTACCGGCCCCGACGCAGTGTTGTAGGTAACGTTGATGGTGAACGTTACGGCGTGCGGCAGGACCAGCCCCATGAAGTAATCAAACTCGGATTGCTTGAGTATTTTTACTGCTATTTCACCGCCAGAATACAGCCCGGAAATGACAGTATTCGCGGTCGCTGTTTCGACCGGGAAAGAGTCACCTTCGTTTTGTCCGGGAACCTCCTGCCCGTCTACATCGTCAACGCCGTATCCTTCATTAATAACAGGGATAACTTCACCGGGTTGATAGAATTGATACTCTGCGCCAGCCATACTTCCAAGGCTGGACTCTGAGTAGCGAACAGACGAATAGTCATATTTGCCAAGCCCTACACACATCCACTCTGTGACATATTTCAGGCCACTAATGTTGCTGTCACCGCCAGGGAAAGGTGCGTCATATTCAAATAATGACTCCTGAATCAAATCAGGAAATGAGCGAATTTGACCGTAAATGTCAGGCTTTGCCTTGTATACCCTGGCAGTGTTAGTTTGGCCGGAAAGGCTATTGTTAGGCGAGTCAACAGTCTGGCCTGAGTTGGTATTCGCGATGGCCGGCTTCGGCGCCAGGAAGGAAAAGACCTGCCCCACCACTTTGAATATTGAGTTGATAGCGTCCCCGATCGCGCCTTTCGGCTGATCGAATAACTGGACTGTGTCCATCTCACACAGCTCGAACGCCAGTTCATCGTCTTCCTGAAGCTTTACGCCATTGCGGACGATCAGCAGGTCGCGGTGGAAGTTACTGTCGTTAGCCGCCAGCCAGTCATAAAAAAGGGTGCCGTTTGGCACCCTGTAGCGTTCTTTTGGCGTTCCGGGAAATCGGCTTAACTCAATCAGAGCCATACTTGAAAAACTCCACCTTAGTGAATGCCCGCTGAATAACGAGTAGAGAATCCTCTCTCACGCTGCCGTTCTCGCCACGCGAGTGCAGTGCTTTCCTGTTCAGGATTAGCCCCACATGCGCAGGCTGAGACGCCCTGTAGCCAACGAAGATTCCGCCTTCCACCGGCTTATCGACTTTCTGCCAGTAAACGACGTCACCCTGGTAGCAGGTAAAGAAATCAGCGCCGGCTTCGTAGTCCTGCGTCTGGTGCAGCTCAATACCCATAACGTGGCGGTAATACAGCACGCACAACCCCCAACAATCCACCTGTTCAAATGAGCACGCACGGTTTGCCCATGGCACACCGATCACCTTGTCGATGAAATCAGAGGTACTGAAGGCCAGTGTATTCCTGCGGATCATAAAGCCTGCCGATATTGTTGTTCAGGGGATTGGTTACGGAAAGCGTCACTGAGGCGGCATCTGCATCGATATCAACCGTCTTTACGTACAACCGCCATGATTTGATCGGTGCTGAAACATCACCACTATCGAACACCTGCCGCGTGGCCGTGATAGCCGTTAGCCTGGCTGCGCCCTTCCATTTCTTCATCAACAGTTTGACGTCAGATGACAGACGCCCCAACTTAACCGTGGCGTCGATTACCGGCGTCCCGCTCTGCTGGCTTTCCTCAATTTCAAAGCGTGCTGGCGTGTACTCCTGGCCTCCAAGCGTCTTCGGGAAGAACTGCTTATCGACTAGGCGCACGTAGCCAAATGAAGGATGGTAAAAGGTGATGGTGTCGTAGAGCCCGCGCGTGGGGCGCTGCTGTTTATATTCTCTGTACGTCGGCATTATGGCACTCTCGGCAACGATTCCGGGTCTCGCCCATCCGGATAGCCAGTGACAACGATATCCAGCCACGAATTCCACGGAGGAGGCAGCTCAACGATGATGTCGTCAAACTCATCGTCAGCATTAAACAGGTGGTTGGCGATTACCGTACCGGTCCATGTGACAACCCCACCGTTGATACTGGTTTGCACCGGCATCTGAGTAAAATGCAGCTCCTGCACCTGCAGGCCGCTACCACCGATGTTAACCGGCATACGGAACCAGTTCAGACCACGGTTGAGATAGTTAGGACTGCGAAGCCACTGCTGGAACGCTTTCTCCTGATCCAGCGTGAAGATCCACGATAGTGACCAGGTAACCTTCAGGTCATCGGTGAGATTCTGGAAGATAGCCGGGCCGACCGCTGGCTGGTCAGTCTGAAACCCGGTATCGAGCGTCATATTTTTGCTGGCCTTCTGCGCCAGCGGCAGCCAGTCGGGATAGTCAATTATTGGCATCAGCCCTGCCCCCTTGGCGTACGTTTAACGTTCATGTTACTGGTAATAGCGCTACTTGCTGGACCACCATTATTCATATCAGCGATGAATGCCTCGAGCGTCCATGAGCCGTCTCCGTTCTGCGTAGCCTGGGCATCAACTGAAGCTGATGAATAGTTGTAGATGTTCAGGACAGGAGCACCACCACCTGCCCCTTGCATATCCTTGTTGCTAATCACCTTGCCATTGTCGCCGGGTATCATGTACTGCCTTCCGGTACTGGCCTGGTAAATCTCAGGCATCCCGCCCTCACCGACCTGATACATTCCGCCTGCAGATACCGGGCCGCCGTTCTTGCGCTTACCGGCCAGCGCCATAACTCCTGCCATAGCACCAACACCAATTGCCACTGCCGCGCCCCATGATGCGATCGACGACATGAGCGCCGCCGGTGTCCATGCTGCCGTGGTCGTGGCCGCCGCCGCTGTACTGGCTGCGGTCTGTGTGGTAATTCCGGCAACCTGTGCTGCTGTAGTGGCAGTGATTGCGGCCTGCTGAGTCGTAGCCCCTAAAATGGCTGATTTAGCCCATTCAACACCCATCTGAACAAATGTATTGATGACACTATTAAGCACAGTGCTACCGATCGAGCGCAGTGCATCGGAAGCGCTCATACTGCCAGTCAGAATGCCAGTGAGAACGTTAGAGGCGTTATTCCCTAAAGCGGTGAATGCAGCAGACGCAGCCTGTGTAGCCAGTGTTTGCTGACTCCATTCCTGCCACATAGCTTCAATCCGCTGCTGCCGATACTGAGCTTCGATTGTCGCCCTTGTTGCCTCGACTTCCGCAATTTTCTGCGGGTAGAGAGCGGCATACTCGTTAAGTTGCTGCATCTGAGACTGAAATGAATTGTCGAGAGAGGCAACTGGAGAGACAGAAGACTTTATCTGGCTGTAGTTTTTACCAGCCTCTTTTCGCTTCCTCTCTTCTTCTGCCGCGGCCTTTGTGGCCTGCTGGATCTTCCAGATGGATTCTGCCTGCTGCTCGGCTTTCGCTATTTGCTCAGTGGATGCTTTGTTTCCAAGAGCAAGAACAGCGTCATACTTCGCAAGTTCGAGAGAGCCTTCAGCATAACCAGTACTCAGTCTCGCAAGGGTCTGTGTCTGTCGGATCAACGCAGTTGCTGCGTCGTCCGCCTGTTTCGCGGCAGATTTATTGCCTGTCTTTCCAGTTTTACTTGCTGATTGCTTTGAGGCAATTGTGAAATGTTTAGTGGCTTCAGCTGCTTTGTTAGTAGCCTTGGCAACCCCATCCAGATCGCCTGTCAGATCGCTTATTTTCCCCTTGAGTACATCGGCTTTTTCTGGAGCGTCATCGCCAAATACAGCATCGACAACGGTGGTAGCTAATCCACCAGGGTTAAGCTTTCCAATGACGGCAGCCAGACTCCAGATTTTATCTGCGGTTGTCGTCGATTTATCGCCAAGAAAATCAATGTAACCTGCAAGTTTATCGACGACCTCAACAGCCAAAGACGAAGCGCCGGTAGCTTCATTAATGGATGAAACAAGCTTAGCCATTGATGTTTCAAGCGCGCCGGTTGCCTGCCCCATAGAACGAGGGAGTTGTTGAAATTCAGCATTTACCGCAGCTGTCCTATCCTGAATGGCGTTCAATGCATCCTGTGCTGTCAGTTTCCCGTCAAGCATCATCTGGCGCAACTGACCAATGGAAACACCAAGACCAGATGCAATCTGCCTGGCAAGCTCTGGCATTTGCTCGAGTATTGAGTTGAATTCCTCTGCACGAATGGTTCCGCTGGCAATAGACTGCCCAAATTGCCGTAGAGCATTCGCCATTTCTTCAGTAGAGGATCCACCGATACGACCAATTTTTTGCAGGGTATCAGTAAGGTTTAAAATCTGGGAATTTGTTGCACCGGCATCTCTCAATGATGAAGTCAGAGTCTCCCAAAGTTTCGTCGTATCGCTCAGGTTTGCGCCAGTTTTCGATGAGATATCTGCTAAGGAGTTAAAGGTATCGCGGGCAGCACCAGCATCCGTAGATAGTCTCGCAATTCGAGCCTGTAGCTGGGCAACGTTGTCGGCCACCTGAAGAAATTGCTTCCCCCAGCTAATAGCCTGTGTCAGCGCTATTGATGATGCAATGGCTGATAGGCCTGTTTTTAAAAAACCAGTTGAAGACGAGGCTTTATCTTGCGCCTGCTTCATGTCATAAAGCTGTCCAGTGAGAGCAGATATTTCTTTTCTTTGTGCTGCTGTTGCGTTTGCGCCAGCGCGCAGCTCAGCAGCAAGGATCACAGCAGAACGAGCACCTTTCTTTTCCCTTTCTTCGAGAATGGCTATTTCGTTCCCAAGTGCTTCCATCATTTTTGCAGCAGTTGAACTGTCATCTGCAGCCCGGATGAATGATTTTGCGGTTGATTTCGTTGAGGAGTCTACGCGCTTAAATCCGGCATTGGCTCTATCAGCTGATCGTTCCATTCCATCTAGGGAGGCGCTGGCCTGTTTCCCGCCCTGCAACAGCGGCTCAACGTCGGCGCTGATTTCATAAACGATGCTACCGGCGTTCTTCTCACCTGCCATGTCATTCTCCGGTTATTTCTTTGCTCTTGCCATGCGTGCGGCCTGTTTAGCCAGGTATTCGTCGGCGATGCTGTCATACTCATCGCGAGTGAAGCCTTTCTGGTCGGGGTATTTTGCCGCCAGCAGCATCTGAAATTCGGTCATCGTTAACTGAGAGGCTTCGGCGCGGTTCATTCCAAAGTGGCTACGTGCTGCGCTGATGTAGTCGAAGGCTTTGAACTCTGTTGTACGCTCTCCTGTTTCGTGGCGCTGCAACTGGCGGACTTTGGCTTTACCAACGACGCCGTGCTGCATGAGGTGCTGCGCCAGCACGATGATGTCGTTCTTCGGCATCTGGCCCGGACGGTAGACGACACAATGTCGCCACCCTTTCCACTCGCCTATCATCGGCGCCAGGTCGTCATCGCAGCACGACTGCAGCACCAGCATGCACGTTGATAAAAGCTTCTCAGCGGCGCGGTTGAATGATGGAGATAACCAGTCAGGAAAACACCCCAGCGTGCCAGCGCAAACCTCAATCAACTGAGCAACGTCATTGCCGTGGATGGTGGCGTATGCCTGCACAATCTCTTCCGGAGTGCCGATCCTCGTCATAGCCTCGAATGAAGGCCTGAGAAGGTAATCTTTCCCGCCGTCGCGGCTATCGCTGATAGAGAGTTCGCCAATATCGGTTAAAGCGGTCATAGGCCTTCCAGTAAACGGTCATTATCAAGGGCAGCACGCCGCCCTTTGGAATGTCCGTTATGTAACGGTAACCGTATGCACGGCCACAAAGTTGCCGTCTTCGGTGTTGATGATGATCTGCGCGCTGCCGGTGGCAACACGGTTCACCGTGACGGTGGTTCCGGAAGCCGTGGCAGTGGCTTTGGTTGGATCAGTTGATGCAACGGTGAAGCCCGTGTTTGTTGCGCCGGTTGGTGCGATATTCACCGTGAAGGTGCTGGTACCGCCAGCCGCGCCAGTGCTGGTTGCCGGAGTAACCGTCACGCCAGTCACCGCCACTGCAGTGATTTCGTTCACTTCGATAGTGCTCGCGTCGCCGACTTTGAACTCAGTGGAGAACGTGACGATGTCGTTAGTGCCACCGTCGGAGCTCAGCGCCGTGATGTTCATGTAGCCGATGAATTCAACCGGGCCATAGTCCATGCGCACCCAAATACCTGGCTGGCGCTTAGCCTTCAGCTCATCAGCGAAATACTTGATGAACTTGCCGACACCGTACTGGTCCAGCTTGTCCTTCTTGCGCACTTCGCCCTCAAAGCTCAGGGTGAAATCACTGTTGGTGATGATGGTTTCGACATAGCCGCCGCCGTCATCCGCATCAGAGGTAACCGAGTTCGGGTTGAAGTCGAAGCCCTTCGACGTACCAGCGGCCAGCGCCATCCACTCACCTTCGAGTGGTTTGACGTCCGGGCAGCCATCGGCGACTTCCAGCACGACCGCACCGCCGAACAGGCGCTCGTTCGAGTTCTGGCAATTAGCCATGTGAAACTCCTCTTTGACGTATAAAAGAAACCCGCCGGAGCGGGTTATTTGGTTGGAATGGCTATTCGCCGTAAGTGCAGGCGAACTGCAGTCGGAAGACTATTCGCCCTTCTTCTGTGAGCACCGGCGCGGGAATTGCGCCCATGTTCTGGATGTAGCCGACACACTCGTCAGCCATGGGGTTGGCCTGGACGTAATCAACGATGCGCTGCACGGCGTTTAGCGCGTCTTTGCGCTTGTCCTTCGCGCCTACGACATCAACCAGAACGTGATACTCAGATCCGAGGTCAGTACGGATATTTGAACCGCCGTTTGGCCTGAATACCATGATCGCCTTCGACAGGTCGCCCGGGTCGTCGTACATCAACTGCTGCACCGTGAAGCCGGTCGTTAGCCCGGCGTCGCCGAACATGTTGCGCACCCTCTCGTGCATCATGGGTGTCATAGCGAGAGCTCCTTACGCATCACCGCATCAACGTTATCGCGCTCATCATTCGCGCCTTTGGTCAGGAATTGCGGTTCACCGTGCGGATCCCAGTAGTTGCCCTTTCCTGTCCCGCCACCGAACTCTTTCGGTTTCTGCGGGCCGAACTCAGACCGGTTACTGGTCACGCCGAAGTGCGCGCGCGGATGGCCTTTCAACTTGCCTGATGCCTCATGAACATATGCGGCATAGTTGGCTGAGTAACCGATGCGCCCGGTGATGAGCACGCCGCCAGCGTCGATTTCGCGGAACTGACTGTTAATTAGCGTGGATGTGTCGATCGGGGTGTAATACGCCGCCCGGGTACCGATAAGCATCATCGCCGACTGCAGCGCGCGAATTACCTTGCGCCCCTTTACGTCGTTGATGACATCGTTCAGGTTCTTCTTGGCCTGGCTGATGCCCTTCACTTTGATGCCCATGGTTTTCTCCAGGCAATAAAAAACCCCGCCTGAGCGAGGTTTTATGTCATTTTACGGGGAATCAAAAAGGGATCATTGCGCGGATTTCAGTGTACCAATGGTTAACCACAGGGATGTCCTCTAAGAGCCAGAAACCTAAAACAATCATCGCCATGCCCATTACCATGTGAAAGATAATGCTGAACCAGAATTCAATAGGTTTGTCATCCTTGTGGATGTACTCCTTTCGGCTCGTGCCTTTGAAGGTTTTGGTATAAACGCCCCGACGACAGTAGACAAATGATTGGGCCAGGGAGATTGGGCCAACCAAAAAGACTGCGCACACCGTGAACCAATATTGAAATCCCATGACCTTTCAATCCATTTAATGATTTTCCCTATTATTGCACAGGCAGGTCAGATTCCGGTCAGGATGGCATAATCATCCGCTAAGCGCTCGAACGTGTCGGCGTAGCGGATAACCTGCCGCACCTCATCGGCACCGGCCACAACCGGGTCTGCTTCTGTCGACACGCCAATCATCAGGTAATCACCCGCGGCCGCCAGCGCGAACTCCGTCCAAACGGTGTTCTTCACGACGATTTCAGCGCCCAGGCTGGCTAACTTCTTGCTGAGCCCGCCCTCGTAATCACAGAGGATTTGCTCTGGCTCGGCATATCCAAGCGGATCGCCGTATTCGTCATTGCCTTCCAGCTTCCGCCAGATGGTAGCCGTGGCCGTGTATGACCAGTTTGCTGTTGCCGACACTGGTTACTCCTTTGGCGCTGTAACGCGCTCAATCTCAAACCACTCGATATTCAGCGCATTGACCTGCTGACCTTTGCCTACCGGCACGAAAAGCCCTATGGCATCGCCACATTCAAGCTGCAAATAACGCTCAATGACGATTGGTGAAACTACTGTCTCACTGAAGGTTTTAACCTCTCCAGCAACGCGATAAACGACCGTCACATTCAACGCGCTAACCATGCTTGTTACAGTTGCCATATTTCACTCCTTCCAGCGCAGCACCTTCGCGCCAGTCGCCCGGATGCGCGGGCAGTTGATGAACCACTCGCCGTCCGATTTAACGTAGCCGGTAGTCTCCCGACCGGTATCGGTCATCACCCAGACGCGGACGAACGAGCGCGGCAGC
This sequence comes from Pseudocitrobacter sp. RIT415, assembly GCF_003057695.2. NCBI lineage: Bacteria > Pseudomonadati > Pseudomonadota > Gammaproteobacteria > Enterobacterales > Enterobacteriaceae > Pseudocitrobacter > Pseudocitrobacter sp. RIT415. Next base: position 57,908 of record NZ_QBJC02000024.1, on the reverse strand, counting down.
CGGACGCTTACAGATGTCCACGTCATGATTTATTCCCACACATGCAACCGCCCTTTCCGATCCAGATACCAGCGAATGCCGGTGAGGCGGTAGGGTCGGCAGGAATTAGGGCTGTAGCGCATCCGTACTTATCGAGTCCGCGCAGCATGTTTACTGATGCTTTCCAGCGGTCAGCAAAAGACTGGTAACGGAATGAGCGAGACGCCCCACTCGGTGCAGTCTGGCTTGAGATGTACTTATCCCCCTGTCCGAGTCCCATAAGCGCCAGCAGATAGAGCTGAATCAGCAGAGCGGTCGATGCCGGATAATGCGCATCGAGACACTCCTGAATGCTGTTGGCCTGGTCGACTAGAGCCTGAAGAACAAAATCGGGAATGGTAATTCCCTGGCTCTCCAGATACTCCTTCGCCTGTTCGAGAGTTACCATTATCGACTCCGTGAAATACCCCGCCGGAGCGGGGCATAAAAAAAACGCCTTAGCGGCGGCTGTTATTCAGCAGGGAAAAGCTTTTCGAGTTCTCCATCCGGCAACAGCTCACTGAGTTTTTCAGCGCCCAGGGTGCCTTTGAACTCAATGCCCAGCTCAGTAAGGCGGTCCTGAATAATCTCTTTGCGAGATTTTTCACCAGTACCGGCACCAGGAGTCGACGGGGTAAGTTCTCCGCCTGCCTCACCATTCATGAGACGGACGTTAGACTTCAGCGCCGGGTGAAGTTCTTTCAACTCCACCACCTGCCCTACCTTCACGCCGAACCACGGGCGCACAACTTCGTATTTAGCCATGCTGTTTCCTTACGCCAGGTTAGCGCCATAGACAACACCCGACAGGCCCTGATCGTCTGCGGTGATTTGCAGACCTTCAGCAGACATGATCTGGAAGTTGTAGTTAACGTTAGGCAATGGGCGCGGAAGTGGAACAACGCCAACGGCCATGCCAACAAGCGGGGAAATGACATCCTGACGGCGAACATAGGCGATGAACTCGTTACCGCTCAGCGCAAATGTCGGGCGAATATCACGAACCGGTGCAAATGGCAGTACTGCATTCAGTACGTTGCCGCTCACGACGCCGTTCACTACATACGGCTGAGCCAGGTTGGCCCAGATTTCAGGTGATACCCACATCACGTCGTACGCTGCCACTTTGTTAGCGCGCGCCAATGTGCCGAATGCACCTTTGCCGAAAAACTCAAACAACTGAGTCATCGTGGCGGTAGTCAGATCGATGTTAGCTCCACCCGCACCAGAACCGAGGTTAATCTTCTTGGTGTTGCGATGGTTTTTGATACCCTGAGCCGGATAAGACTGAACTTGAATGCTCGCGTCGCCGTTCAGATAGTAGTTCACGCGCCTCTGGTTGAACTTACGCATCTTCGCCATCTGCGAGTCCAGCACCAGGTCAATGCCGACAGAGTTCAAGCCTGCAGCATGACGCCAGTTCACACCGTAACCAGCGGTGAACACTGGGATCGGGTCGCCGTCGCTGTTGTATTCGGTGTGATCGAAGGAGAATGGAGCCTGACCATCGATACTGACAGAAACATCATCAGCGATGTCGCCTACCACACTATAAAGCTTCGCAGTTTTGCCAACAGAAAGAACGGTCTGCACACCGATCAGGTCATTGACGATTTCCATGCCAACTTCCTGATCGCGCAGTTGTAGAACCTGACGATCAATCTCAGCCCAGAAGTCGCGAGTAAATCCGCCAACGGCGTTAACCGCGAGCATCTCGGAGTCCATAGATGAGCGAAACTGATTGACCATCAGATCGTTCTGCGTGTTGAAGATGTTACGGTTGGCCCACAGGTGATTCCAGTGACCACCCAGGCGGGAGTTAGTCGCCAGCGTCTCTTTAGAAAAATACATGTGCGTTTGTCCTTTATTAAGCGCCAGCATCTGCGGCGGCAACGGTGCCGGCGCGCATACGCACGCGAATGAATTCAGTGGAACTTGCGGCGATGGTGAATTCATCCTGGCTATAACCAATCACCGAGTCGGTGTCGGCAGTTGCCAGAGTGAACTGCCCATTTGTGCCGAGTTTGATTGGGCTATCTTTTTTATATGCACCTGGTGCGCATAAGATAGCCAACTCTCGCCCCTCTTCTACATAGTTTCCGACAGCAGAATCACCAGCAGGCACAGCATCACGGATGCCAAGACCTTGATGATAAGCGCAGTCGATAACGTAAATGCGCCCTGCTAGGGCAGTAGCCTGAGCAAACTCTCCGGATGAGTTGATCACTGCGGCGGTTCCAGGAAGAAGAGCGACAGCGGCGATTTTGGTTTCGGTCTTGTACAGAGACTGACCGTCGATATTAACGCGACGATAACGTGCCATTATCCCGGCTCCTTATTTGAAGTATTCAGATGCGGCAGGTGCACCGGTTTCTTTCTGCTGTTGCGCAGAGTTGGTGCCCAGCGGCGCGGATTCACCGATAGTTTTAAACATCGCATCCAGTGCCTCACCAGACAGCGCATTGGCGACGATTTCGCCATGGACCTTCGCAACTGCTTCACGCTTAGTTTTTTCTTCAGCGCGGGAGTTTGCAGTCAGGGTTTCAGAAAGTTGCTGTTGGTTCGTCTGGATAGCTGCAATGCTTTCGCTCAGTGGCTTAAGGGTCGCGTCGTTATTAGCGGCGATGGCCTCACCAACGATTTTGCGAAGCAGTTCTGTATCTTCAGTGGTTAAAGGCATCTCGCCCTCCATTTTGTGGTTTGGTGCAGGCTGTTCCTGCGGTGTGAATAGAGCTTTGAATTTGTTGGCAGCGATGGTTACCCAAGATTCTTGCCGGGCAACTGCCGTTCCAGAATTGTCAAAAGTAATTTTCCCTCCATCACTGGAGTAGCCGTACACCTCGGCCTTGCCGCCATTGCGGACAATCACGACTTGCGTTTCAGTAAAATCAGCCACCCAGGCGTACTCTTCTGGTCCTGCTGCAAATTTTTCTCGCACAGCCCGGTCAAGTCGACTTTCGCGCTCACGGTAAGATTCGCCAATCAATGCGCCTGAGTTGGGCTGTAAAGATATTGCCTGGTCCGCATTCACCATCAGGCCGACTCCTTTTTCTGGCCCTGCTGCCGGTGGTTCGTCGAGTAGAATCGCGTCATGATCAATCGAGTGAATCTTTACTACCCAATCAGCACCTTGCTTTTTCAAGTCTTCTGGAGCAGGGATCTGCTCCCGATACACCGCAACGCTTGACCAGATCGGCTCTGATGACTCTCCACTTTCAAGTGCGGAGATGCGTTCCATCAGGCGCTGCCCTCCTGGCGATTCCATCGCTCTCTCAACGTCCACCCACTTTTCCGAATAAACGCGATTTCCTTTCAGACTCACATTGCGATTCCATGCCCCGATGAATCCGGTGCACAGCCCTTCAGGTGAAAACGCAGAAACATGCTCACCATTCACCGTGGGATGGCCTAGTGGCGCAATGGTCCCTTCCATGCTTTGATAGTTCGCAGTAATCTCAGCCTCGGGATAGAACTCTCTGTTCATAATCACGTTTGCCGGAAGCGTGTAGCTTGGAATTACGACGTGCTCTCGCCCGTTATAAGTTTCCCGGCGGATGGTCTGGCTATTGACCTTTGTGTTTACGTTAATCTGAATAGGCATGATTATTTCTCCGCCCAGGCGTAACCGCGCGCCTGCATCGATTTATATTCCTGTTTGAGTTTCGTGATGGTGTCCGGGTATTCCGGGTTACCGTCCTCATCCACCAACACCGACTGCTGGCTACATTTGCAGTTGATGGAGTTCCCATCCTTGCTGTACCAATCACGGACCTCTTCATTGGTGTAGAGGTGGGCGTGGCGCACTGCATGGGTATGCCGGGTTGTCGGTGAAAGCGCCGAGATGTGAACCAGCAGCGTTTTCAGGCCGAAGAGGTCATTCGCTTCCTGATCTTCATCCCACTTTGCCCGGCGCAGCGCGGTAGTCACTTCAGTGCGTGCTATACGGTTTGCCCGACGCTTCTCGATGCCGGTCTGATCTGTCAGGTTGCGGGCAATATCCAGCGGGTTGAGCCCGCGCCCCACGCCATCAGTCAGCACACGTGCCATGTCGCGCTTAACTTCAGCAGTCAGCCCCTTCATTTCCTCAAACACACGGGCATGTACCAGCGCCATGCGTTGCTGGTAAGGGTCGCTTGCGAGGATGGAGGCCAGCGACTCACGCCCGGCGGCGTACACCGGCGACTGCTGGCTGAGGTTGTAGAACGACTGACCGGTCCCTTTCTCCGAAGCCAGATCGATGTACTCGTAAAACCACAGGTCATAATCTCCACCTTCAAGCAGCACCTGATCCACCAGGTAACTGGCATCGTTCAGGATGATGGAGAGTAGCGTTGGGTTTAGCTGGTATTCGTATCTGGCGTTTACTGCGAGGGAGGAAGATATTTTGTCGAGTGCTGATTTGTACGCTTTGCAAATCTTATTCATTCGCCTGGCGAAGTCTTTCATTGCCCGGCGTTCCAGCGCATCGGCTCCTGTCGGATCCTGATAGTTACGCGATAGAATTGGCGGCTTCGTTTTCTTCGTCGCCATCCTCTTCTCCTAACGGGAATTCATCGCTGTTTTCATAACCAGCTGCTGTGCGAATTTCTTCACGGCTGAATGCCGGATTTTCTCCGCTTCCCTGGAACGTCTGGTTAATCTCGGCCATGGTTTTGGCATTTGCGAGCTTCTCAGTTCCAGTCTGCTCGTTGAGGTCATCCCAGATAACCGTCTTCTCGCTGGCAGCATCAATGATTTTCAGGTCGATGAGCTTGTCACTGAAGTCTTCTATCTCGAATGACAGGTCACCGCGGCGTGACTGACATCGACCGTTGAAATACTTCTGATCTTCTGTACTCGAGCGCTCGGCCTGCTGATTTCCAACCAGGATGCGCGCAGGAATATCCACCCCTGCTGAGGCGGTCTGCAGGTTGACATCGTAAGTAGGCGAAGGGTCTGAAACAGCAGATACCATTGACGTAACCTGCGCACCTTGAGTGATCAGCAGTACATCGTTACCAACGTTTAACTCTCTTGCTGCTTCGTTGTAGCGCTCCTGAAGCTCATCAACCGTCACGCCATACAGCGAGGCCAAATTCGCGAAGTCTATGTCTTTATCAAAATTGATTGCCTGCTTGTTTGAGGCATTTTTCAGGAACGATTCACCAGACCCACCCTCTACCTTCTCCAGACTGACAAAGGCGTTATAAGGCGGCTCAAGGAAGCCGATGGCATCGTTAGAGTAATCACCAAGGATGAAGACACGTTCAGGATGCACGAATCGCTGATTAGTCCCGCCGTTTGGCAGGCTCTCTACGTATTTCCACTGCTTTGGCTGCCCGTAGTCTGCCGATTTCTGGTCAGTGACCCACTCGCTGACAGTTAGTGACCCAGCCCATGCGATCGTAACCTTTTTTAGTGACTTACCACGAACAACAGGCTGATCCCACGTTCTGGAATCATTGATGTGTAGTAAGATTCCAGCATAACGTCCGACCAGACGGCGGCGATCTGCTTCAGCAAAGGCCCGCCAGAGACGCTTTGTGAAAACCTTTTTGGTGTTCTTTTCCCAGGCAGTTTCATCCTTGCTCTCGTCAGCATCGTCACCCTCAATGATTTCCGGGTTCGTCTGCCAGCACTTGCCAACCAGCTTCTCAACTGCGCCGTGGGCTATTCCACCACGGCGGTACAGTGCGTAGAGGTTTTCGTAGGTTACCTCCTCAGGGAAGCCATATTCGCACCATGCGGAATGGCGCTTATTGTCCAACCCCATTGTTGGTGCCATCAGCCCCATACGGGCGCGCGCCATCCGCGCATCGTTCAACGCATGGTTGACGGCGAGAGTTAGTTTGTCAGTCATGGTTTTTCCGTTTGGTTAGCGAAGGCGTTTCGGAATCATCATCCCGGCCATCTGACCTTTGCGCTTAATGTGCCCGTCGAGGCTGTAGCGGATGCCGTCCCAGCAGTGCTCAAAACCATCAGCTAGTTTCGGCAGTACCTCGCCGGTGATGCGGTCAGTCTTGTAGGACCACATACGAGCCTCGCGCGCTACGTTCTTGCAGCGTGGATGGATAATGATTTCGTCGAATCCGCGAAGGTGTGCGATCCCGTCCTCAACACTACCCTGCCACTTGTCGGCGGCTGAGATGTTGAAGCCCTGTCGCTTGAGATAGCTAATCGTCTCAGGTCGAGCGGAGTCGGCCTTGATGGGCCAGTCACGCGCGCCAGGAATCGTGTCGTACAGCTCTGGCATGTGGTCGAGCTCTGTCTGCTGACCGTATGCCTCGTATTCGATATACAGCCGGTTGTGCAGGATGAACGAACGCACCAAGGTGTTAGGGTCTTTGGCGAAACCGAAGTCAGCACCGAAGAACAGGCGCTCAGCTTCTTTCCAGAGGCTTTCCGAGAACTCAGCGATCCGGTATTTACCGGCCAGCACCTGCTTATCAGAGTTTTCGAGGTAAGCACCTTCCCACACCCATGCGTATGTTGCCGGGTCGAGGCGGCGTTGATCGTTCTGTCGCTCACCTTCCAGCACGTCAGGGAACCAGGGGTTATCCGTGTAGTTCATCTCAACGGTGATGCAGTCGTCGCCGGCTTCTTTACGGAACCTCTTATCCGTGGCGCTACCGTCGCGCTCCGGGTTCCACGTCACCCAAATCTCAGAGCCTTCTTCACGAACTGTCGGGCTCAACTTCTGCCAGGCTATTTCGCTGACTGATTCAGCCTCATCAACCCAGCACAGCAGGATTCGCGCTTTCGACTTGATGCTGTCGAGGTTGTGCCGCAGACCGCAAAAGACATAGTTAACGCTCTTGTCGATGGTGCGGATGTACTTCTCGCCGATATCAAAGTTGGCGGCCAGCCAGGGAACGGACAGGATCGCCTGTTTCACCTCCTGCATGCTCGACTCTTCCAGCGAGTTCATGAACTCACGCGCGCAGAGCACCACACCGCTTTCACCGTTCATCATCGACTGGTAAGCCTTTACCGCAGTCATCAGCGCAAAAGTGCGCGTCTTGGCACTACCACGACCACCATGCGAGCACCGGTAACGCTTATTCACGGCGGTGAACAGTGGCGCAAGCTTCGCGGGGATCGGCAGTTGAACGGCGTTACTCATGCTTTCGGCTCAACGGGGAGTAGCTGGATGATAGTCGGCTGCGGAGTCATGCTGCCATCAGGACTTGTATGCTCTACTTTCTGGCGATTGGTGTAGGCATCGCCCATTTCTTTGGCGGCCTGCTCGATAAGCTGAGAGGTCATGCCGTAGTTCTTCATCTTTTCAGCGTTGGTCGCCATTCGGTCGAGGACACGCAACCGGTACGCTTTATTTGCGATCGGGATGTCGGCGATCTCATTCTGGAATCGTTTACGGGTGGCGTTGAACAGGTCAATCCACTTCTGGCTCAACTTGGCCGCCATTGCGTTGCCGGGCGTATATTGCGACACCTGCTGGCGTGAGACATCGATGCCGTATTCAGCCTTTACAAGCTCAATGACTTTTACTGGCGGCTCGTAGCAGGCGAGCGATTGAACGATGAAGGCTTTGACCTCTGTCGATAATGCTGCCACAGGCTACCTCCATGACAATCTGAATAAAGCGTTACGCCAGCTTCAACATGCACGTCCCGCATGACCTGGCTATATCGATGTGAGCAACTTCTGCTGGCGCATTGGCCGCATCAACGAGCTCCTGCACTTCTTTGCTGGCACCGTATCGACGTACGACACCAGTGAATTCTTCGACGTCGTGGCCGCGCAGAGTTAGCACTGGCTGTCCGGTCTCTTTGTTGAACTTAGGCGCGCCGAAATCATCGGTGGCCTGTGCGATGTGGTAAAGCTCATGCTCTACCAGTGCGCAGAACTCCGGGTCGCTGCATTGTGAGCAGTAATCGGCTGCCAGCGTGATGATGAACTTCGGGATGCGCCCGAACCATTCATACATCTGCTGTTCCATTCTGGCTTTCTGCCAACCACCGGCGCGGAGCATTACCTGTTCGGCCTGACCGAGGACATACCGCCCTTTCTTCGCGAACGAATCGGACGCCCACATAAAGCAGAGGTCAGCCTCTAACAGGTGTTCGTGGTCAGGGTTATGGATGCTTCCGGTATCGCTGAGGATTTGCCGTTTTATCCACTCATGCACTTCATTAGCGGGGATCAGCCTGGTGTATGGCTGCCAGTTGTCGGAGGCGATGAAGTTAACTGGCGGATATGGCCTGCGCTCATCATCGTTAGCCATGGTTTACTCCGTCGTTTGTTCTGCTGGCGGCTCGGACTGCTCTGCCGGCACTGGCGTAAACTCCACGCGTTTTACATCGGCAGGCGCGAAATACAGCCACTGCCCAGTTTCGGTCGCCAGCGGCACAAATCCGTTCACCAGTTCAGGCTGACGTCGTGACATCTTGCCCGTGAAGGTTTCGCCTGTCTGGGTGGTTAGCGTGATTTGGTAGATGTCGGACATTGAGAGCCTCTTTATCCGCTTGTGGGGATATCTGGTTGATTATCCGTGACAGGGGATAATACTCGGTGAAACTGCGAGATGATTCAGTGACACAATAGACGAGCAGAGTCACACATCTTGCTCTATAGGCGTGAGAGGTATCCACCCAAATTGTCTACAATTGTAGACAGCATGATACATACCAAATCTGTCATCTCCGAGTTAAGTGACACAATAGATTTAATACTCTTTTCACACCATCTTGGAGGTAAACATGACTGATTTTCTTAGAGCTTTACGACCTTATGCAGTATCCATTAACTACATAATTATTCTTTTATGCTACTGGATTGCGGATATTCTCGGTATTTCTCTGCCCTTCTAATTCCCGCCTTATCCAGATTGCACTGCCCCAGCGCCGTATAAAGCTGAGCGTTTAACTCCAGACTTGCCTGCCACGTGAACGGAACCACCATTCCGGGGATCGGCGTGTCTGCTGTTAGCTCAGCGCTTAACGGCACCACCGGGGCTGGAACGTAAACTGTCTGCGTATTCCCGCAGGCTGTCAGCAGCGGCAGAAGGAACGAGCTGGTTAGCACACGGATCGCCCTGTAACGTTTGTTTGATATAGACAATGCGTGTTTCGCCTTCATGAGCCAGTTCTTGCTTAGCATTCTGGGTAGCCTGTGAGATATCACGAATTAGGTTCATCGTGGTGATCACGTTGTTGGTGATCGCCTCTGATGTGTCTGCTCGGACCGTCGCTTTATCGCGCTGGTCTTTATAGGTGATGGCGTTGTCGCGGTAGTGATTAACACGCCATGCCAGCAGCACAATAACCAACATAGCGACAATCGGAAGCCAGAACTTCTTTAGCAATGAAACAATGACGGCGTTCATAATGCAGTCTCGTTTACCTTCCCACCTGCGGCTTTGAACTTAGCGATCAGGTTGTCAGCCTTATGCTCGAACTGACCATAACCTGCGCCAGGCAGCGATGCCCATATATTGCTGCAGCGGTCGATGGCTTGACGGATATCACCGCGATCAATCATCGGTAACGCCCCACGCTCCTTAATCTGCTGGAGTGCAACCGCATCCTGACTGGCCGGGGAAAAATCCGTAAGGCCAAGCTGCTTACGATACGCATCCCAGTAACGGGTCAGTAACTGATATCGTCCTGCGGCCGTTGATTTCAGTTTCGGATTAAGGGTGACAAGCTTACGGGGGTGATCGGAATAGTCAGTGAACAGTGACCCACCAACAATCACATCGTAACCATGATTTTTTGTAGGTTGACCGGGTTTATCTGTACCTTCAGACCAGGCCAGTGTATCGAGGAACGCCTTACGCTGCGGATTAATTGTTTGCATTCTTCATCCCCGTCAGTCGTTCCCAGAAATAAGTCAGAGCCACGGATCCCATTGCACCGCTAATTCCGGAAGTGGCAAGAATCATGTAGAAACTAAGTCCGCTTTCAAGACTGATAAGTCCACCAATTACACCTGTGAATCCTGATACGGCTATTTGTGCCAACGCGTTAATCCAACTCCACGTTGCTTTGTTGTTCTTTACGTCAATAAGATAACGAACGAGACCTCCCCAACACGCCAGTCCTAGCAGGACAAGCCATGAGAGTCCCGCCATACTTTCTTTATCGGGCATACGCTTCATTTCCACCCCTCATATAACGGGGATCTGTTCAAATTAGGAATTAACGTGGTTGTTGAGTGAACAAATCCAGGATACGTTTATCAGTAACGTGGTTTGTTCGTGACTAAAGGCATGAGCAGATCAGGCAGGAGGCTGTTAGCGCAGTCTCTTGCCGCCCATCTTCACGAAGCCCAGCCATAGTGCTGGGTTTTCTTTTTTGCAAAGCGCATCGCACCTTAGCCACAGTGGATAAGGTGAGGGTTTGTCTGTCTGGTATTTGGTGGGGTGCGCTTTCAGAAATGTCGTGTTATTTTCGGCATTCACACAGCAAAAGGATAAACATTAATGAACGACTTTAACACTAGAAGACTCAACACAATCCATGCAACTCTTCAAGAAATCGCCGGTAAGACTTTAGAGATATCTATGTCAACGTACTCTGATGAGCATAAGCAAAAGCTTATCGCACCGCTAATGAAAAGACACGCCGAACTGATCGCTGAAGCTCAGGAATTATTAAAGTAAGAAAATAAAAGCCCCACATCTCTGCGGGGCTTCTATGGTCACATTTGCAACCTGTACTGCGTCAACTTTTACAGACCTCTCAGCCTGTGATGGTTGGAGTACCAGGCCATTAGCCGAAGATACCAACTAGGCGGTTCAATGGTGAGCGCCGCCTCTTTTGCCTCACCACCAACGAATGCAGTATCCCATCGTTAGAGTCAAATTTACCCAACTTTATTCAAAATGTCAACATTCTGATGTTAACTTGTCGCCATCCGTGGCAATCGTGGTGCTAACGTGTGACGCTATTCAAAATATTGTCAGCGTTAGACTCTTCTTTGTGGCATTGGGTAATCAGAGCGTCATACAGGGGCTTAACTGTGCGAGACCATGTAGGTTGCGTCAGGTCTGGTACCAGCACCGCTACAGCGCGATACGCTGCGCTTGCTGGCATACGTGAATAACCAACTCCCTTGCATCGCCCACACTCTTTCTCGACTATCCTTCCCCATTGTTCGGTTTTCGCCAGGTCAACGGCATGACCGGTACCATGGCAATCTCTGCATCGTGCGCCAGGTGTTGCAGCGCTGCGGCAATAATCCGCATAGGCGAATGTTGCGAGCACTTGCAGAACCTTTGCCTTAATATTTCCTTCAAGCTTTGCAACTCCACGGTATTTCCCCGATACCTTGTGAGCGAATTGCATCAGATAGTTGATAGACTTTTGCTTGTCGTTCTGGCTGAGTTCATGTTTCCCGCAGAATGCAGCCATACCGAAACCAGCTTGTGATTGCGCCATCCCCATAGCTGCCATCACATCTGTTCCTGAAAGAGAATCCGAAGCTGTAGCCCTTGGTGAGTCGCTCATCATTGGGCTTTTCGGTGAATGAAACTTCGCTACACTTTCCAGCCTCATGCAGCCTCCGGATCGTGATCTGGTTTGTTAATTCCAAGCCTATTAACCAACTCACGTCGACGATGAAGCAGGATGACTAGCGCTTTCTCTGCGTCTGCAATTGTCGCATCGAGTGATTTTAGTGCTTGCTCATCTGCGTGACGCTGCCATTTGACTTGCTGAAGGTTAGTTACAGTACTCATGCGGGTTCTCCTACTAAGCTGTCTAACTGGCGACGCATCATCTTCAGTGCGCCATCAGGGAATGGCTGACGGGCCAAACCTGCGAAGATGGCGCGGATTTTCTTGTCACGGATACGCTTGAGTAACTCGGTTACTGTTGCGCGGATGGTGGCGTTAATCTTGCGGTCTTCGAGTTGTGCGAATCGCACGGATAACTCCACTGTGACCAGTGCATCCAGATACTCTTCACAGACCTCTCTGCTTATGTCTATCATGCTGCCTCGCTATATCTCTTACGGAGTTTTTCGTAATGACGAGCCCGGCGCGTGAAGATTGATTTCACTCGCTTCAGGTAGTCGATATCGAATTTTCTAGTTTTGTTGTCGTGCTCGATGCGCTCGACAATTTCCAGTCCGTACTTTTTGATGAGATTTATTCGGTATGGGATAGGGTTTCCAGACAGGTCACGATTACATTTGACGCAGCTGGAGTTGTTGTTGAACACGTTAAACCTAAGCCACGGAGCTGCTCCTCTTGACCGGTAGTGGCTGGCATCCACTGCGCCACCTCTTACGCCGTAATTGAGCGGCCTCTCGCAAGATATGCATGGCTTTCCGTAGTCACGCCAGAAGATGAACTTATTTACCGCCGCCTGAGCCTCTTTGTTCCATTCCGATCTGGTCTTTAAAGCCTCCCTTCTCTTCCTCAAATCAGCGCTTTGCTCACGTTCGCGCTTGCGCTGTTCACGCGCAGCAATTTCAGCATCGCGTTGCTTATTGAACGCAATGGCACATTTGTAGTTGTGGCAGACTTTCTGGAGAGAACTTCGAGGGATGTATTCGGTAGAGCAGATTGGACAGGTCTTAGGCTTAGGCGTTTTGCCTTTAGCCATTTAATACTCCAGTTCAGGGTCGTTTTTCAGATCGTGTTTTTTGTAGAATTCCTGCCACTCTCTTTCCAGTCGTTTGCTTGTAAACTTCACTCGGCATTTTGAATACGTACGAATGGCATTGAATGGCGCAGTGCCTTTTGGGAATTCAGACCGGAACACTTCTGCCACAGGCACTAAAACCAAGTATAAATAATCAGAGCTACTTGTTGAATCACTCATCATCTTCCTCCGTCATAAATCCGTTAGGGTCGCGATACGCTATTGCCAGTGAGGCGCATTCTTCACAGCAGTGAACCTCGCCATCTGATAATTCCTTCGTGCAGCCAGCACACAACGTTCTACGTATGCTCTGCTGCTCGTAGGATTGAGCTTCTGATTGGCTAAGGGTGCACATAGCATTTTCCTTCGCATTGAGGACAGGCTTTATACTCAATGCCGATGTTTTCCCCGTGGTCAATTTGAATTAATCCATTGCCATCGCAGAAGGTGCATTTATTGGCCTTCATGAGGAACGCGATCATTGCCGTTTTGAGCGGCTCTTTCTCGCTACCATAGTGAGACTCACCTGTTTTGGTGATGGCTTTACACCAGGCATTTTGCGGAGGTTCGTTGCCGTCTTCATCGAAGATGATGCTGATTAAGTTGTCCTGGATGATAGGCCACGCATCAGAAGCGTTGTTGCATGGGTCGAATGAGCCGCGTACAACTTCGACCTCCACAATATCTCCACCTACTACATCACCTTCAAACGAGACAAGTAACATCGCTCCGTCATCACCCTCTTTGCAATCTGGTGAACCACCATGAAGCGCTTCGAATACTGCGACGTTAATTTCAAAATCTGATAACTTCGAATAGTCCATAGCTAACTCCATATCTTCTGCTGAAATCTCTTATCCACTCTCGGTTCTTTCGCGTACTCAGGTAGAAGCGCAGCCACATTCCAAAGGCGCGGGTCTGTGCTTAGCGTTCGTTGAGTTTTTACGTTGCGGGAGCGGTACTGATTGATGAGGTTTGTTGCTTCTTCGGTGGTGAGATTTAAGTGATGAAACCATGACATTTTCATTTCATGCAGCGTCTCCGAATCTGGCTTTCCACTCCAGCGCTAACCGGGCTTCATCAGACCACTTAACACCATGCTCAGTACCGAATGCCTGGATAAGCTCAAGTAACTCTGCAAACTCGCCTACGCGCATCTTGCTGGTTGACTGGCCTATCACCACGAAGCCGTTATTCTCCAGATTTGGCACCACATCCTGCTTCTTCAGTGCTGCGGTGAAGATGCACTTCCAGCTTTCAGCATCCAGCCATCGACCATGCCAGTTAACCTGCTGAGAGATATCCCGAAGAGTGGCCCACAAACGTTTGTTTTGTTCTCCTGAGCGCGTTCTCTCGGAGATGGTTACTGTGATTGGCTTTTCGTAGGATGGAAGGATTTGCTGTATGGCTTGAATGGCGTTCTGCTGATGAATGGGGCTTCTTAGCTCAAACGTTAGTTTTTTCATCTCCAGTTCTCCGATTCCAGTTCTCTTCTGCTTCCTCAGGTGATAACCAACCAAACCAGGTTGTCATCGGGCATTTACCTATGTCGCTTGAGCACATGATTTGATATCCCTCCATATCACCATCTGGGTAGTGCTCAGCTGGGCTTCCACAAAATGGACACGGCTTTAACTCGCTCATACTCACTCCTTCACTTTGATTCCAGCGGCGATTACTTCATCTCGCACACGAGACCTATAAGCTATCTGGGCGCGCACAGATTCTATAGAACGCCACTTTTCTATTTCAGGAAGCGCGATATCGATAGCTGCGCGAGATGATTTCCAGATTTCCCAAGCCATGCTAATTCCACTGGTTCTTAAGTGTGCTTCATCCCAGTAATCTTCTTTGAACCTGGTGCTTTCAACCATGCTCAGAGGGATACCCTTAATTTTTGCGAACTCTCGTTCAAACTGCTTTCTTGATTCGTCCACATTCCTCTCCATCAGCGTGCTGGGGTGTTAGTTGGCATTGGCATTCAATGAGGATTGATTCTCCCCATGGATAAAATCCGCCACTGTCCTCCATGCCAGTTCCATTGCATCTTTCGCATCGCGGTTCTTGCTCATTGACGCATCTTTCATAAACGTGAAGCGCGGAATCGTTTGAGTCAGGAAGTCTGATATACCCAAACTCAACGCCGTTGAGAATAAATTGACGCCTGAATTCAGATTCAATTTTGATATCTTTAATCGCCTTCTCAATCCGCTCTGCCCAGCCTGGGATGATGTGCTTACCACCATATTCATCAGCTTTCGGGTTGTATTGGCGCATTTCTTCTAAAATGTTTTCTAGTTTATAAATGTCGTATGTCATGAAGCCCTCACCTCTCTCAATCTCTGGTTGATTTCTTCATCCAAATAAAAAGGCCTATCGTTGCTGATAGGCCTGTTATTAACTCTGTGATGTAGATGGTCATACACTAATCCTCTGCGTTTCGTTCCTCGCATTGAAATCAGATGCTGTTATGCACTCCTGAATGCAATTAGCGAAAACAATTTCACCATCAAGGCATCGAACCCAACGCCAATCTTTGAATATGCGATCGGATACATTTCTAGACGGGCCAGTAGGTATGTCATCCAGAAAATCGGAGTAATAACGAATCAGATATTCCATTGCGTCTTCACGCAGAATTGCGTCTTTGTAGTCCATCATCCCCTCCAGTCTGTTTTCGGCGCTTCACTCTCGTTGTCGGCGAAGCGTTTGGCTGCTTCCTGTTGGTCAATGTTGACGAAGTGCCCATTCTTCCAGCCCATGTAAAACGTTTGAGGCTGCCCAGATCGGTATTTACCGATGATGATTTCCGCAATTCCCTTCATGTTGCTGTTCTCGTCGTAAACTTCATCCCGGTACGGGAAGATGATTACGTCCGCATCCTGCTCGATAGCGCCAGATTTAGCCAAATCACCCAGCCCAGGACGTTTTTCCTGACGTCCTTCTGGGCCACGGTTAAGCTGTGCAAGAAGGATTACCGGAACCTTGTTGCGCAGGCAGAACTGCTTTAGCTTTCTGGTGATGTCAGCGATGGCCTGATGCTCTGGAATGTTTGATGGCTTCTCGATTAGGCCAAGGTAGTCGATTGCGAGGAAGCTCAGGCCGCCGTCCATGTTCATACGCTCCGCATGAGCTATGCACTCATCAACGCTAAACGAACCGTCTATAACATGGTTTTCTTCATCCAGAAGAGTTCCTGTTGCAACGGTAAGGCGTGTGTATTGCTCCTGTATCATGCAGAGAGGGTTGCGAAGGGTTCCCACAGATAATCCTGCGCGATCTGCAACGTGACGCTCTACTACCTGCATATCCGACATTTCCATCGAGATAAAGAGCCCCTTCCCTTTCTGCCTTCCAACTGAGTTAGCGATATTGATGGCAAGTTCCGTTTTGCCCATTCCAGGACGACCAGCAATTACAATCAGGTCCGTTCTGTCCAGTCCTCCGTATGCATCATCCATGGGCTGAATTCCAGTCTTGAGGTACAAACCAGACTCTTCTCCTTGCATCCTGTTTTCCAGAACAACCATGTAATCGTCAAGCAAATCACCGATGCGGCGCGGTAGCTTGTCGTTGGTTTCGAACTGTAGTTTTGACAGGATTCCGCTTACTTCAGCGATCCTGTCATTCAGGTCATGTGTTCCTGCTCCTGCCAGAAGTTCTGCCGCTCGCTTAAGCTCAGCCTCGCCACGGCGTAACATCCAGCACTGCCTGACACGTTTTGCCCAACCGCGGATGTTTGCCGCCGATGAGCATTTGCATGCCACCTCGACCACAAAGTCCTTCGTCGCAGATGGAACTGCATCCTTCACGGTAAACATGTCTACCGGCTCAGCCTTGTTGAGCAGGGTTACTATCGCCTGATACATGCTTTTCAGGTGGAAGTTCTCAAATGCGTCAGCAGGTAGCTTGCCGGCGATTTCTCGGCAGTCGATGTGATCGCCCTTGACCATCATCGAACCAACCAGTTGGTGCTCAAAGTCGTAACTTTCCATCAGCTTCCAGCTCCTAAAATCTCATCAATCTTTTTCTGCGTCAGGGCAGTATCAATTCCGTACACCTTTCCTTCAGGGTTTCCACCAAGTGCCCACTGAGTAGGCTGATAACCGTGCTCGATGTATCCATTCAGGATGCTGTCGATATCACGTGGCTCCTTGCCAAGCTCTTTGCACTGCTTCAGGTAGGATGACCACAGACGCTTAATTCCATTCTCTGTCGACGTAGTGATGCTTCTGATGGTCGGCATACCAAGACGCTTGGCTTTGCAGTTCCAAGTATCTTTGAAACGCTCGCGGTCGAATACCGGGACTGTAGAGCGAGGATTAGTTTGTCTTGCTCTTGGGTTGGTTCCTTTCTGACGGGGTGTTAATTTTTCATCACCAGATAATCCCACTTCGTGGGTTTGGGTATCTTTTAAATTGTCTTTGGTAAGACTGTTTAGGGTGTCGGGTGATTTCGCCCAACTTGAAACCTTTTTTCGCCCAACATTTTGGGTGGTTTCGCCCAACATTTTGGGTGGTGTTTTTGGGGTCTTTTTGAGCACCCATTTATCAATGCTGACGTTCACGCTAACCAGCTTGAAACCACCAACTTTTCTGAGATTAATAATCTTGCGTTCTGCCAGAACATTCAGGGCTGCGGCTACATCTGAATCATCCAGATCTGTCACTTCAGCCAGGTATGTATTCGTTACCTTGTCCTCCGACTTATTCCAGCCAAAGGTGCAATAGATAACGGCGTCCAGAACCTGATGTTCACGACCTGCAAGTTTCAGTTTTGGCTTAAGCTTCCCGATGCTGGTAGCTACACGCATGTAACCATCATCAAGACTCGCCACTTTACGCTCCACTACCTCATGTCGAGGTTGGTAGTCCGATAGCTTAACGACGCCCATTCTTCACTCCTGCTTTGGCTAGTCTGTAAACGCCAATAAGACGCTCTGCGAACGCCCTGTTATTGGCTGCTGTAACGACCAATCCCTCAGGTGAATCAGGGTGTCGAATTTCTTCTTTTTCCTGGTATTTCTTACGACGCTTTGTCATAATTACTCCTGTGAATTGATCCAGTTGTTCCCACTCAGAACTGCATGGTGATTTGATCTGAATCCCCGACCTTGCCCGTTGGGGATTTTTTATTTGTGAGACCGTTTAAAGCACATCGAAACGCCCTGCTTATCGGACTTATGTCTGAATCCATTCCGAACGCGCACAGAACCGCCGCTATGAAGCGCCAGTCAGTTCTGCTTATCTTCGACTCATGACAACCAACCATCTGCGCCAGTCCACGCTGGGTGACTGTAGAAAGGTTAATTAGCAAGTCTGTTTCAGTGCGATCGATGTCTCGTTGCGTTGGTTTGCTGTAACTTGCGTGTTCCATATGTGAAACTTTCCTTAGTTAATAAGTAAGTACGCATTCATTGATGCGCTGTATTGAGTGGGCCGGAACAGCCCGTAGGTTTTTAAAGAGCGGTAGAACTATGCGGCTTTGCCGTTTTTGGTACCGTACTGCAACCAAATTGGATCACAGTTGAGTGCCATCGCTATCTCAAATAAGAATCGTGGACGCTTTGTTACCCCAGCCTCGATAAGCTGAATAGACTGTTGCTTAACACCTGCTTTGTTAGCCAGTTCAGTCTGGGTCATCTTTAGCGATACACGTTTCTTTTTGAGGCGCTCAGATAGAGTTTGCATATCGCCTCCTTCAACAAACTTTCTTGTATTTTCATACAAAGTAACTTGTTTGTCAATTACAGGTTTTCTTGTAACTATTGGAGGAAATTACAGAGGTAAGTTATGAGCATTTCTTCCAGGGTAAAAAGCAAAAGAGTACAACTAGGCCTCAATCAGGCAGAGCTGGCGCTGAAGGTTGGCACCTCTCAGCAATCAATCGAGCAACTGGAAAATGGAAAAACCAAGCGACCAAGATTTTTGCCAGAACTCGCTTCAGCTCTCGGAGTTAGCGTCGATTGGTTATTGAAAGGTTCGCCAGATTCAAACATAACTTATGTTGGTCCAAACGAACCTAAAGGAAAATATCCATTGATTAGCTTAGTTAGCGCTGGCGCGTGGTCAGAGGCTTGTGAGCCGTACAATCTTAAAGATATTGAGGAATGGTACGATAGTGACATCCATATGCTTGGAGAGGGATTCTGGCTGAGAGTCGAAGGTGACTCCATGACTGCGCCAGTTGGTCAAAGTATACCTGAAGGGCATATTGTCCTTGTTGACACCGGGCGTGAGGCATCCAACGGTAGCTTAGTTGTCGCCAAGCTCACTGACGCCAACGAGGCAACATTCAAAAAGCTTGTTATCGATGGCGGTCAAAAATACTTGAAGGGACTCAACCCTGCATGGCCCATGATCCCAATCAATGGTAACTGTCGAATTATCGGGGTTGTCGTTGAAGCAAGGGTTAAGTTCATATGATAAGAATCCTCGTAGCAATAGCGATACTTTTCTTGCCAATAGCCTCTTATGCGAATTGCTGGATCGTCTCTAATTTACAGGGAAAATCATCATTTAATGGTGATAACTATGATTTTATTGACGATGGAATGTCTGGAGTTGCGATAAAACTAACCATCAACGATGACACGGCATCTGTAACAAATCTGGATGGAAGCCCTATATCTGACATCACATACGTTCCCCTATCCAGCAATACAATGGTTGGAAGCTTCCAGTCTGGCGGCGGGATAACAGTTGAGACATGGTCAGTCACGAAGGATAAAAAGGTAATGTATTCAAAGGTTATGAATATCCCTAGAATGCAAAAGCTAACATCGACAAAAGCTTTCGTAGGCAACATTTCTGGAACTTGCGATAACTAACACCTGAAACACCACTCCCCCACTATCTAAAAACAAACTATTTTCCGTTAAAAAACAATGGAGTTTGTTTTTCCTGCCTAAAAATACAATATTTCTTGTTTACAACATACAATCTTTCTTGTAATTTTAACCCATCAGCAGGACGCACTACTCACCAGGACGGTGAATGCTCTTTAACAACAGAAGGCCTGTTCCGGGCCAACAATACCAAACGAGATGGGTTTGGGGTGTGGTGAATACTGACCAATGCGCAGGAAGCCACTCAGGTGACGCTGTCGAGCTAAAGATAGTCGACCACCACACCACCAAAACCATTTCAGGAGGCAATCATGACTAATCGTGAACACAAGAAGTTATTACGCGCTATTCGTCATCAACAACAGCTTCGAGATAACCAGATGCTAGCCAAGAAGATTGACCGCGCATTTACACGCATCTCAGAGGGCTGTAGCAATCGCGTTGTGGCTGCTACGTCATTGGTTAGCCTGAGAGAGAAGAAAGCTCAGGAAGAGTTACCAGAGCGTTCTAATCGCATTTACTACAGCAAGCCACGCGGTGACATGGGTGTGACTTGTGCGGGTCGTCAGAAGGTAAAAGGGAAATCTATCCCACTTATTTAATTGAGGGTTAATTATGAAACTGAATATAACTGTGGATCTGGAATGGCTTGGCGAAGATGGTGACATGGATGAAGAAGTTAAACACCAGATCATCTCAGGAGTGAAAGCAGCCATCTCTAAGGACTGTTTAGCGAAGGTTGAGAAAGAGGCTTCACAGCAGATTAATGAAGCCATTAACGAGTCAATAGTTGCGGCCAGAAAAGCAATCGAACAAAAGGCCGTTCAGTTCGCCGATGACTGGCTTGAAAAAGAAGTGACCATTACCGATAAATGGGGCGATACGCAAGACTGTCTGACTATTACCGACCTTATCAAGCGCACATTTGATGGGCTAATGGAGAAAAAGGTAGACGATAACGGAAACTTTGCTGACAGCTACAGCGGTAAAACCCGACTCATTACTTGGCTTACCGGCAAGAGAGTTCAGGACGTTGTACAGGAAAAGCTTAAGGGAATAAACCGAGACATTGACCGTCAAATTACTGAGTGTGTTAACGAAGGAATTCGTCAGAATGTTGCTAATAAGTTTGCTGAAATGGTTGTGCAGACCGCGCAGCATAACCACAAGGTTGCATTAGAGAGCAAATCATAAGGCCGCATAGTCGGCCTTCTTTTGGCAGCAAGCCACAGAGGTGAATATGAAAGAGTTTAAAGGAACAAAACAAGAATGGGTACGTGATGGGCGAATGGTTTACGCGCTACAGGGCGATGAGAATAGATTCTACGCGGCGTTTTATCCTGGCAAATGCTGCTCGCCAGACGAAGCATTAGCTAATGCCAGGCTTTCTAGTGCAGCTCCTGATTTGCTGAACGAGCTGAAAAAGCTTCGGGAATACGTCATTAACATCTGCGACGTTGATGAGGACGATTGCCATAGTGAACATCCGTTGATGTCGTCACGCGCAGCCATCAGCAAGGCTCTTGGGGAGGAGTAATGGAGTGGATTAAGTGTAGTGAGCAGATGCCGGATGAGAATGCAGAACAAGAGGTTCTGGCATGCTTCAAGGGTGGTGACATATCGACTTTGTATTATTTCGAAGGTCGGTGGGATGACGCATACGGAATCGTGCCAATTCGACAGGACGTTACCCACTGGATGCCATTACCTGAACCACCAAGCGAATAGCAGCTGATAGCTAATTCTCTGAGTTAGCTATTGGGTGTAATACCGCACCACATCATCCAAAGGAGACGGCGGATGATGTTCTGATTAAATGCCTTAACCATCCCTTGATAGTCTTGCCGCTCTATATGGGCGGCATTTTTTACTCGCATATCAATAACTCTTCGTCGAGGAGTTTTCGCTATGCCTATAACAACACAAGGAGCCACCCATGATTATAAAAATCGCGGGAGGCACTCGCATGGGTGTCTTCCATCTACATGAATCACTTTTAGATCGCATTACTCGCAAATTACGCACCGGATGGAAGCGTCTCAGTGAAATCCTTAATCAGCCAGGAGTTCCACGCGATGACTATTGTGCCTGTTAACGGAACCATCCTTGTTCAGCAAGGAAATCGTGAGTTCAACAAGCTGTACGAGAAATCATTCCCTGACACTAAGCAAGGTATTGCAGAGGCCTATATGTGGGCTGCGGGAATATCTCTTGGCTGGGATAAATGGCAAGACGAAGATTGGGATAAGAAACATGCTGCATGATTTTGATGATGATGAATTTATAGCGCTCATATCTCCAGAGATTGAAGAAGAAGTTGAGCAGCAAATTAATCTGGCAGCAGAACGGAATAACCAGCAAGTCACATTGCAGGAGTTAGCGGGGTATTACTCATGACAAGCAATAAGGTTTACGCAGCAATTAGTGCTGTAGCTAAGGAGATGGCTACAACAGGAATTAGCAAAGACAGACGAAATCAGCAGCAGGGATTCAACTTCCGCGGAATTGACCAGGTATACAATGCGTTAGCTCCAGCCCTTGTTAATCACGGACTTCTTATCCTTCCTCGAATCACTGAGCGCTCTGTAACTGAAAGAACAACACAGAAAGGTGGCGTGTTGTTTTATGTTGTCGTAAAGGCGGAATTCGATTTTGTCAGTACAGAGGATGGCAGCATTCATACCGTAACCACCTACGGAGAGGCGATGGATAGCGGTGATAAGGCCACGAACAAGGCCATGTCTATCGCATATAAGTACGCAGCGTTTCAGGCCTTCTGCATTCCAACAGAGGAGACTGCAATTGATGCTGATGCTGAGGTTCATCACATTAAACCAGCGGATGCAGACCAAATTCTTTCTGAGTTCACCCAATACGCAAGTATTGAGAATGACGGCAAGAAACTACAGGAACAATACGCTCTTACATGGACAAGGCTGAACGGATTTGCTGATCATCAAGCTAAATGTAAAGACGTTACAGGCATTCGTATCAAAGAACTAAAACAGGCGGCATAAATGGCTAGTAGAGGCGTAAATAAGGTTATCCTCATTGGTAGATTAGGCCAAGACCCGGAGGTGCGCTACGCACCTTCTGGTGCGGCATTTGCAAATCTCACTGTAGCAACATCAGAACAGTGGCGAGATAAACAGACAGGTGAGCAGAAAGAGCAAACTGAATGGCACCGCGTAGTAATTAGCGGAAAGCTTGCGGAAATTGCCGGAGAATATCTGCGAAAAGGTTCTGAGGTTTATCTCGAAGGAAAGCTGAAAACCAGAAAATGGACTGACCAGGCAGGAATTGAGAAATACACAACAGAAATTCAGGTTGGTATTAACGGAACAATGCAAATGATTGGAGGAAAGAGAGAACCCGACAATCAACCTAAAGCACCTCAATCTGCACCACCACCAAAACAGAAAACATCGAATGAGCCTCCTATGGACTTCGATGATGATATCCCCTTCTGATTTAAAACAATAAGGACTTAACCATGAATACACCTCTTCAAGGGGCGGGATACCTGCATCTTCCAAAACGCTACCGCACCAAAGAAGAGGTGCTTCAGATGCTTAAAGAGCATGTAGCAAATGGTTGCAACGGAGTGCGGGAATCAAGGGATGAACGAATGCTGCGTAAATACCAGGAGCGTCACGCAGCCGCTGTATGGCATGCAAACACTATCGCCAGACCATATTGGCAAATTACCGGGCCGGTTCGCCCGGTTGAATACACCGAAGAGCGACTCAGGAATTACATCGGTCGCTATGGTCAGACTCGTAACGACTGAGGAACTTCTCATGAAACTAAACATAGATTTGGGTAAATACGTTATCACAGGAACCAAGCATGACCTTGTTCTCAGCGAAAAGAAGAAAGTAAACGACGAGAAAAGTAAAAATTTTGGTAATGAAGTTTTGGTGCGCTGTGGTTACTACAGCAAGTTTGAGCATCTGGTTAAAGAACTATGCCATCGTGAAATTCTGGCATCAGAATCGCAATCACTTCAGGAATTACAGCAGCACATAGAGACGCTTGGACTGTCATTGAGCAAAGCGATTAATGACTTTATGGAGGCGAAATCATGTTAGGCAGACAATACGACCCTTCATTAACTCCTGGTGAATTAGTGGCGCGCCAGAGAATCAGACCTTACCCATCACGCGAAGAACTGTTAGCGCGTAATTCATTCCCAAGCGTGAATGAAAATAAATATCTGAATGCAAGATTGCCGGGAGTGAAGAAATGAAATTATTTGAGATGGAAGGATTTCTGCGCGGCAAATGCATTCCCGGCGATTTGAAGGTAAATGAAACCAACGCAGAATATCTTGTGAGAAAGCTTAACAAAATTAACGAACTAACAGCAGCACACTCAACGCTTGAGAAAGCGCGTGAAGTGACGAACTGTCCTGATGGTGTGGAGTTGCAGGAGCATTTGAAGCAACTGGTCAGCAGTACATGCCTATCCAAACAGTGGAAGCCGGAGTTTTGCCCCATTACAGGACGTAGATTCTTCATGTGGATTGAGCATCCAGAACTCGGCAATGTTCCTACGTATGGCGGCCCGTTTGATAGCTACACCATTCCAACTAAAGACAGTAACGGAGAATTTAACTGCGAGCGGTATGACCATGATTCTGGTGATTGGGCCGATAGTGAATATGTTGGGGTGCAGATTGTAAGTGACGAAGAGGAAATCGTGACAGACAGCATCCTGCGTGAAGCTGAGGCGCGGGGTGTTGAGAAGCTCAAGGAGCATCTTAATGAGTGGATGGCTGTAATGAACGTCCCATCAGATATGCAGTTCGAATACTCTGAGTTCATCAGCGCATGCGATGAATTCGCAACCCAGCTTCGCGAGGGGGAAGCATGAAAATCGAAAAAATGGATGTACTGGCTTTCACCATTACCGATGTAGAGCGTCTCGATCCGGTGCGCGTGATGATTGAGAACTATGAACCTGGTAAGGGCCGCATCACCGTTACATGCTTTGGTAAGGCTTGGACCGGCGCCTGGTTTGCCATGGGCGGCGACACCGTGCAGGCGTTCATTAAGCGCGTTAGCAATGAGTACCTTATCGGCTATTTCGACCCGCAGCTGGAAAGCACTGTTGATGATGATAACGATGAAAACCTTATTTTCGTGAAATCAGAAATCATCAAACTTCGCCGCCAATTGGAGATTAGCCACGAAGAAGCCCGTTCTATGTGGGATGAGGCAGAAAATGCTGACGATGTGAAAGCGTGCTGCTGCAATTACCTTGTCGGTGACAAGCTGCTTAGCCTATTCGGTGATGACCCATGGTATGCGAAATGGCCGAAAGTGCCGAACCACGAATATCAATACCTCGATCGCATCGTTAGCGCGGTACGTGATGGCCTGAACGAACTGGAGCAAACAGCATGAGCATGACAACAATGTCTAACCGTGAGCTTGTCGATGCAGCGATCGAACTTGCTGGTCAGTTCTACGCCATGCAGGGCTATTCACATCGGCCTGGTTTTAAATATTGGCAGTCACCACACCCACAAGAGCGCCTTGTTTTCGAAATGGCTTGCCATGCATTTGAGGTCATTCGTGGCTCTGACGTAATGGATGCTATCGCTGATTTGGAGGATGAAGAGTGAGCATGACAACAGAACTGGCGCAGCGTACCGATATGTTGATGGTCAACGCGCTTGAAACAGCGAAACAACTCCGCGAACTGGCAGAGTCTTCCGTCGCAGAAGCAATTTTCGAATCAGTTGTTGAAAACGAAAACGGTAAAGAAATTCAGTTTGAACGGCCTATTTCTGACTTGGCATATGCAGCATTTTTGCAGCTTGAGGCACTGGTAGAGGCGCTGGAAGCCAAAGAAGAGCAACGAGCCAACTGGTTTCATATGACTGAGAAATTGGGTAGTGAGTTGGATATTGCCGAAAAGCGCATTGCTGAGCTGGAGCGTATGGAGTCGACACTTCGCGCGGTAGGTGTGATGAGCCAGAAAGCATATTGCCGGCTGGAAAATAGAGAATCACGATTCATTGCGCTCTGGCCTCGCCCTGAAATCTATTTACCGCGTAAGCGTCCTGATGATGGTGTGATTGTCTATGCGCGTACGGCTGGCATCCAGGTTATCGAAGGAGAGCAGAACAATGGCTAAGACACAGATGCAGTTAGCAAACCGAGCATGGCGCACCGAGACGAAAGAGCTTGGCTGGCATCGAGGCTGGAAAACAGGCCGTAAGGGTTGGAAAGCGTTCTGTCGTGAGAATGCAGCGATAACGGTTGAAGAACACCTGAAAACTGACCCGCCATTTACTGACCAGGCTGACGCCAATTATCACGTTGCTGAAGAACTCACTTACTGGACGAACTAACAATGACAACCCCAATCACAAAAGAGCAAGCCCAGCGCCTGCGCAATGATTTTGAATGCTGGCAGCAGGACTACGACCCGGTAGCCGACAAAGAGCAGTTTGACATGTTTGGCCTCGGCATGATCGCCATGGATGCGCTGCTGGCGGCAATGGACTCCGAACCAGTAGCGTATGCAGACCCGCAGGCACTCCGAAACTTTCTGGCTGGAGCTGCTCGGAGAGAATGGATGTGGAGAAATCCTGCGCCAGACCTTATACCACTCTACGCCGCCCCGCCAGCGATGGCAGTTGACGCAGAACCTGTAGCCGACGTTGTAGCCTGGCACAAAGAAGGCGAAGAACGTACCTGCGATATCCGTTGGCGACGTTTCGATGTTGCTCCGGGGCCGCTGTTTGCGGTGTCGCAACCGGTGGCGACTGTACCAACATTCGATGAATGGCTGGAAATCCGCGGCAACAAACCACTCGGCTGGGTCAAAGATGCGATGCGTGAATCGTATGACGCCTGCCGCGCCGCCATGCTTCTGGGAGGTAAATCATGACCAATAACAACCTAACAGACGAGCGCCTGAGCGCACTGATCCGTGTGGCAAGGGATTCTCTTGAATTGTATGAAATGGAGTCGCCTGTCATTGATGATGTAATGCTAGCGCTGGCCGAACTACAGCAACGCCGTGCCACCATGCTTCAGGCTGGCAACTCTCAGGTAATTCCGGATGATTGGCAACTGGTGCCAGTTGACGCAACCCTGGACATGCTTAAGGAAGGAGCCAAGCAGAACATGAAGAATGAATCATTCCAGAGTGTATGGAAAGCCATGCTTGCAGCAGCACCGCAGCAGGAGGGGATGTGATGTCTAAAATGACATTCGTCGTTGAGTTCGAAGATGGCAAAGAGCCTCCAGTTAGCTCCCGCCTTGATGTAGCTGGAGGAAGGCTTGTTTCGGTTTTATTTGGTGACTACCGAGATGACTTTTTTAAACCAGAAGAAGTCGATGTGGTTAGAGAAGCCTTATATGAAATTGGAGTAGATGACGTTGACGATGATGTTCATTCTGAAATCATAAAGAAAGCGGAGCTACTAACTTACTGAAACGGAGTAACCATGGAATCACACAGCCTCACACTCGATGAGGCCTGTGCATTTCTCAAGATATCCAGACCTACCGCCACCAACTGGATTCGCACAGGCCGACTGCAAGCAACCCGTAAAGACCCTTCAAAACCTAAATCCCCTTACCTCACCACCAGACAAGCCTGCATTGCGGCTCTTCATTCTCCGCTGCATACTGTCGACGTGAGCGCGGGTGATGACATTAAAGAGGAAAGAAAATGTCACTCTTCCGCAGAGGTGAAATATGGTACGCCTCGTACTCGCTCCCGGGCGGGAAGCGAATTAAGGAATCTCTTGGCACAACGGACAAGCGGCAAGCTCAGGAGTTGCACGACAAGCGAAAGGCAGAACTCTGGCGAGTAGACAGACTCGGTGACTTTCCGGATGTGACTTTTGAAGAAGCTTGTTTGAGATGGCTTGAAGAGAAAGCAGATAAGAAGTCTCTCGATTCTGACAAGAGCAGAATGGAGTTCTGGTTGATGCACTTCGAAGGGATTCGACTAAAGGATATTACAGAAGGGAAGATTTACGCCGCTGTTAGCAGGATGCAGAACAGGAAGGATAAGGAGATATGGCAGAGCAAGGTAGATGCAGCGAAGCGGAAAGGAACTGAGCCACCTGCATTTACGCCACGACCAGTGACGACAGCGACAAAAGCCAAGCATCTGGCGATGATGAAAGCTTTATTGCGTGCAGCAGAGCGTGACTGGAAATGGCTGGAGAAGTCACCTGTTATCAAAATCCCTTCAGTAAGGAATAAGCGCGTCAGGTGGCTTGAGGCGGAGGAAGCTAAAAGGCTGATTGATGAATGTCCGGAGCCGCTTAAGTCGGTTGTTAAGTTTGCGCTTGCAACCGGGCTCAGGCGTTCTAACATCATCAATCTTGAATGGCAACAAATAGACATGCAGCGTCGCGTTGCCTGGATAAACCCGGAGGACAGCAAATCAAACAGAGCAATTGGCGTTGCACTGAATGATACAGCATGCCGGGTACTTAGAGACCAGATTGGCAATCACAATAAATGGGTGTTCGTCCACACCAAAGCAAAGCATCGACCTGATGGAACTCTGACGCCTACAGTAAGAAAGATGCGGGTTGATGATTCAGTAGCATGGAAAGCTGCGTGTAAGCGTGCGGGAATTGTTGATTTCAGATTCCATGACCTGAGGCATACGTGGGCTAGCTGGTTAATTCAGTCTGGCGTTCCGTTGTCTGTTTTGCAGGAGATGGGAGGCTGGGAGTCTATCGAGATGGTTCGCAGGTATGCACACCTGGCACCGAATCATTTAACTGAACACGCACGTCAGATTGACTCGATTTTTATCAATGATGTCCCAGATATGTCCCACACTCAAAATCAGGAGGAAATAAAAGAGGCGTAACTGATTGATTTGAAATGGTACGCCCTACAGGATTCGAACCTGTGACCCACGACTTAGAAGGTCGTTGCTCTATCCAACTGAGCTAAGGGCGCATTGTGAAGCCAGAACTTCGCGGGGGTGAAACGCGAGGAATTATACGGTCACCGGACGGTGAGTCAATCCATTTCAATGTGAAATCAGGGTTGTTCGCGAAGATGGACATTACGCGAACAGCCCTTGCGTTTTTTTTAACCACTCTTCTTAAGGTAGCCTGAGTGCTGCGAAAACCCTTACCTAACTTTAAGTATTGCCTTAGAGAAGAACCTGACTCTGGTGTCACAATGTCTGCTACTGGCTGTTTGACCGCATCGTTAGATAAGCTATAAGTGAAGACGCGCGTGACGGCGCCAGGAAGAGAAGCATGCGCATCGCAATTCGCAGAGAAAGGAGGCGTCGTTCAGGCACCGATCACCCTGGATTTAAGAATCCACACGCCTGGCCCCCGTTTTTTGATCGACTTGAACGCCTGACTCACTCACTTGCCCTCACGCACAAAACCGACTCCCCTCATTTTATTCTGGTCAGCAGCGATCAATTCTTACGGCAGGGGTTTCGTTTCGCCCCCTATCCACTGAGTAACGGTTGGGTAACCTCAACGCTGGATAATGCGCTGGACTTGCTTCCCAAAGCCCCCGGCGTGCAACTGCTGGTCGATATTTACTACACCGATGCACCAGCCATCGAAACGCTGGATCGCTTGCGGCGCATCAGCTTTGCGTTTCCGCAAAATTATATTCACCTGATAACCCCGACACAGGACAAAAAAGCCCTGCATTTTATGAAGGCGGTGACAACGCTGCGGATAATCAGTCGGCACACACCCTTTCGTACGCTGCGCAAAAAATTGCTTATGCCGCAGCCAATGCAGTTCAACCGGAAAAGTCATTTCTCACGTGATGAGTGGCTCATTCTGATGGCGCTGACCCAGGGGCGTTCGTTGAAATCCATCGCCAGCGATCACGACAAAGATTATCACAGGATTATCTATCGCCTGGGGCGCATTGTTGAACGGCTCAAGCTACAGCATCGCTCAGAACTTATTCACTTGCTGAAAAATCTTTCTGCTAGTTCAAACTGACAATTTCGTTAACCTCTTAAATCTTAGATTGTTTTAAGAAATTACTTAATCGAATTGATCTTTTTTTGTTAAATTTAAACAATATCGCAAACTTTATAACTATTCCTAAGACCCGATTTTAGATAGCAAAAGTCACTCTTAAACCAGTTCGTAAAAGTGCATTCCTCTGTTGTGTATTCATAAAGGAACCTTGCAAATAGCGCTATTTGCAGAGCTGACCGGCGTTAACGGCCAGATATCGTAGGGTTTTAGATTACAGTGATAAAATTTCTTTCTTTTGCCATTCCTATAGCTCGCATCGAGATCAAAAGGAATTTTTTGTGGAATAATCGTTGAATTGCGCCATTCCGGATATGTTTACCGATCGATTATTCCCCAATAATTGCGCCACATCAATTAACACGTTTTCAACATTTAGCATCTATTAATATTTATGCCTGGAAAAAAAGTTAAGTCCTCTACAGGATTTTAAACACCTGGTGGTAAATACCAAAAATAATTTAAATAAACTTTCTGACTAGAACATCATATTAATTACGGATTGATGCGACTTTAATAATGCTTTTCGGACAATTCATAGCAAGTATAATAGCCATGTACTTATCGTGTTATAAGAAAAGCCTTTTTCAAGGGTTTAGGCATTGTTTAAGTACCGGACAGAATTGTCACTTTATAATGGTACAAGTAGGGATAGATAACTCCTCTGGAAGTAAGCTAAAAATTAAAATTTTTTATTTATCCATTCGACTTGTAATAGTTTCCGTAAAGGAATCCCACGTAACTATTCCACCAGTCTGAGGCATATAAAGATGAAACCGGCATCCGTTATCATTATGGACGAACACCCTATAGTCAGAATGTCGATCGAGGTCCTGCTCCAAAAAAACCCACAGGTTCAGGTTGTTCTGAAATCAGATAATAGCCATGAAGTCATTGAATACATTAGGAATAACAATGTTGATATGGTTATACTTGATATTGAGCTTTCTGGTTCAGACGGGTTTTCATTACTCAAACGGATAAAGAACATCAGTGAAAGCACCAAGGTTCTTTTCTTATCATCCAAATCGGAGTCGTTCTATGCCTGTCGGGCGATCAGGGCTGGCGCAAATGGTTTTGTCAGTAAACGGAAGGATCTGTGTGATATCTATAAAGCGGTGGAGATGCTCCTGGCCGGATATTCTTTTTTCCCGGCCGACTCCATGAATATCTTCGGTGGCGGTAACACGCGCAGTAATAAGTTTAACGACATGCCGTTATCCAATCGAGAAATTACCGTACTACGTTATCTTGCTAATGGTTTGTCTAATAAAGAGATAGCAGCCCAACTATTGTTGAGTAATAAAACTATTAGCGCGCATAAATCAAATATTTTCACCAAACTTGGCGTGCATACTATCGTTGAACTGATAGATTATGCGAAAGCTCACGAATTACTCTAGCCCTTCATGAATCCCGGCCCTGAAACGGGCCCGGGAAGTCAGTTATAGTTTAGCGTAAAGGTTGCATCCGCATCGGCACTCCCCGGCTGTGGATTATCTGCCGTGGAAATGTAATTGGCGTAAAACGACAGAGTGGCATCCCCTTGTGCGTCAATGGCTACCGCTTTACTCTCCTGTTGTAACGGAAGGCGAGATTTATCCTCATCAAGGATCTCCACCGCAACGCGACTGGCCTGGCTTGTGCCATTCAGCGCCAGCAGGGTATTGTCCTGAGCGTCAGGCGTTCCGGCAAAGGTTATCGATACCGCCCCCGGCGGGCAGCCCGTCAGGCGAATCGAAAAGGGCATCGCCTGAGTTTTGCTGCCCGCCGTTTGGAGTTGCTTTGTGGGCCAGGATCCCAACTGGACTTCTTTCGCACTGTCGCTGGCGTTGACCACGCAGCTTAAATCCACAATATTGCCGGACAGCTGAATGTTGATCTCGCCCAGGGGCGTGGCCGCCTGTACAGTACTCATCATCGCCAGCAATGTCAGGGCACAGGTGAAATGACGTGGCATCTTGCCTCTCTTAATCGTAATCAACACGCAAATAGCCTCGCGATGTAAATATCCCTTCCGCGGGTTTATTGCCGGTAATGCTGACCGGCCACGCACGAATGCCCACCTGCGCCTGCGCGGCGTCATCCAGACGGAACGGGATGGTACTGCCCAGCGAATTTGGCGTTAGCGGATTACCGTTTGCATCAGCAACCACGAAACCTAAATCGGGATTGTCGGAGACCAACGCATTCCCCGATACTTTTTCAGCTTCGATACGCATCGTCAGGTACGCATTGGCTTCCACGTTGGTGCATTTAATTCCGATAGTTTTGCTCTGTGCAGGCACACTCGGTGGACGCTGCCCGGCGCCAGCCTGAGAAAAGAGCGATGCGCCAATGTCGCCAAAGTCAAACTCGACCACATTACCGGCGTTAATTTCACAGCTTTGCGGCACTTCAATGGTGCCGCTGTAGCTGATGGTGTAAACGACGGTGGTGAGCGGATCGGCACTTGTCGTAGTGACATAGACCCTGAACATGGTCTGCTGAGGGATCACCACCATATTGATAAAGCGCCGTGTCACTTTAAGACGGAAAACCAGCTTGGAATCCGTTACCGGAAACGCTTTGTTTTTCGAGACATTCGGGTGCGAACCCATCTGGATGTAACGCACCGGAGGATAAAACTCCCCCGCATAGTCATCCGTTATCTTCATGGCACCATCAAGATATTCATTCAGTTTTACATACTGGAATTTATCTTCCACGCTGGTAATCGGGAGATCGGTGGTATAACTTCGCATGGTCGTGTTGCCAGAGGTTCCCTTTGGGCAAATGGCGTTGACACCCACCAAACCCGACTTCTGCGACAGCGTAACTATCTGCCCCACCTGGTTATTCGCGCTGGTAAAAACATCCGTCAGGTTATAGGCAATATCTTTTGCAACGCCCTCCGAATTCGCACACACCGTCGCCCAGGCGGGAAGCGCCGTCATTCCCAGACATGCCGCCGCCAGTGCAAGGGCGCCTTTCATACTCTTATTCACGTTCACAGCGTGCTCCCATCATGGTAATCGCCTGATTTAAACTCTCCTGCGGGAGCGTATAAGTTGCCCGGCAGCGTTCCTGCGCGCTGTCGCCCCACTGAATGAGCAGCTCCCCGCTCAGCGGCAAACCGCTGAGGTAAATTTGCCCCTCTTCACCCACCATGCTGGTGACGCCACTGTTGACTTCACGCACGATTGCGCCAAACGGCACCACGCGATCGCCACGCCGCACCGTGATCAGCGCACGCACACCGATTCGCGTATCAAACGCCGCACGCACCAGCGCGCCGCGGGTGGGCACCACGCTGCTGACGTTGTTTTCCACATCCGTATGGTCATTCATGGAGTTGGTATCCAGCGCCACGCGGTTATAGCGATACACGGTGGCGTAAGGCATAACGGCGTATCCGCGCCAGTCGGTTTTCACCCCAGTCTGGTTTTCGATTTTCACGCCGCTCGCCCCCGGCGCTTTAATCAGCACGTTGGTATCGCCCAGCGGCTGGCTAAAGGTCACACCATCGGCATGACCGACCACGCCACCGGCCAGTTGCCAGTTAAAATCATGCTGATCGCGCGAATAGTTGTAGCCTGCACCGACTGTGCCGTAAGTCGCCTGCCAGTTTGCAGATGCGCTGCCGCTCGATCCATTGTTGCTGGTATGGCCCTGGGTCACGCTGTAATTCAGGTTGCGTCCTTCCAGTAACGTGCCGCTGACGCCGGTTTGCCAACTGCTATCACCGTCTTTATTGCGGCTCGCGGAGGCAGTGGCATAGGCACGATCCAGCACGCTATCGCGACGATAGCCGTTCGGCGTAAACAGACTGAACGGAATAGAGACGTTCGCAGAAACAATTCGATCGGTGCCGTCGATACCTACCGAGCGGTTCCACGACCAGGTCAATGAGTAGCTGACGCCTTTCCAGCCACCGGCATAACCAAGCTGATACCAGATATTGGAATCGCTGGTTCCCCAGTAGGTTTGTTCACTACCGGAGAGATAGACCGAACCGTAATCCCCCAGCGATTGCGAAATGTTGACCTGGAAACGCCCTTTTTTACTCCAGGTAAGGTTGTGATAGCTCACGACATCCGGCACGCCGTTTTTATCGTTTTCTGTGTCGGAATACTCATACCCGGACATCCGTTTCCACGCCACGTCATCAAGGGTATAAAAACCGCGCGTCGAGTAGCGATAGCCCAGCAACTGGAAGTTGGTACCGTAGCCGTTCAGGGATTTTGCGTACAAGAAACGCAGAGACTGCCCTTCATGCCAGCTATCATCGGCTAACTGGCTACGCGCATGGGTGACATCAAGAGAAATCGCGCCCCAGTCACCGAGGTTTTTGCCCGCGCCAATCGCCGCCGCCGCGTAGCGCGAGGCCATCTGCGTGCCGCCGTAAACGGTATAACCGCCCGGCAGACCGACAATCATCGTGCCCTGACCAAAGAATGGCGTATCTTTTTGGCTATTCCCGCTGCGGTACTCCCCGGCGACCAGGTCATACTTCAGTCGTCCTTCACGTTGCAGCAATGGCACCGTGGAATAAGGCACGGTGTAGCGCTGCTGGCTACCGTCTTTCTCCTCAACGGTCACCTCCAGGTCACCGCTCGAAGAGGTCGGGTTCAGGTCGCTTATCGCAAAAGCGCCCGGCTGGACGTAGCTTTGATAAATCACATAGCCGTTCTGGCGAATCACCACCTTCGCAGGCGTGCGCGCTATGCCGCGGACGGTCGGCGCGTAGCCCTGCAGGCTGTCCGGATACATACTGTCTGAGGAGTAAAGCCGCCCACCGCGAAAACCGATGCTGTCGAACACGTCATTGCCGGTATTACTGTCGCCCAACACCATTTCGCTTTTCAGCGGGATAATCGAGCGCTGAAGCCAGGTTCCGATATTTTCCCACTCGCTGTGGCGATGGCCGTTATTACGGGTAT
Organism: Pseudocitrobacter sp. RIT415; assembly: GCF_003057695.2. Lineage (NCBI taxonomy): Bacteria > Pseudomonadati > Pseudomonadota > Gammaproteobacteria > Enterobacterales > Enterobacteriaceae > Pseudocitrobacter > Pseudocitrobacter sp. RIT415. The sequence goes on along the minus strand of NZ_QBJC02000024.1, from coordinate 23,519 downwards.
AGCGCCACGCGCCGTTATTACGCAACCGCCACGGGCCATAGTTCAGGCCGCTTTGCAAATTGAGGTAGTGGCTATCGTCATCGCTGCCTTTGTTGCCGGTGAGACTGTAGTTCAACAGCAGCGCAGGAATCCCTTCGTCCCACTCGTCTGGCGGAATATAACCGCGTGCACTGTTGCTCATCGCCGCCTGAGGCAGGCTGAGTCGCAGGCGTAGCGAGGCGAAGTCAAACGCCACCACGCTCCCCGGCAGCAGTGTTTCCAGCGCCACACAGTTTCCTTTCGGCTCACTGGCCAGCGCCGGGAAGGCCGTCATGTTGACACCCAGGCGCTGTAAGAAATCGCGCTGAATACAGGGTGCAAGGCCCGCTGCAGGCGGTGGCGCGCCCTCGGCGGCGACAAACGTGAGATCCTGGGTACCGATAAATTCATCGTTGCGCCAGATATCGACGCGATAAACACCCGGCGCTTGCTGGTGCCCTTGTTCAAAACGCGAAAGATCGGCCACCGAGGCCGTATCTTCCGACAAAAATGCGGGGTTAAAGTAGCTTTCGCCGCGCCCGTTGGGTGACCAGAGCGCCGCCATCACAGCCAGCGTCAGCATACTGAGCGGGTGGTGGATTTTCATGGTGTCGGCCTGCCCTGGCTTCATCAGAGATTTACGCGGTGAACGGGCGTGATCGCGCCGTAATCATTCACGCTCTGCCATGAAAGCGTGCCGCTCGCTGAGGCCGGAATTGCCTGTTGAGCACTGTTTTTCGGCGCAATCATCAGATTGTTAATGCGCTGACCGCCAAGCTGCAAATTGACCAACGTAACGTAATAAGGCGACGCATTGGTCACCTTCAAATGCGTGCCGCTACGCTCAAAACGCAGATGCGAGAGGGCTTCTTCCGGCGGCATCGCCAGATTTTTCGGGCGAACGAACAGTTTGATGCGCGACAAAATCGCCAGTTGCAGAACGTTCTTCCCTTCGATATTCGCTTTGTTAACGGAAGGAATCGCCTTCACGTTCATCCAGAACAGCGACTCGCGGTCGGACGGCAGAGGCTGACCGGCGTAAATAATACGCAGGGTGTTTTCACTTTTTGGCTCGCTGACGAACAGCGGCGGCGTCACGACAAATGTTGATTCTTTTTTCCCGAGGTCGTTTTCAATCCATGCGTTAATTAAATAACGTTCTTTATCGTTGCTGTTAGTGATGGCCAGCGAAGTCTGTTTAGCATCCGCTGGATAAATAACGCGCGTAGCGCCCAGTGCCACTCCCCCGGATGCCTGTGCAGGCAATGAGACACACAGCAGTAAAAATGACAGGGCCATGCTTGATTTAATAAATGCGTTAATCACAACAATACCTTTTCTTTATTTGACGCTTCAGGGATAAAGCAGCGTAAACCAGACATCAGACTGAATGGCGCCAGGCATAACCTTGCCGGAAATAGCCCGATAGCGTGCGCTGAAATGAAATATCAGCTCATCATCATTAATGGGAAAATAGGAAACCGGCTGGGCATTCGGAATAATGTGCCGCTGGCTATTATCAAATAACGCCAGCCCTACCCCACTGTTTGGTTGACGGCCATCGACGCGCGAAGTGGTCATAAACACCAGCGGATCTTCCGTCGGCGTTAGCCCCTGGAAGGCTATCCCCACGGTCTGCGAGACATCTTTTCGGCAGTCGACCAGGCGCAGCGTAAACGGCACCTGCGTGGTGGCAAAACTTCCCGGCCCGGTAAACGCGTTGGTCCGGTACTGCCCCATCTCAATGCGCATATTCTGGCTTTCAGTGGCGACAGCACAGGCGCTATTAACCAGCTCACCGCGCATTTGTACCTTTCCACCTTCGATGACAACTCTGTGCGCCAGCGCGGGCAGAGAAAGCATCAGCGTGGCCAGCAGGAACACAATCCCTCTCATTCGTGGCTCTCTTCAGGTGATTCGAGCCTCATCCCTGAGGCAAAGTCACTCCCTGTATTAGCGATTACTCGTACTTCATCACAAAGGTCGCGTCCGCATTCGCCTGACCCGGCTCTGCGGTATCCGCCGTCGCTTTGTAGCGCGCGGTGAAGTTCAGGGTGTTGGTGCCCTGCAGCAGAGTCTGCGCAGAGGAGAAGGTTGCGCCATCCGGGCTCAGGGTTTTCGATTTGCTGTCGAGGATCTCGATACCCACGCCTTTCGCCGCGGTATTGTTGTTGGAAGAGTTCACTGCCAGCAGCGTTGCGTCGGTAGCGTCAGCCTGGCCGCTAAATGCCACAGCAGCGGTAGCCGAAACGCTCGGATCGCAATCGTTCAGAACGATGGTGAACGGTATATTGGTGGTGGTATCGCCGACCGCAGTAAATTTCGCCGTGCGATACTGGCCCAGTTCAACAATTTGATCTGAAGACTCAGTATTTACCGCACACGCTGCGTTGACTAATTCACCTTTAAAGTGAACGCTGCCGCCATTAACGGAAACCGGCGCAGCCTGTGCGGCACCCGCCATTAATACGAAAGACGCCATCACAGTAGAGGCAATAGTACTCAGTTTCATAGGTATTCCTTGATGAATTAAAACATTGTGACGAACCGAATATCCTGTACGACTCGCATGACATAGCACGGCAAATAATTGCCAGACCGCATAACCTCAGCATCCCTGAGAGAGTTAAAAACACTGCCAAATAACAGGCAGCGTGATATTCCGGCGATAACACCGGAAGAATTTTATTTCGAGGGTAAGGTACAGAAATTAAATAAGAGAAAATACGTATAAACACTGAGCTCAGGCTAAGCCACGTCCTAATTTTCACCAGGACAAAACCGCACAATCAGTAAGACAATCGCCAGCGGGAAGGGCTTTCGCGCGAAAACTCGTAAAGGATGACTGACAGAAAGCCCCGCATCTGACAAAATATGGCCATCCCCCTTTCGAAAGTGACAGATGGAATCTTCTCTCTGATGGCAGCTAAGATTATTGACGGTAAAACGATTGCGCAGCAGGTGCGCTCTGAGGTTGCGGAAAAAGTACAGGCGCGCGTTGCAGCAGGAAAACGTGCCCCCGGGCTTGCCGTTGTGCTGGTTGGCAGCAACCCGGCCTCACAAATTTATGTCGCAAGCAAACGCAAAGCCTGCGACGAAGTGGGGTTCGTCTCCCGCTCTTATGACCTGCCGGAAACCACCAGTGAAGCCGAGCTGCTGACGCTTATCGACACCCTGAATGCCGACAAAACCATTGATGGCATCTTAGTGCAACTGCCGCTTCCGGCAGGCATCGATAACGTAAAAGTGCTGGAGCGTATTGCGCCTGATAAAGACGTTGACGGTTTCCATCCGTATAATGTGGGCCGCCTGTGCCAGCGCGCGCCGCGTCTGCGTCCGTGCACGCCGCGTGGTATCGTTACGCTGCTTGAGCGCTACAACATCGACACCTATGGGCTGAATGCCGTCGTTATTGGCGCATCCAACATCGTCGGTCGCCCGATGAGCATGGAGCTGCTGCTGGCCGGTTGCACCACCACCGTGACTCACCGCTTCACCAAAAACCTGCGTCACCACGTTGAAAATGCTGACCTGTTGATTGTCGCCGTCGGTAAGCCTGGCTTTATTCCGGGTGACTGGATCAAAGAAGGCGCAATCGTCATGGACGTCGGCATTAACCGACTGGAAAATGGCAAAGTGGTGGGCGATGTGGTCTTTGAAGATGCGGCAAAACGCGCGTCTTACATTACCCCGGTTCCGGGCGGCGTCGGCCCGATGACCGTTGCAACACTTATTCAGAATACGCTTCAGGCCTGTGAAGAGTATCACGACGTCGAGGAAGCATAATGGCCACATTCTCTTTAGGAAAACACCCGCACGTAGAACTGTGCGATCTGCTGAAACTGGAAGGCTGGGCCGAAAGCGGCGCGCAGGCGAAAATCGTCATTGCCGATGGCCAGGTGAAAGTTGACGGCGCGGTTGAAACGCGCAAACGCTGCAAAATTGTCGCCGGGCAAACGGTGAGCTTTGCGGGGCAGAGCATTACCGTTACGGCGTAAGCCGAATGATACCCGGCACCCTGCCGGGTATTCCCCACTCCCCTTGTGGTCAATTCTCGATCAACTTCAAAAAATCACAATCTCCTATGACGACGCCTCATAATCTTGTTGCGGAAATTTTACCTTTCTCCGACCATAAGTAGAACGTTCTAGTAGAACGTTCTACTTACAATAACAGCGCGATTTACGCGCAATTCATTATCTCCAGTCGGGGGAACGGGTATGGGTTTGCTGTCCGGTATTGTTAAATCATTGTCAAAACTATCGATGATTGGTCGCGCATTAATGCTGCCAATCTCACTCCTGCCCGCGGCCGGTTTGCTGCTGGCGTTCGGTGATAAATTCCATTTGCCGCTAATGATGAACGCAGGCGGGGTTATTTTCGATAACCTGCCGATGTTGTTCGCGATTGGTTCGGCAGTGGGGCTGGCGTCGGAATCGGGTATCGCGGCACTCTCTGCCGCCGTTTCGGTGTTTGTCACCAATATCACCATCGGTACCGTGCTGAACATTACGCCGGAAATGGCGTCTCAGGGCGGGAAATATGCGATGGTGGTCGGCATACCAACGCTGCAAATGGGCGTCTTTGGCGGGCTGATTTGCGGTATTCTCGCGGCCTGGTGTTATAACCGCTTCCATGCCATGCAGTTGCCGGAATTTCTGGGATTCTTCTCCGGTAAACGTTTTGTCGCCATTGCCACCGCGGTGCTGTCATTCCTGCTCGGCCTGCTATTGCCCTACGTCTGGCAGCATATTCAGGCGGGTATTGATGCGCTCTCCACGGTGGTGAACGGTGATAATCAGGCAGCCTCTACGTTTATTTTTGGTCTGGTCGAACGCGCGTTGATTCCGCTCGGCCTGCATCACATCTGGTATCCGTCTTTCTGGTACTCTTTTGGGGATTACACTACTCAGGCAGGCCAGGTGATCCACGGCGATCAGACAATCTGGTTTAAAATGCTGGAAGAAGGCGTGAAATCCTTTAGCAGCGACACCTACCAGAATGCCGGTAAATTCATGCAGGGCGAATTCCCGCTGATGCTTTTTGCGCTGCCTGCGGCATGTCTGGCGATGTATCACGAAGCGAACAGCAAAAACAAAAAAATTGCTTTCGGTATTCTGTTCTCTGCGGCCCTCACCTGCTTCCTGACCGGGATCACTGAGCCGGTCGAGTTCACCTTTATTTTCGTTGCGCCTATCCTTTACGTCTTTAACGCCATCATGGCCGGGCTGGCGTATATGTGTATGTTCCTGTTGCACGCGCACATTGCCAAATCCTTCTCAGCTGGGATGATTGACTATATTTCGTTCGGCATTCTGCCGTCGTTTAACGGTTATCAGACCAACTTCCTGAGCGCAGCAATCGTCGGTATCCCGATGGCGATTATCTACTACTTCACTTTCCGCTTTGTGATCCGCCGCTTTGATATCAAAACGCCGGGACGTGCAGACGTTGTCGCCGATGCGAAAGATAAAACTGATACCGAGCTGGCAACGGAAATTATTGCCTTGCTGGGCGGCGCGCAGAATATCGATTCGGTCGGTTCCTGTATTACCCGCCTGCGTCTGGAGGTGTCACAGGGGGATAAAGTCGATAAGGATGGCCTGAATGGCGTCGGGGCGCGCGGTGTGGTCTTCGTCGGGGATAAAGGCATTCAGGTTATTTTCGGGGCCAGAGCACAGTTTATCGCGCAAACCATGTCCACGATGATTGGCAAATAATACTATGCCGATCGACGACACCTCCGTTACGCTTGAGGGGGCGTCGTGGCATGAATCGATCATTTTCAGGGAGCGGAATTGAAGAAAGTCAGCATTATTGATGTCGCAAAACAGGCAGGCGTATCGGTGTCGACCGTGTCGCTGGTGCTGCGTCAGAAAGGGAAAATTTCTGACGCGACGATCGGCAAAGTGCAGGCCGCTATCGAGGCGCTGGGCTACGTTCACAACGTCGCGGCCGCCAACCTTCGCGCGAATACTTCCAATCTGATTGGTCTGATCCTTCCTGATTTCAGCGATAGCTTCTCCATTAAAGTGATGGCAAGCATCGTGCAAGAGCTGGAAAAACAAGGGTTTATGGTTTTTCTCGGCCAGCCGCTCAACAGTCATGATCATTTAGAGCGCTGCCTGCTGTCATTTAAACAGCAGGGCGTGGCGGGCGTTATCTACCTCGCGTCCGATGCCTTCAGCCTTCATATTCCAGACAAAATTCGCCACTGCCCACTGCCGTATGTAGTCGTTTCCCAGTCGCCGCTTGATGAGCAGTGCAACCTGGTGATGCGCGATAACCGTCAGGCCGCCGTCCTTGCCGCACGTTATCTGATTGAGCGCGGACATCGCAGCATTGCCTACATTGGCGGGCGCGAAGACGATTTAATTCGCCAGCAGCGGCTGGCGGGTTTTCGCAGCGTGTTAACGCAGTATGGCCTGTTGAATCGCGAAGAGGCGACGCCATGCTGTAGCGAAGATACTCATGCAGCAAGCCTCGTTACGCGCCAGTTGCTGGAAAAAAACAACACCATCACCGCCCTGCTGTGCCATTCACCAGCGGCAATGATTGGCAGCATAAGCGGGATTCACCAGATTGGGCGCACCGTGGGGAAGGATGTCTTTCTGACTCAGCAGGTCGCGCTGATTGGCTTTGAAGATATGCTTAACGTGAATCTCACCTCGCCCTCTTTTACCTATGTCTCATCATCAAGCGAAGAGACCGGGCGGCAGGCCGCGGGGTTGATTATCCGTAAGCTCAAAGAGCCGGAACTGCAAACGCAGAAAATTACGCTTTCCGGGCAATTGATTACGCGGGAATCAGCTTAATTTCAGAATCGTGCGCGGGCCTTACTGCGCCCGTTTGCTGCTATATTCTCCTGATTTATCCGGGAATGTTTCACCATGCCAACCATTATCACACACGCCGCCGTTCCTCTGTGCCTGGGTTTAGGCCTTGGCAGCAGAGTTATCCCACCCCGATTACTGTTTACCGGCATTGTTCTCGCTATGCTCCCCGACGCCGACGTGCTGGCATTTAAGTTTGGCGTGGCTTATGGCAACGCTTTTGGTCATCGCGGGTTTACCCACTCGCTACTTTTCGCTTTGGTGGTTCCGCTACTTTGCGTACTGATTGGCCGACGGTGGTTCCGGGCCGGACTGATTCGCTGCTGGCTATTTCTGACCGTATCGCTGCTATCGCACAGCCTGCTGGATTCAGTGACAACGGGCGGGAAAGGCGTCGGCTGGCTGTGGCCGTGGTCGGATGAACGCTTCTTTGCGCCGTGGCAGGTGATAAAGGTCGCGCCGTTTGCACTGTCGAGCTATACGACGGCATATGGGCATCAGGTGATTATGTCGGAACTGCTTTGGGTGTGGCTGCCGGGCGTGGTGTTGTTGATGGGGATATTGTGGTGGCAAAAGCGTTGAAGGGTGCGTGCTGATGCCCTCACCCCGGCCCTCTCCCACAGGGAGAGGGAGAAAACCGTACATCCATTACCACCTGCGCTATCGGCCCGTTCTTCCAGAGGGTGAAGGCGAAAACTGCACTTAGTTTACCACTGGCTCTGTCGGTCCCCTGCGGGCCATCTTCCAGCACGATTCCCATCTCATTCAGACGGTCACGCGCCGCATCCGCAGCCGACCAGTCCTTCGCTTTACGCGCGTCGAGACGCTGCTGAATAAGGGCTTCGATTTCCGCGACTTCATTGTCATCCGCCTGAGCACCACTTTGCAGGAAGGCTTCTGGATCTCTCCCACAGGGAGGGGGAGAAAACTGCACTTAGTTTACCACTGGCTCTGTCGGTCCCCTCTCCCTGAGGGAGAGGGTTAGGGTGAGGGGTTACTTACGACGCCACGTCGTTCCCTGCGGGCCATCTTCCAGCACGATTCCCATCTCGTTCAGACGGTCACGCGCCGCATCCGCCGCGGCCCAGTCTTTCGCTTTACGCGCGTCGAGACGCTGCTGGATCAGGGCTTCGATTTCCGCGACTTCACCGTCATCCGCCTGTGCACCGCTTTGCAGGAAGGCTTCTGGCTCTTGTTCCAGCAAACCGAGAACAGCCGCGAGCGTACGCAGACAGGTTGCGGCCGCATTCGCTTCTTCACTGTTGCCTGCCTGTTTGGCATTGTTCACTTCTTTCGCCAAATCAAACAGCACGGCGTAAGCCACCGGGGTGTTGAAATCGTCGTCCATCGCCTCTTTAAAGCGATCGACATACTGCGCGCTGCGAACAAATTCAACATCCGTTGCCGAGGTGCCGCGCAGCGCCGTGTAAAGACGCTCCAGTGCGGAACGCGCCTGTTTCAGGTTGTCTTCGCTGTAGTTCAACTGGCTACGATAGTGGCCGGACATCAGGAAGTAACGCACGGTTTCCGCGTCGTAATACTTCAGCACGTCACGCACGGTAAAGAAGTTGCCCAGCGATTTTGACATCTTCTCGCGGTCAACCATCACCATCCCGGAGTGCATCCAGTAGTTGACGTATTCGCCATCGTGCGCACAGGTAGACTGGGCGATTTCGTTTTCGTGGTGCGGGAACATCAGGTCAGAACCGCCGCCGTGGATATCAAAATGATGCCCCAACTGTTTGCAGTTCATCGCAGAGCATTCAATGTGCCAGCCCGGACGACCTTCGCCCCACGGCGACGGCCAGCTCGGCTCGCCCGCTTTCGACATCTTCCACAGCACAAAGTCCATCGGGTTACGTTTCACTTCCGCGACTTCGACACGCGCGCCGGCCTGCAACTGCTCCAGATCCTGACGCGACAACTTGCCGTAGTTCGGATCGGTCGGCACGGAGAACATCACGTCACCGCTCTCAGCGACATACGCGTGACCGCGTTCAATCAGACGTTCAGTAATCTCGATGATTTCATGAATATGGTGCGTCGCACGCGGTTCAGCATCCGGGCGCAGAATGTTCAGGGCATCAAAATCTTTATGCATTTCGACAATCATGCGATCGACTAACTGCACAAAACTTTCGCCGTTTTCATTGGCGCGCTTGATGATTTTATCGTCGATATCGGTGATGTTGCGGACGTATTTCAGTTTGTAGCCAAGAAAACGCAGGTAACGCGCGACCACATCAAAGGAAACAAAGGTACGTCCATGACCGATATGACAGAGATCGTAAACGGTAATACCACACACGTACATGCCGACTTCACCGGCGTGAATAGGCTTAAATTCCTCTTTTTGGCGGGTCATTGTATTGAAGATTTTTAGCATCGATAATTCCATGTTGACGTGTGTGATCTGGGCTTGCGCCTGAAACGGCGTATTCTACCTTTAATTCAACTCTGAAGCAGCACACATTGCAAGGTGATCGAACCTCGCGGTTATGCTATAACAGGCGCCTATATACGACTCGCACGCGAGTTAACGCACCACTATAACGGAACAGGATGCAGAAATGGTTACTTTCCACACTAATCACGGCGATATCGTAATCAAAACGTTTGATGACAAAGCGCCGGAAACAGTTAAAAACTTCCTGGACTACTGCCGCGAAGGTTTCTACAACAACACGATTTTCCACCGTGTTATCAACGGCTTTATGATTCAGGGCGGCGGCTTTGAGCCGGGCATGAATCAGAAAGCGACCAAAGAGGCTATCAAAAACGAAGCCAACAATGGTCTGAAAAACACCCGTGGTACGCTGGCAATGGCGCGTACTCAGGCTCCGCACTCCGCAACCGCGCAGTTCTTCATCAACGTCGCTGACAACGACTTCCTGAACTTCTCCGGCGAAAGCCTGCAGGGTTGGGGCTACTGCGTATTCGCAGAAGTCGTCGAAGGTATGGACGTGGTTGATAAAATCAAAGCTGTCGCCACGGGCCGCAGCGGCATGCACCAGGACGTTCCTAAAGAAGACGTTGTTATCGAAAGCGTGACCGTCAGCGAGTAATCGTGGCGACACTCTTTATTGCAGATTTGCACCTGCAAACAGAAGAACCGGCGATCACCGCCGGTTTTCTGCGTTTTTTAGCCGGTGAAGCACGTCACGCCGATGCGCTCTATATTCTCGGCGATCTCTTCGAAGCCTGGATTGGCGACGACGACCCAAATCCTCTGCACCAGCACATTGCCCGCGCTATAAAAGCGCTGGTCGATTCCGGCGTTCCCTGTTATTTCATTCACGGTAATCGTGATTTCCTGCTCGGCAAACGCTTTGCCCGAGAAAGCGGCATGACGCTTCTGCCAGAAGAACAACGCCTGGAACTGTATGGTCGCCCGGTTCTGATACTGCACGGCGATACCCTTTGCACCGATGACGCAGGTTATCAGGCGTTTCGCGCCAAAGTGCATACGCCGTGGATTCAAAAACTCTTCCTGATGCTGCCGCTGTTTTTCCGCCAGAAAATTGCCGCCCGCATGCGCGCCGATAGCAAAGCCGCTAACAGCCATAAATCAATGGAAATTATGGATGTTAACCCGCAGGCCGTTGTGGATGTGATGGAAAAGCACCACGTGCAGTGGCTGATCCACGGGCATACCCATCGCCCGGATGTGCATACATTGACCGCCAACGGCGAACCCGCGTATCGCGTGGTACTGGGCGCGTGGCATACGGAAGGGTCAATGGTGAAAGTTAGCGAGAAAGATGTCGAGTTGATTGCTTTTCCATTTTAGTGACTCCGCGACAAAAGCCCGCCTCATGCCCACGCAACCGTTTTCCTTGCCCATTTTCCATGCTATTCTCTGTGCCCTACATCGTCGTGTGCAGCACACCCACAGGAGTTTTAAGACGTATGTCTTCCCGCAATAATCCGGCACGTATCGCTATCGTGATGGGGTCCAAAAGCGACTGGGCTACCATGCAGTTTGCTACCGAAGTTCTTGATATCCTGAATGTTCCCCACCATGTCGAAGTGGTCTCCGCCCACCGCACGCCCGATAAACTGTTCAGCTTCGCCGAAAGCGCGGAAGAGAACGGCTATCAGGTGATCATCGCGGGCGCTGGCGGCGCGGCGCATCTGCCGGGCATGATTGCGGCTAAAACCTTAGTACCGGTGCTGGGTGTGCCGGTACAAAGCGCTGCCCTGAGCGGCGTCGATAGTCTCTATTCCATCGTGCAAATGCCGCGCGGTATTCCGGTCGGAACGCTGGCGATTGGTAAAGCGGGGGCCGCTAACGCCGCCCTGCTGGCTGCGCAAATTCTTGCCCAGCACGATGCCGAACTGCATCAACGCCTGGTCGACTGGCGTCGCGCACAAACCGATGAAGTGCTGGAAAACCCAGACCCACGAGGTGACGCATGAAGCAGGTTTGCGTACTGGGCAACGGCCAGCTAGGCCGCATGCTGCGTCAGGCTGGCGAGCCGCTGGGCATTGCCGTGTGGCCCGTCGGTCTGGAAGCCTCGCCGGAAGCGGTGCCGTTCCAGCAGAGCGTCATCACCGCTGAAATCGAACGCTGGCCGGAAACCCCGTTAACCCGCGAGCTGGCGCTGCATCCGGCATTCGTCAACCGCGACGTCTTCCCAATCATTGCCGATCGCCTGACGCAAAAGCAGTTGTTCGACAAACTCAGCCTGCCGACCGCACCGTGGCAACTGCTGGCCGGGCAAAGCCAATGGCCTGCCGTTTTCGAACGCCTGGGTGAGCTTGCGATCGTCAAGCGTCGCACCGGTGGCTATGATGGTCGCGGGCAGTGGCGCTTGCGTGCCGATGAGACCGCTCAGTTGCCTGACGAATGCTATGGCGAATGTATCGTTGAGCAGGGCATTAATTTCTCCGGTGAAGTCTCCCTTGTGGGCGCGCGCGCTCACGACGGCAGCACCGTGTTCTATCCGCTGACTCACAACCTGCATCAGGATGGCATTCTGCGCATGAGCGTGGCTTTCCCGCAGGCGAACGCACAGCAGCAAAATCAGGCCGAAAGCATGCTCTCGGCAATCATGCACGAGCTGAACTACGTGGGTGTGATGGCGATGGAGTGCTTCGTTACTCCTGCCGGGTTGCTGATTAACGAACTGGCTCCACGCGTGCACAACAGTGGACACTGGACGCAAAACGGTGCCTCTATCAGTCAGTTTGAATTGCATCTGCGTGCCATCACCGACTTACCGCTGCCGCCGCCGGTGGTGAATAGCCCGTCCGTGATGGTTAACCTGATAGGCAGCGATCTGAACTACGACTGGCTGAAGCTGCCGCTGGTGCATCTGCACTGGTACGATAAAGAGGTTCGCCCAGGCCGTAAAGTGGGCCACCTCAACCTGAACGACAGCGATACCGGACGTTTAAGCGCGACGCTTGAAGCGGTTACCCCGCTGCTACCGCCAGAATACGCCAGTGGAATTAGCTGGGCACAGTCAAAACTGGTTTAAGCCTAACGTGCCGGGGAACAATCCTCCCCTTCCCCGGCTCCCGTCACAAGCGTAGAATCCCGTCCGAGTCTCCCTCCCGATTTTTACAGAAGGATTTGCCCATGAATAATGGGACGGATTACCGGGCTATTTTGACCGCCGGTACCCCCATCATTGACGTTCGCGCCCCCGTTGAGTTTCAGCAAGGCTCGCTGCCTGCGGCAATCAACCTGCCGTTGATGAACGATGAAGAGCGTGCAGCAGTCGGTACCTGCTATAAACGCCAGGGCCCCGACGCGGCTTTAGCGCTGGGACACCAGTTGGTGTCAGGCGAGATACGCCAGGCGCGCATTGATGCATGGCGGAAAGCCTGCGCACGTTTTCCACACGGTTATCTTTGCTGCGCGCGCGGCGGCCAGCGTTCGCATATCGTGCAGGCATGGTTAACAGAGAGCGGCGTCGATTATCCACTGATTGTCGGTGGCTACAAGATGCTGCGCCAGGCGGCGATTCAGGCTACCGACGAACTGGTTCAGCATCCGATCGTGTTGATTGGCGGCTGTACCGGAAACGGCAAAACGCCGCTGGTGCGCAATCAACCTTTTGGTATCGACCTGGAAGGGCTGGCACACCATCGCGGTTCATCCTTTGGCCGCACACTGGACGCGCAGTTTCCGCAAGCAACCTTTGAGAACCATCTTGCCAGCGCGTTGCTTCAGCGTAGCGAAGGACGCGAAACGGTGCGTTGGGTGCTCGAAGATGAAGGTCATATGATTGGCGCGAATCATCTCCCGGAGAGCCTGCGCGAACGCATGGCGCAATCGCCGATTGCGGTGGTGGACGATCCCTTTGAACTGCGCCTTGAACGCCTGCGCGAAGAGTATTTTACGCATATGCATCAGGCCTTTATTGAGGCATTTGGCGAAGAGAAAGGTTGGGGGGAGTACAGTGAGTATTTGCATCACGGATTGTTCGCCATTCGTCGCCGCCTTGGTCTGCAACGCTTCGCCGAACTGACGCAACAGCTCGATCAGGCACTTGTTGAGCAACAGCAGAGCGGCTCAACCGAACCGCACTTTGCCTGGCTGGTGCCGCTGCTCAATGAATACTACGACCCGATGTACCGCTATCAACTGGAGAAAAAGGCCAGCAAGATAGTCTTTCGCGGCACATCGGAGGCGGTTGAGCATTGGTTGTCGGGGCATTAATAAGTGTCGGGTGGCGCTTCGCTTACCCGACATCCGAATGGATGCGAGATGTAGGCCGGATAAGGCGTTTACGCCGCATCCGGCAAAAAAGCACCATTCTTAACGCCGTTCACGCTTATCCGCCCGCTTCGCCAGCCAGTCGCCCAACATCTGCACCACCTGTACCAACACAATCAGCGCGATAACGGTCACGACCATCACCTGGGTTTCGTAACGGTAATAGCCGTAGCGAATCGCCAGGTCACCCACCCCGCCGCCGCCGACAATTCCCGCCATCGCCGAGTAGCCGATTAAGCTCACCAGCGTAATGGTCAGGCCGCGCAGCAGACCGGCGCTGGCTTCCGGCAGAAGCACGGTGCAGATAATCCGCATCGGGCTGGCACCAAACGCTTCAGCGGCTTCGATAATGCCTTTATCCACTTCGCGCAGGGCGCTATCAACCAGCCGCGCATAGAACGCTATCGCCGCCACGGAAAGCGGCACCGACGCCGCAATCGGCCCGATGGTGTTACCGAGCAAAAACTGCGTCAATGGCAGCAGCAACACCAGCAGGATCACAAACGGTACCGAGCGGATGATATTCACCAGCACTGACGACACCAGGTACACAAAGCGATTTTGCCAGAAGAGATGCCTGTCGGTGACAAAAATCAGAAAACCGAGCGGCAGGCCGCCGACAATCGCCAGCACCGTCGAAATACTCAGCATCTGGAAAGTTTCGTTAAACGCCAGCGTTAAGTCCGGCAGTAAATCATCCACGGATCACCTCCACCTGTGCCGTATTTTCCCGAATATAGGCCACCGCCGCATCCACTGACGTAGGGTTATGCGGTGCGGTCAGTTGCACCACTAAAATTCCCAGCGCCCGCTCGGCGATATACTCAATTTTGCCGTGCAGAATATTCACCGCCACGCCAAACTTCACCGCCACTTCCGACAGCACCGGTTGCTCGGCGGAATCGCCGATAAACAGAATTTTCAGCAACTGGCCCGGCAGATGTTCACGCAGGCGCTCGGGCAGCGTCAGGTTCAGGGTGTGCGACACCAGTTGCCGGGTGAACGCATGCTGCGGATGGGCGAAGACGTCAAATACTTCGCCGGATTCCACCACTTCCCCGCTGGACATCACCGCCACGCGATCGCAGATGGTTTTGATCACGTTCATTTCATGGGTGATCAGCACGATCGTGATCCCAAGCTTCACGTTGATCTCTTTCAGCAGCGCCAGAATGGTTGCGGACGTTTCCAGATCGAGCGCGGATGTCGGTTCATCACACAGCAGTACGTCCGGGTGATTTGCGATGGCGCGGGCAATCCCCACGCGCTGTTTCTGCCCACCGCTGAGCTGCACCGGATAACGGTTTGCTTTATCAGCAAGCCCCACCAGCGACAAAATCTCGGTCACGCGCGGCGCAATTTTATCGCGATCCCAGCCCGCCGCTTTCAGGCTGAAGGCGACGTTTTGCGCCACGGTTCGCGTGTGCATCAGGTTAAAGTGCTGGAAAATCATACCAATTCGCTGACGCGCTTTACGCAGGTTTGCACCTTCAAGCGCAGAGATTTCCACGCCGTTAACCTTAACGCTACCCTCGCTCGGGCGCGTTAAGGCGTTAAGCGTGCGCAGTAGCGTGCTTTTCCCCGCCCCGCTGGTGCCGACAATACCGAAGATTTCGCCCGCACCGATATGCAGGCTGACGTTATTCACCGCCCGCGTAGACGGGCCGTGTCCGGTGGAGAAATCCACACAGACCTTTTCTATCTCAATCATACTCACCTCAGAAATGCGAAAAGGGCAGACGCGTCTGCCCTGTCAGGTTGCGTCCTGCGATTATTTCGCGTCAGACATCCATTCGGGTTTCTGGAAGGCGCTATAAATATTTTTCGGATCATCTATTACTGCACGGTAGGCCGGGGATTTCACCGCCTCGACGATATCTTTGGCGAACGGTTTATCCGCATCTTCGCTGCGCACGGCAATAATATTTTTCAGGTTCTCGTCCAGATGCTCTTGTTTGAGTGCACTGGAGAGATCAAGCCCCGCCGCCACCGCAAAGTTACCGTTCACCAGTGCGCCGGTAACGCCATCAAGCGTACGCGGCAACTGCGCGGCTTCCAGCGGTTTGAATACCAGCCCTTTCGGGTTGCTGGCGATATCGCGCTCGGAGGCTTTGGTGGGATCAATATTCGGTTTAATGGTGATAAGGTCGAGCGATTGCAGGAAACGCAGGCCGCGCGCGAGGTTGGTCGGGTCATTGGAAAGGGTGATGATATCGCCCTTCTTCAGCTCATCCAGGCTCTTCACCTTACGGGAATAGAAGCCCATGCCCGCCGTGGGAACCACAATCAGCTTCGTCAGCTTGAGGCCTTTGTCGGTGGTGAATTTATCGAAATAGAGTGAATGCTGGAACAGGTTGGCGTCGATGCTGCCGTTAGATAACGCCATATTCGGCTGGACGTAGTCGCTAAATTCGCGGACCACGACTTTATACCCTTTCTCTTTCAGCGATGGCGCTATCGCCTGCTTCACCATGTCGCCATACGGCCCCGGCGCAACGCCGAAAACTATCGTATGCGGGTCGCTGTTGGCATGGGCAAACTGTAATCCACAGGCCAGCAGCAGGGCTCCGGTCGCGACGCGTAAACTCTGACGCAATCCCATAACTTCTCCATTTTAAACGTTGTGATGTCGTGCATATCGCCGTGCGATGCGGCGCTGTTGTTATGTCCACAAAAGGGGCAATCGTTAACATGACACAGTTCACAACCTGCTGTCCTTGAAATTATTTCATGATATTTCGAAGTATGTCTTAAAGGGGCGCTGAGAGGGGATATGCGTTTAATAACAATGCTTAGTTGTAAATAGCAAAAAGCCGGGCAATGCCCGGCTTTTGATAGCGGAAACGACTTAGAAGTCGTAACGCAGACGAACCAGGTTCATATCACCCAGGTTGTCGGTGCTGGAGGTAAACACGTGTTCGTAGTCAACACGGAAACCGTAATCCAGCTGGAAGCTGATACCTACGCCGTTGTCGGTACGCAGGTAGTTACGACCATTCACGTATTCAATACGGTCACCCATGAAGTACGGCTGGATGGATTTAACTGCGTATTGACCAATCGGGAAGGTGTAACCCGCGAAGTATTCCAGACCCCACGCGTCGCCCGCGAAGTAATCTTTCGCGTCGATTTTCTTGGTGGTCATGAAGTTCTGGTACCAGCCGCCGCCCAGGGCGAAGGTCCAGTTGTCTGGTTTCCAGCTAAACGCGGTACCGACGATGTTCTGATCGTAGGTTTTGCTGCCCTGATCGTCACCGCGCATTTCCGCACGGGTGTAGTTCCAGGACGTACCCCAGGTCAGGTCTTTGGTAATGTGGTAATCCACACCCAGAGAACCGCCGCCACGACGTTTGTATTTCAGGCCGTTGTTAGGGTTAAGATCATCGCTGAACAGGTAAGACGCGTAGAGATCAACGTCGCCTACAGTTTTCTTATATTTCAGAGATTTACGGGTACGATAAGAACCATCGTAGTCACCGTTGATACCGTTACCCGGAGCCTGACCGATCATGTCGTAGTCCCAGATATCGGTTTTCGCGCCAACCACATCATAGTAGATGCTGTTCTGTTGGCCGAAGGTCAGCGTACCCCAGGTATCGCTTTTCAGACCGGTGTAGAGCATACGACGGGTGGTGTCGTTTGCGCCATCAGCGTAGTGGTTATCCCAGTTGAACATCGCCGGGAAGTTAACACCCAGTTCGTAGTAGCTTATCCAGCTAATATCATCGAACAGGTAGTAATCAGCCGCGAAACGGAAACGGGTGCCGCCATCGAAGCCATTACGTTTGTAGCCGTTCGCACCATCATCCCCGGTCATGTTCTGGAACTGAGGACGGATACTCCCGCCAACGGTGAAGTTAAGACGGCTCAGCGGATCGCCAGCCTGCGGATCAGCTTTTAAAACGGTGATTTCCGCCTGAGTTGCGAAAGTCGTCAGTGCCACTGCTGCGCCGATCGATAATGCCAGCGCTTTTATTTTTATGGACATGGTTGTTCCTTGGATAGGTTAACTGCCATTTATTTAGCCAGTGAATATTATCGTGTCTAAATGAACTTATCTTTACCGTTTTTTAATGATTTGTGCGGTTAAAATGACGGTTCTATACAATCTGTGCCTTTATTGAACAATTCCATGGAACTTTTGGGGTTAAAGGTAAAAAGTGGGATTTAGCGCGCGGAATTTTTACGGGATGGAAGTTAAGTGGCGGCAGTTGCCCGGTGGCGCTAACGCTTACCGGGCCCCCGTGTAGGCCGGATAAGCGTCAGCGCATCCGGCAATCTCTTAGTGACTAAACTGGCGGAACAACGCTTTGCCTTTCAACAGGCGAATCCCCAGCCAACCGCCGCACAGTGAAAGCAGCACCGCGCCGCAAAGCGGCAGCGCCAGCCACAAGCGCCAGTCCGGCTCCCAGGGGAAATCAAACACGCGCGTTTGCAGCATCGCCAGCGCCGTCTCGGCGCCAATAGCCGCCACCAGCCCGGAGACCAGCCCCAGAAGCGCGAACTCTGCCCACAGCGTGGTGCGCAGCAACGGCTTGCTGGCCCCCAGCGTGCGATAGACCACCAGTTCCTGATGCCGCTGACGCATGCCCACCTGCACCTGTGCCAGCAACAGCAGCACGCCGCAGGCGGTCACCAGCACCACCATCACTTCAAGCGCGCGGCTTACCTGCTCCAGCACCTGCCCAACTTGTTTTAATATCGCGCCGATATCCAGCAGGCTAATGGTCGGAAACTCACGGTTCAGCTGCGTTAACAATGTATTTTTGCCATCCCAGCGGAAACTGGTGAGCCAGCTCTGCGGCTGACCGTCCAGCGCCCCGCTCGGGAAGATAAAGAAGAAGTTAGGCCGCAGGCTCTCCCAGTCTACTTTTCGTAAACTGGTGACCGTGGCGCTGAAATCCTGGGTGTCGCCGGTAAAGGTCACTTTATCGCCCAGTTTGATATTCAGACGCTTCGACAGCCCCTCTTCAATCGACACTTCCCCCGCTTTCGGCGGCCAGGTTCCGGCGACGATAGGGTTATGGTCGGGACGTTTATCCTGCCAGGTGAGGTTCAGCTCACGGTTGAGCGATTCATCTTTATTCCCTTCTGTGCTTTGACCGTTTATCTGGGTCAGACGCGCGCGAACGATGGGATAAAATGCCTCCGGAATCACCTGATGTTCTGCAAGGAACGTTTTCACCGGCTGCACCTGCTCCGGCGCGATGTTAATCAGGAAGTAGTTGGGGCTTTCGGGTGGCAACTGCTGTTGCCAGCGGTCAAGCAGATCGCCACGCAGCACCAGCAGCAACGCCAGTAACATGAAGGAGAGCGAAAACGCCGCTAGCTGACTCAGCGTCGACCAGGGCTGGCGCAGCAGGCGATTGACCGCCAGACGCAGCGGCAGCGCTTTCAGCGTTAAGCGCTTGAGCACGTTAAGCAGCATCCAGCCCAGCACGCCGCACAACAACGCCAGCACCACAGCGCCCGCCAACACTGACCACAGCAGTGGGCTACCGCCCATCAACCAGGCAAGCAGGCCGATAACCACCAGGCAAATCACCGGAATATAAAACTTCAGCGGCCAGACGCTGGCGACCACGTCGCGCCGCAGCACACGCAGCGGCTGCGTTGCCAATAACAGACGATAGGGCCGCAGACCGACCAGCAGCGAAATCACCACCATCGTGCCAATTGCCCACAACCACGGCCAGGCGCTGGCGGAAGGCAGCGCTGCCGGTAAAACCGGTTTGAGCAGAATCAATAATATATGTTCGAACAGCAGCCCCATCGCGCCGCCGGTAATGACCGCCAGCGTGAGCAGCAACAGCCACTGGCCGATAATCAGCTTGCGTAACTGCGCCCGCCCGGCACCCAGCGTTTTGAGGATTGCCACAAGGTCATAACGACTGCGGCAGTAGTGCCCCATCGCCACCGCGACAGCTGCCACCGCCAGCAGCAACGTTAACAGCGCGGAAAGCAACAGGAACTGCTGCGAACGTTCGAGCGATTTACCCAGCGCGCCTTCGTCCTGCTCAAGGCCATACCAGCGATGCTCAGGTTTCAGCTGCGGTAGTAGCCATTTTTCATAGCTCGCCAGCTGTTCTGGCGTGCCGCCAAATTTGTAGCGCCAGCTCACACGACTGCCAGGCTGCACTGCCCCGGTTTTTTCGACGTCAGCCATGTTCATCATCAGGCGCGGCGCCATCTGGAAAGGGTTGAAGCCCGCGTCCGGTTCCTGAACAATTTCTCCGGCGATGCGCAGCGTGGCATCACCGACATCAATCTCATCGCCGACCTTCAGGTTTAACAACGCCAGCAAACGCGGTGCCAGTAGCACAGTGCCGGGCTGTGGTTTTACCCCTTCCGGTTTGGTTTGCAGCGTGCCGTACATCGGATAAACACGGTCTACGGCTTTGACGTCAGCGAGCTGCGGAGTATTCCCCGCCCAGGTCATGGTTGAGAAACTAACCTGCTCGCCAACCTTTAACCCTTCTTCCCGCGCTTTATCGATCCAGGCAGCAGGCACTGCACGCGAACTGCGCAGCGCGCGATCGCCCGCCATATATTCACTGCTTTGCTGACTCAAGCCTTTTTCCAGGCGGTCGCTGATGCTGCCAAGCGCCAGCACGCAGGCCACCGCCAGGCTTAACGCCAGCCAGACAATCAGCAGCGACGGCGAGCGCCACTCCCGCCAGAACCAGCGTGCAATCATGCTTCCTCCCGCAATTCACCGTCCACGAGGCGTAAACGTCGATCACAGCGCGCCGCCAGTTGGGGATCGTGGGTCACGAGAATAAGCGTCGTGCCATGTTCGCGATTGAGAGAGAAAAGCAGGTCGGCAATTTTATCGCCCGTCTGCCTGTCGAGGTTGCCGGTGGGTTCATCGGCGAAGAGGAGATCCGGGCGGCCATTAAAGGCGCGTGCCAGTGCCACGCGCTGCTGTTCACCGCCCGAAAGCTGGGCGGGAAGATGATGCAGACGCTTGCCAAGGCCAAGTTGTTCGAGCAACGCTTTCGCGCCGCCCCGGCTCTGACTGTCACTTTCGCCACGCAGCAGCGCCGGAAGTTCGACGTTTTCCAATGCGTTAAGTGTCGGGATCAGCATAAAGGACTGGAAAACAAAACCGACATGCTGCGCCCGCAAACGTGCCCGCGCTTCTTCATCCAGCGCCGTCAGCGATTGCCCAAGCAGTTTTACGTCGCCACCGCTGCCGTCATCCAGCCCGGCGAGAATCGCCAGCAGCGTCGACTTCCCTGACCCCGACTCACCAATCAGGGCGATGGTCTGTGCCGGTTTGACAATCAGGTTAACTCCGGTAAGGATGGAAAGCTCATGCTCTCCCTGACCGACGGATTTCTTAAGATGATGAACTTCAAGCACGTTTTCCGCTGGCATTTGCCCGTCCTGTTTTTGATTCTGTTAAGCTTCCGCGCTGTCGCCGCAGACACGTTGTTGATTCTCGGCGATAGCCTGAGCGCGGGATATCGTATGGCCGCCAATACGGCCTGGCCTGCCCTGCTCAACAGCAAATGGCAGCCGAAAACAGAGGTGATTAACGCCAGCATCAGCGGCGACACCTCGGCACAGGGGCTTGCGCGCCTGCCCGCACTGCTGAAACAGCATAAACCGCGCTGGGTGCTGGTTGAGCTGGGCGGTAATGACGGCCTGCGCGGCTTCCAGCCTCAGCAAACCGAACAAACCCTGCGCACCATATTGCAGCAAATTAAAGCGGCCAACGCCGAGCCGTTGTTAATGCAAATTCGTCTGCCCGCAAACTACGGACGCCGTTATAATGAAGCCTTTAGCGCGATTTATCCGCAGCTTGCCCAGGAATTCACTATCCCACTGCTGCCCTTCTTTATGGAAGAGGTTTATCTCAAACCGCAGTGGATGCAGGATGATGGTATTCACCCCAATCGTGACGCCCAACCGTTTATCGCCGACTGGATGGCGACACGCCTGGCACCACTAGTTAATCACGACTCCTGAATATAAAGGGGCGTTCTCAGGTAAAGTTATGCAAAAAACGGTTTTAATTACAGGATGTTCAAGCGGTATTGGTCTGGAAAGCGCCCTTGAGCTGAAGCGCCAGGGATTTCGCGTGCTGGCGGCCTGCCGCAACCCTGCTGACGCCGCACGGATGAACGGCATGGGGCTTATGGGTATTGAGCTGGACCTCGATGACCCGGCAAGCGTCGACCGTGCCGCCGATGAGGTTATCGCCCTGACCGGCAATCGCCTGTTTGGCCTGTTCAACAACGCCGGTTTCGGCGTTTATGGCCCGCTCAGTACCCTGACCCGGACGCAACTGGAGCAGCAATTTTCCGCCAACTTTTTTGGCGCCCATCAGCTGACTCAGCGTCTTCTTCCGTCGATGATCCCGCATGGCGAAGGCCGCATCGTGATGACGTCGTCGGTCATGGGGCTTATTTCTACGCCCGGTCGCGGCGCCTATGCCGCCAGCAAATATGCACTCGAGGCGTGGTCTGACGCGCTGCGCATGGAGCTGCACACCACGGGCATAAAAGTGAGCCTGATTGAACCTGGCCCGATTCGTACACGCTTCACCGACAACGTGAATCAAATCGAGCAGGATAAACCGGTCGAGAACCCCGGCATTGCCGCGCGTTTTACGCTTGGCCCGGACGCGGTCGTGGAAAAAGTGCGTCACGCCTTTATCAGCGATAAACCCAAACTGCGTTACCCGGTGACGCTGGTTACCCATGCCGTTGGCTGGCTGAAGCGCCTGCTGCCGGCCCGCGCGATGGACAAAATTTTACGCGGCTAAGAGCCTGTCCCACCAGGCGTAATTGTTGCAGGCAGTTTGGACACGTACAGCGCGCAGAAACCGGAGCGTAAACGTAGTACGTGAGGATTTCGAGCACTGCCCGAGGCCAAACTGGCAAATAAAATAGCCGAATGGGATAGGTTCTAAGTTGAAGCCGAGCGCCGTGCCCCCATATATTACGGAAACCGACAAAAGAGAGTGGCTCATGTCCGTACAGAATATCGTCAATATTACCGAAGCTAACCTGCACCAGACGCTGGAACAATCCGTCACGACGCCGATTCTGTTCTACTTCTGGTCTGAACGCAGCCAGCACTGTCTGGAGCTGACGCCGGTGCTCGAAAGCCTTGCTGCCCAGTACAACGGTCAGTTTATTCTGGCAAAAGTTGACTGCGACGCTGAGCAGATGGTGGCTTCACAGTTTGGCCTGCGCGCTATCCCCACGGTTTACCTGTTCCAGAACGGTCAACCGGTGGACGGTTTCCAGGGCCCACAGCCGGAAGAAGCTATTCGCGCTCTGCTCGATAAAGTGCTGCCGCGTGAAGAAGAGCTGAAAGCCCAGCAGGCAATGGAGCTGATGCAGGAAGGCAACTATGCCGACGCGCTGCCGCTGCTGAAAGATGCGTGGTCCATGTCGAATCAGGATAGTCAGATTGGCCTGCTGCTGGCAGAAACGCAGATCGCCCTGAACCGTTCTGAAGACGCGGAAGCCGTACTGAAAACCGTGCCATTACAGGATCAGGATACCCGCTATCAGGGGCTGCTGGCGAAAATTGAATTGCTGAAACAGGCCGCGGACACGCCGGAAATTCAGCAGTTACAACAGCAGGTTGCACAGAACCCGGAAGATGCCGCCCTGGCATCGCAGCTGGCATTACAACTGCATCAGGTAGGCCGTAATGAAGAAGCGCTGGAACTGTTGTTCAGCCATCTGCAAAAAGACCTCGGCGCGGCTGATGGCCAGGCGCGTAAAATGCTGCAAGAGATCCTGGCCGCGTTAGGTACCGGTGATGCACTGGCGTCGAAGTATCGTCGTAAATTATATTCGCTGCTGTACTGATCTCGTGCTGGTTGGGGGGATTTGTGCGTACATTTGCCCCCTAACCCTCTCCCTGTACAGTCCGGGGACATAGTGAACACTTGTTCGGAGACATGGTAGACACTTACA
>NZ_QBJC02000023.1:0-76600 GCF_003057695.2 Pseudocitrobacter sp. RIT415 | reverse complement strand
AAATTTAATGAAAATGAGTCTCATAAAAATGAAAGGTAACTTTGACAAAAATCAAAAACAATCATCTCGGTGCGCAGTTAAAAAAGCAAAAGTTTTATCAGAACTACGCGACCCGTTTTTTCAAAACAGCGTTAAACATTACTTTTCATATATTTCAGTAAGTAAATTACATAAATAATAGCAGCACACAGATTTCCCTTTAAAAAAAATACACAAAAAATGCGTATTACTTCTCATGCACAGCACGTACAGTGTCCGAAGAGTAGCAACTTAACAGAGCGTTATTGATAAGAAGAAGATTAAAACTGATAACAAAAATTAAAGAGTCCATTACACTCGCCTTCATTTGAAAGTAGTAAGCCGCTTCACATTGCTCATCATAAAGGAGTCACCAGAGGTATTCACTTTGCCGCGTCTGTGATCTGGGCTACAAAACTTGTCTGTTCAGCGTGCCACGTCAAAAACGTGTGTTATCATTCACCCCGTAAATACCTTTCAACTCATACCGAGGCTTTGATGCTGGAGAATGTAATCATCTGATAATCAGTGACTCGACCTTTACAGGCCGGGCTGATTATCAATGCGCCGAAATCGGATGCGGACACCGCTGTGTGTTTGCACGTTTTGCACATGATGATTAACAGGTTCACCAGTATGAATTTATCCCGTCAGGAACAACGTACCTTACACGTTCTCGCCAAAGGTGGTCGGATTGCGCACGTTCGCGATTCATCAGGCCGCGTGACCTCAGTCGAATGCTATAGCCGCGAAGGGCTTCTCCTGAGAGATTGTACTCTCGCCGTCTTCAAAAAACTCAAAACCAAAAAACTGATTAAGTCCGTCAATGGGCAACCTTACCGTATCAACACCACCGGGTTGCTGAACGTTCGCGCCCAACTGGATAACCGCTAAACAAGGAGAAAATCTATGGACATCCCACGTATTTTTACAATTAGCGAAAGCGAGCACCGCATTCATAACCCCTTCACGGCAGAAAAGTACGCCACGCTGGGGCGCGTGGTCAGGCTAGTGCCAGAAATGCACATTCTTGACCTCGGCAGCGGCTCCGGTGAGATGCTTTGCACCTGGGCGCGCGATCATCAGATAACCGGTACTGGCGTTGATTTAAGCCCACTGTTTACCGAGCAGGCTAAAGCGCGTGCGCAGGAGCTGAAGGTGAGTGAACGTGTCAACTTCATCCATCGCGATGCAGCAGGTTATGTGGCGGCTGAACCCTGTGATGTCGCGGCCTGTATCGGCGCTACCTGGATTGCCGGTGGCGTTGAAGGCACGCTGTCCCTTCTGCGCCAAAGCCTGAAACCCGGCGGTATTATGCTTATTGGTGAACCTTTCTGGCGCCAAATGCCAGAATCCGACGCGGTTGCACAGGCGTGCGGAGCAAACGCGACTGAAGATTTCCTGACGCTGCCCGAACGGGTCGGGAGGTTTGATGAGTGCGGCTATGACGTGGTGGAAATGGTTCTGGCCGACCAGGAAGGTTGGGATCGCTATGAAGCGGCGAAATGGCTCACCCTGCGCCGCTGGCTGGAAGCCAACCCGGACGATCCTTTCGCGCCAGAGGTACGCACAATGTTAACTGAATCACCGAAAAGGCATGTCACTTACACCCGCGAATACATCGGCTGGGGCGTTTTTGCCCTGATGCCGAGATAATCCCCCTCCCCAACAAGCCGGGTAACGTGGTTACCCGGCAGCACATACCCACACAAATAAGACGTTTAATTCCTGCCGCATTTGATCACAAATTTGAAACAAATCGCCCTTTTTGTGCACGTTTTATAAAAATGTAGATATTTTTTACTTATGGCTACGAAATGAGCATCACCTTTTCTTCCTGAAACCCTAAGAGGATTGCTTCTGATGAATGCACTGACCGCCGTACATACTAACGCTGTCGATTCAGGCCAGGACTATAGCGGATTCACCCTCACCCCGTCGGCGCAATCCCCGCGCCTGCTGGAACTGACCTTCTCTGAACAGACGACAAAACAGTTTCTTGAACAGGTTGCCGAGTGGCCCGTGCAGGCGCTGGAGTACAAATCGTTTCTGCGTTTTCGGGTAGGCAAGATTCTCGACGATTTGTGTGGAAATGCGTTGCAACCACAGTTGTTGAAGACGCTGCTAAACCGCGCTGAAGGTGCGCTGCTGATCAACGCCGTGGGTATCGATGATGTGAAGCAGGCGGACGAGATGGTGAAGCTGGCAACGGCGGTGGCGCATCTGATTGGCCGTTCCAATTTCGATGCCATGAGCGGCCAGTATTACGCGCGTTTCGTGGTAAAAAATGTCGATAACTCAGACAGCTACCTGCGTCAGCCACACCGCGTGATGGAACTGCACAACGATGGTACCTACGTTGAAGAGATAACCGACTACGTGTTGATGATGAAAATCGATGAGCAAAACATGCAGGGCGGAAACTCGCTGCTGCTGCACCTCGACGACTGGGAACATCTTGAGCACTTTTTCAGCCATCCGCTGGCGCGTCGCCCGATGCGCTTTGCCGCGCCGCCGAGTAAAAACGTCAGCAAAGAGGTCTTCCATCCGGTGTTCGACGTCGATCAGCAGGGTCGCCCGGTGATGCGCTATATCGACCAGTTCGTCCAGCCAAAAGATTTCGAAGAAGGCGTATGGTTGAGCGAGCTTTCCGATGCCATTGAAACCAGCAAAGGCATTCTGTCTGTGCCGGTTCCCGTTGGCAAATTCCTTTTGATTAACAACCTGTTCTGGCTGCACGGTCGTGACCGCTTTACCCCGCATCCGGATCTGCGTCGTGAACTGATGCGCCAGCGCGGCTATTTCGCTTACGCCACTCACCACTACCAGACGCATCAGTAAGCGCAAAGGAATTGAGCGGATGTATGATTTTGTGATTATTGGCGGCGGCATCATCGGCATGTCGACCGCCATGCAACTGATTGATGTTTATCCGGACGCCCGCATTGCGTTGCTGGAAAAAGAGTCCGGCCCCGCCTGCCATCAGACGGGCCACAACAGCGGCGTGATCCATGCCGGGGTTTACTACACCCCCGGCAGCCTGAAGGCGCAGTTTTGCCTGGCGGGGAACCGCGCTACCAAAGCCTTTTGCGATCAAAACGGCATCCGCTATGACAATTGCGGCAAGATGCTGGTCGCCACGTCCACACTCGAAATGGAACGAATGCGCGCGTTATGGGAACGCACAGCGGCGAACGGGATTGAGCGCGAATGGTTAAACGCCGACGAGCTTCGCGAACGCGAACCGAATATCACCGGCCTTGGCGGTATTTTTGTACCCTCCAGCGGCATTGTCAGCTACCGCGACGTGACGGCAGCGATGGCAAAAACCTTCCAGGCCAAAGGCGGCGAGATTATCTATAACGCCGAAATTAGCGCTCTCAATGAGCATAATAACGGCGTGGTGATACGAACCCGTCAGGGCGGCGAATATGAAGCGTCGACGCTGATAAGCTGTTCTGGCCTGATGGCTGATCGGCTGGTGAAAATGCTCGGCCTCGAACCCGGCTTTATCATCTGCCCGTTCCGCGGTGAGTATTTCCGCCTCGCGCCGGAGCATAACCAGATTGTTAACCACCTGATTTACCCCATTCCCGATCCAGCGATGCCCTTTTTAGGCGTTCATCTCACCCGGATGATTGACGGCAGCGTGACCGTCGGGCCAAACGCGGTGCTAGCTTTTAAACGCGAGGGCTATCGCAAGCGCGACTTCTCATTTAGCGACACGCTGGAGATTTTGGGCTCCCCGGGGATTCGCCGGGTACTGCAAAACCATCTACGCTCAGGACTGGGCGAGATGAAAAACTCGCTGTGCAAAAGCGGCTATCTGCGGCTGGTGCAAAAGTATTGTCCCCGGCTTTCGTTAAGCGATCTCCAGCCCTGGCCCGCCGGTGTGCGGGCGCAGGCGGTATCGCCGGACGGCAAGCTGATTGACGATTTTCTGTTTGTCACCACCCCGCGCACGATCCACACCTGCAATGCGCCCTCCCCGGCAGCGACATCAGCAATTCCTATTGGTGCGCATATTGTCAGCAAGGTACAAACGCTGTTGGCAAGCCAGAGTAACCCCGGACGCACGCTGCGAGCGGCCCGTAGTGTGGATGCCTTACACGCCGCCTTTAATCAATAACTTTTGAAAACAGGATGTAGCGATGAAACTTAACGACAGTAACTTATTTCGCCAGCAGGCGTTGATTAACGGGGAATGGCTGGACGCCAACAATGGCGAGGTCATCGACGTCACCAATCCGGCGAACGGCGACAAGCTGGGTAGCGTGCCAAAAATGGGCGCGGAGGAAACCCGCGCCGCTATCGATGCCGCCAACCGCGCCCTGCCCGCCTGGCGTGCGCTCACCGCCAAAGAACGCGCCACCATTCTGCGTAACTGGTTCAATTTGATGATGGAGCATCAGGACGATTTAGCACGTCTGATGACCCTCGAACAGGGTAAACCGCTGGCTGAAGCGAAAGGCGAAATCAGCTACGCCGCCTCCTTTATTGAGTGGTTTGCCGAAGAAGGCAAACGTATTTATGGCGACACCATTCCCGGTCATCAGGCCGATAAACGCCTGATTGTTATCAAGCAGCCGATTGGCGTTACCGCCGCTATCACGCCGTGGAACTTCCCGGCGGCGATGATTACCCGTAAAGCCGGCCCGGCGCTGGCGGCAGGCTGCACCATGGTGCTGAAACCTGCGAGTCAAACACCGTTTTCCGCCCTGGCGCTGGCGGAGCTGGCGATCCGCGCGGGCGTTCCGGCTGGCGTATTTAACGTGGTCACCGGCTCGGCGGGTGCGGTCGGTAACGAACTGACCAGCAATCCGCTGGTGCGCAAACTGTCGTTTACCGGCTCAACCGAAATTGGCCGCCAGTTAATGGAACAGTGCGCAAAAGACATCAAAAAAGTGTCGCTGGAGCTGGGCGGCAACGCGCCGTTTATCGTCTTTGACGATGCCGATCTCGATAAAGCCGTGGAAGGCGCGCTGGCCTCGAAATTCCGCAACGCCGGGCAAACCTGCGTCTGCGCCAACCGCTTGTACGTGCAGGACGGCGTGTATGACCGCTTTGCTGAAAAATTGCAGCAGGCGGTGAGCAAACTCCACATCGGCGACGGGCTGGACAAAGGCGTCACCATCGGGCCGCTGATCGATGAAAAAGCGGTAGCCAAAGTGGAAGAGCATATTGCCGATGCGCTGGAGAAAGGCGCGCGCGTGGTTTGCGGTGGTAAAGCGCACGAGCGCGGCGGCAACTTCTTCCAGCCGACCATTCTGGTGGACGTGCCAGCCAACGCCAAAGTGTCGAAAGAAGAGACGTTTGGCCCCCTCGCCCCACTGTTCCGCTTTAAAGATGAAGCCGATGTGATTGCACAGGCCAACGACACCGAGTTTGGTCTTGCCGCCTATTTCTACGCCCGCGATTTAAGCCGCGTCTTCCGCGTGGGCGAGGCGCTGGAGTACGGCATCGTCGGCATCAACACCGGCATTATTTCCAATGAAGTGGCCCCGTTCGGCGGTATCAAAGCCTCGGGACTGGGTCGTGAAGGTTCGAAGTATGGCATCGAAGATTACTTAGAAATCAAATATATGTGCATCGGTCTTTAACTGGAGAACGCGAATGAGCAGCAATAAAGAGTTAATGCAGCGCCGCAGTCAGGCAGTTCCTCGTGGCGTTGGGCAAATTCACCCAATTTTCGCTGATCGTGCGGAAAACTGCCGGGTGTGGGACGTTGAAGGCCGTGAGTATCTTGATTTCGCGGGCGGGATTGCGGTGCTCAATA
This sequence comes from Pseudocitrobacter sp. RIT415, assembly GCF_003057695.2. Taxonomy (NCBI): domain Bacteria; kingdom Pseudomonadati; phylum Pseudomonadota; class Gammaproteobacteria; order Enterobacterales; family Enterobacteriaceae; genus Pseudocitrobacter; species Pseudocitrobacter sp. RIT415. The sequence continues at coordinate 70,806 of NZ_QBJC02000023.1, read as the reverse complement.
CCGGGCACCTGCATCCGAAAGTGGTGGCGGCGGTGGAAGCGCAGTTGAAAAAGCTGTCGCACACCTGCTTCCAGGTGCTGGCTTACGAGCCATATCTGGAGTTGTGCGAAATAATGAATCAGAAGGTGCCGGGCGATTTCGCCAAAAAAACGTTGCTGGTAACGACCGGTTCCGAAGCGGTGGAAAATGCGGTGAAAATCGCCCGCGCCGCCACCAAACGCAGCGGCACCATCGCCTTTAGCGGCGCTTACCACGGGCGCACGCACTACACGCTGGCGCTGACCGGCAAGGTGAATCCGTACTCTGCGGGGATGGGGCTGATGCCGGGGCATGTTTATCGCGCGCTTTACCCTTGCCCGCTGCATGGCATCAGTGAAGACGACGCTATCGCCAGTATCCACCGAATTTTTAAAAATGACGCTGCGCCGGAAGATATCGCCGCCATCGTGATTGAGCCCGTTCAGGGCGAAGGCGGTTTCTACGCCGCAACGCCTGCCTTTATGCAGCGTTTACGCGCACTGTGTGACGAGCACGGGATCATGCTGATTGCCGACGAAGTGCAAAGCGGTGCCGGGCGTACCGGCACGCTGTTTGCAATGGAACAGATGGGCGTTGCGCCAGATCTCACCACCTTTGCGAAATCGATCGCAGGCGGCTTCCCGCTGGCGGGCGTCACCGGGCGCGCTGAAGTGATGGATGCTGTCGCACCAGGCGGTCTGGGCGGTACCTATGCGGGTAACCCGATTGCCTGCGTGGCGGCGCTGGAAGTGTTGAAGGTGTTCGAGCAGGAAAATCTGCTGCAAAAAGCCAACGATCTGGGCCAGAAGCTAAAAGACGGATTATTGGCAATCGCCGAAAATCACCCGGAGATCGGCGACGTACGTGGACTGGGGGCGATGATCGCCATCGAGCTGTTTGAAGATGGCAATCACAGTAAACCCAACGCCAAACTTACCGCCGAGATCGTGGCGCGCGCCCGTGACAAAGGGCTGATTCTTCTCTCCTGCGGCCCGTATTACAACGTGCTGCGCATCCTGGTACCGCTCACCATTGAAGACGCTCAGATCCGTCAGGGTCTGGAGATCATCGGCCAGTGTTTTGATGAGGCGAAACAGTAGCACCGCACCCATGCCGGAGGCGACGCTGCGCGTCTTGTCCGGCCTACGGGGATGTAGGTCGGATAAGGCGTTTACGCCGCATCCGACATTCGGCGCACCATGCCGGAGGCGACGCTGCGCGTCTTGTCCGGCCTACGGGTATGTGGGTCGGATAAGGCGTTTACGTCGCATCCGACAATCTGTACGTGAACAGGAATAAATCTATGTCGGCCGGATAAGGCGGAGCCGCTCTCCGGCAAAAAGAACCAATAACAATTAAACGCGTGACCCGACGCGGGAAATGTCGGGGCGCTCTCCCAAGTGACACACTTTCGAGAGGATTCAGGATGGGGCAATCATCGCAACCACATGAGTTAGGCGGCGGGTTGAAATCACGCCACGTCACCATGTTATCTATTGCCGGTGTTATCGGCGCAAGTCTGTTTGTCGGTTCCAGCGTCGCTATCGCCGAAGCGGGCCCGGCGGTCTTACTGGCCTATCTGTTCGCCGGATTACTGGTGGTTATGATTATGCGGATGCTGGCGGAAATGGCGGTTGCCACGCCCGACACCGGCTCATTTTCCACCTACGCCGATAAAGCGATTGGCCGCTGGGCAGGCTATACCATCGGCTGGCTGTACTGGTGGTTTTGGGTACTGGTTATCCCGCTGGAGGCCAACATCGCCGCTATGATCTTGCATTCCTGGGTTCCCGGCATTCCCATTTGGTTATTTTCTCTGGTCATCACCCTCGCCTTAACGGGCAGTAATTTGTTAAGCGTCAAAAACTACGGCGAATTTGAATTCTGGCTCGCGCTGTGCAAAGTCATTGCTATCCTGGCCTTTATTTTCCTTGGCGCAGTCGCAATTAGCGGTTTCTACCCTTACGCTGACGTAAGCGGAATCTCAAGATTGTGGGATAGCGGCGGCTTTATGCCGAACGGTTTTGGTGCAGTTTTAAGCGCGATGCTGATCACCATGTTCTCGTTTATGGGCGCAGAAATTGTCACCATTGCGGCTGCAGAATCCGACACGCCGGAAAAACACATTGTTCGCGCCACCAACTCAGTTATCTGGCGTATCTCTATTTTCTATTTGTGTTCCATTTTTGTCGTTGTGGCACTAATTCCGTGGAATATGCCGGGACTAAAAGCCATCGGTTCTTATCGCTCGGTGCTGGAGTTACTCAATATTCCGCACGCAAAATTAATCATGGACTGCGTGATCTTACTTTCCGTAACCAGTTGCCTGAACTCGGCGCTCTATACCGCATCAAGGATGCTTTACTCCTTAAGCCGTCGTGGGGATGCGCCAGCGGTGATGGGCAAAATCAACCGCAGCAAAACACCGTACGTGGCCGTTTTACTCTCCACCGGTGCGGCATTTTTAACGGTGGTGGTGAACTACTACGCGCCTGCGAAAGTGTTTAAATTCCTGATCGACAGTTCCGGCGCTATCGCTCTGTTGGTTTATTTGGTCATTGCCGTTTCGCAATTGCGGATGCGTAAAATTCTGCTGGCGGAAGGCAGCGAAATTCGCCTGCGCATGTGGCTTTATCCTTGGCTCACCTGGCTGGTGATTGGCTTTATTACCTTTGTCCTGGTGGTGATGCTATTTCGTCCGGCGCAGCAACTCGAGGTCATTTCCACGGGCGTATTAGCGATAGGGATCATCTGTACCGTGCCGATTATGGCGCGTTGGAAAAAACTGGTATTGTGGCAAAAAACACCGCTACACAATACCCGATAGCGTATTATCCCGGCGAAAGCCGGGATTTCTATAAAGGAGCAAGGCCATGACCGCTATTCCTCAACCAACGGCCATTGATGGCTATCGCTGGCTGAAAAACGATATTATTCGCGGCGTTTATCAACCCGATGAAAAGCTACGCATGAGCCTGTTGACCACTCGCTATGGCCTGGGCGTGGGGCCACTACGAGAGGCGCTTTCGCAGCTGGTGGCCGAACGCCTGGTCACGGTGGTGAACCAGAAAGGGTATAACGTCGCTTCCATGTCGGAAAAGGAGTTGCTCGACATCTTCGATGCACGCGCCAACATGGAAGCCATGCTGGTACGTCTTGCCATTGAGCGCGGTGATGACGCCTGGGAAGCTGAAATCCTTGCCCGCGCGCATATGCTCAGCAAACTGGAAGCCAACGACGCCAGTGAAAATATGCTGGATGAATGGGATCGCCGCCATCAGGCGTTCCATACGGCAATTGTCGCCGGCTGTGGTTCACATTATCTGCTGCAAATGCGCGAACGATTATTTGATCTGGCCGCACGCTATCGTTTTATCTGGCTGCGCACAACAGTGCTGTCTGTCGAAATGCTGGAAGATAAACATGACCAGCATCAGCAATTGACCGAGGTAATACTGGCACGTGATGCAGCACATGCCAGTGAATTAATGCGTCAGCATTTACTTACGCCAATTCCGGTGATTCAGCAGGCGATGGCCAGATCCCGTTAAGCAGGTTCAGACATCATCTGGATTAGCGGAATATCTGAGTGCATCGATCAGTAATGCAAATGCAGGTGGATGCTGTTTTCTGCTGGGGTAATAAAGATAATATCCCGAAAAAACAGGACTCCATTCGGATAATACTGTTTCCAGCCGTCCATCGGCAATTTGCTCGCAGATGCTGTCCTCAGGAATAAATGCCAGGCCAAAACCAGACTCGGCAGCATCAATCCGTTCCGCAATAGTGTTGAATGTCAGTTGCCCCTCAACCCTGACTTTTAGAGGTTTACCTGCATTTTCAAACTCCCAATGATACAGCCCGCCAGCAGTGGGAAGCCGCATATTAATACAGCGGTGATGCTGCAGATCGTGTGGCGTATGAGGTTTACCGTATTTCGCGTAATATTCCGCAGAGCCCGCCACAACCAAACGGACATCCGGGCCGATTCTTACCGCGACCATATCCTTGTCGACACTCTCACCCAGGCGCACGCCCGCATCGAAACGCCCATCCACAATATTGACGAAACCATTATCAACGACCAACTCAACATTAATATCGGGATATTCGCGTAAAAATGACTTCAGTTTTGGCCATAACAGATATTTAGCGGCGTGCTCGCCGGCTGAAATGCGGAGATTTCCCGCGGCGACGCCATTTTGTTGAACCAGGCGTTGCAACTCTTCATCCAGTTCGTAAAGTCGGGGTTCAAGACAAGCAATGATTTGCTCTCCTATCTCCGTTGGCGCAACGCTTCGCGTTGTACGCGTTAATAAACGAAGATTAAGCCGCGCCTCCAGTGCCTTCATCGCATGGCTCAACGCAGATTGCGTGACGCCAAGTTTACCTGCTGCTTTGGTAAAGCTGCGCTCTCGCGCAACAGCAAGAAAGAGCTGCAGCTCATTAAAATTTTCTTTAAGCATGGACGAATTCCCTTAACACCGTCATGAGTGAAATCCTATAGTGGCTTCGTCGGTTTACGCATTGTAGCGCCATTATCTTGTGTCACTTCTCTTTTGCGGTAAATAACCATTGCCGGAATCGTTTGAATGAGCAACATGCGTATAATATGACTTGCCATTACAAAACTGGCATTCGCGTTAAGCGCAAGTGCCGCAAAGGACATCGATTCCACGCTTCCTGGAACCCAGGACAGCATTAATAAATAAAAGGGATAATCCAGAAGATGTGCCGCAGTCAATGCCATTATCACCGTCACGCCCAGCCCAATGGTAATGAGCTGCATTGAAGACCAGAGATGGCGCATAAATGCCGTCAACGTAAACGCAATAAAATGATGCCCCAGTAAAATGCCCATTAAGGCCATACTGAACTGATTGAATACATCGGGGAAAAGCACCGTCTGCGATGAAAAAGGATGCAATAGCGCCGCACAAAGTAATGAGGTAATCATAAAAGGTGCGGGGAAATGAACGCGTTCAAGGCACTTGCCCAACACATAGCCTGCCAGGACGATACCCAGTAACCAGAGTATATTAGTCGCGGTAAACAATACAGGCGACATGGCCGTAGGGGTGTGCGCGCCACCGCTAATATATCCGGCAAATAAAGTCAGTGTGATGAGCCGCAAAGAGTGCGAAATGATAATTTTTTGCGGTGGCGTTTTTATGTGGGAAGCCAACGCTAAAACCGCTGCCATTGCTCCAGGAACCGCACCTAATAGCGCTTCTTCCTTACTCCAGCGTAATCGATGAATACACCACAAATAGCATGCGGTAAACTGTAAGAATAAGCACAGCAATAAGAACATCAGTAAAAATGCGATATTTCCTTGCACCCCAAAAGAAAAATCGCGAAATAAAAGGCCAATCGACGTGCCAAGAGAGAGTTGAATCACCGTCATGCTGCCAGGCAGCACGGGTACAGAAAGGCCGGTACGTTTTAACACCAGCACGGTAATCAGGGGGCCAAACATCATACCTAACGGAACGTTGCAATAGGTAAATCCCAACCCGACTAGGATACAAAGAACAAAACCGACTAACAATTTCATACGCCTTTTCTCCTGGCAAGCGGGAATGTGGAATTCTTAGTGAACAGTTTCGTTCACCCAAAGGGTATTTTCAGCAACCCATTGGGTCAATGCATCAAGATTTTCTTTGACTTCCCGGCTGGACTCCGCTTTAACAATAGCACTTACGATCTCGCCATTTGTTAACTTCATCATGTCATATTGACGACCAATAACACCGGTTGCCCGATATTTAACCACAAAGGGTAACGGACATTTTTCCGCAATAGAGAGAAGCGTACCCTGCGCAGGCGGCACATTTAATTGACCGACCCGTAGAACAGGTTGTCTTTGGGACAAGTCCTGTGGGTAGATATCGCATAGAGACGCTTTAAGCCAGGTCATACGAGGATCAAGACCAAACGCGGCGCCTAATTCTTCATTGACAAAACAGCCACCTAACCGGCAGGCAAGTTCACCAAAAATAATGTTGTTATCTTTATCAACAAAAACCTCAAGATGAAGCAATGCATTTTCTTCCGTTGGAAAAACCTCTTCCGCAAGATATTGGGTGTAGGCGATCAGTTTACGATGCAGAGGCGTGTCATCTTCCATCACCAGACCTAACGTTTTCCCGGACAGGAAATCCAGGCAGGAGACGGTCGCGCGGGATGCGGAAATAAATATCGGTTTACCTTTTAAATACAGCGCATTAATTTGATAGGCTTCGCCTTCGACAAATTTTTCAATAAGCAGATTGTGATACTCTGACGGCTTAACCTGCGCCAGATATTTATAAAGCTGCCCTTCATTTTTGAGAACTACGACACCCTGTGATCCACGCCCATCATTAGGTTTGATCACGCAGGGATATCCTTGTTCGGCAATAAATCGCGCCATCGCCGTCGCACTGTCAACGCGCGCCATAGCGGGAACTGTCAACTGATGAGACTGAACAAGTGATTTCATCATAAATTTATCGCGGAAAAACATGGCTTTTTTTTCACGATCGTGAGTTAAACCCAGACGATCGCTGATTCTCGCGGCTCTCAGAACATCGATTTCAGCGAGAAAAAAGATACCCGTTGCGTTATTAGCCTGGGCGTAGTGATAAATATCCATTTCCACAAAGGGATTATCATTGAAATTTTCATAAAAAAGGAAAGAGAATCCCTCCCCCATATGATTTAGAATATCATCGGTCTGGCTTGCGCACGTCGCGATCAAAACCGGGGTCACGGCTTGTAATGATTGCCACTCTTCCCGTGAGTGCTGAAAAATAATTTTTGGTGGGCACAGTAAGATATTCATTGTTTTTCCCCTTCAACATCAAATGTAATAACAAAAACATCCCGATAACCTTTTCCCGGCAACAAAGGAACTACTGCCGCGGTATAATGTTGATAATTTACATCATTGAATATGACTGCATCACCCGCATGCAGTTTGAACGTAGATGCGTCATTACCACCATCGTGATTAGGAATAAGCGTGGTTTCACCACCGGTCACATTCTCAATTTCACTGCAATAAATTGCGATGTACTTAAATCCATCTTTATGAATTCCTTCTGGCGCCGGATAGCCTGGTCTGCGGTCATCTGTAGTTATTCGTATCTGATGAATACCTATGTTGTAGGTGGTGTCAGGAAGCAGTGGCAAAAGCTTACGAAACACCAGATTCATGACCTCTTCAGCAACGTCTTTTTTTATTTCAGGGTATTTTCTTGCAATCCCACCGGCGTAATGATTCAGCTTTTCCGTTTGAAAAAACTCTCCCGCTGCGCAGAGATCAAAATACTTTTCGCGTCCGGCCCTGGCCTGCATGTAACTTCTGAATCGAAAAATACCATCTTCAGCTTTAAGCCACGGATCGGGTAATAATTCATCAAAACTATTTTTGACTTTCGCGGAAGACTCCCCCAGCCGAATATGATGATAAGCGTGCATAAATAACATCCTTTAAACAATAGGTTGAGCAGTCTATTAATAAGATATGAAATGCATATCCAACAATAAATAATATTGAAGACTTTTTTATACTGACCATCAGTGGGAAAAAGTAAGGAGGCACGCTCCTTACTTTTAAAATACACTATTTGCTTTTTTTACGTAATTCTGTAACCGGCACGCCACCAATACCCCAGTTATCCGTTTCTACCTCATCAATGACCACAATGGTGGTACTGGGGTTTTTATTCAGAACATCAACCAAAAGCTGTGTTACCCCCTCCATTAACTGTTTCTTTTGCTGATCGGTAGCACCTTCATTAGTGATCTTGATGTTTACGTAGGGCATATTAACTCCTGTTTTTAGATAATTGTTGACATTGCACCAAGATAAACAAGGGCAAAGAGATTAAACGACAGAACATAACCGTAGTGCATTTTAAAACTCGTATTACTGGGTGACACATTCAGGCTGTTCGCAGCGAAAATAGCATTTATCGACACGGGAGAGATAAGCTGAGTGGCAATAAACAAGCAAATCCATATCTGATAATCAACCATTCCCCCTGTCAGATAATCGGAAAATATTGACCATGAAACGCTAAAGATAATCAGAGGATGGATACCTAATAAACCGAAAAGCGGGACAATGAACAAAATAATCGCGTAGATCTCAAACGTTGTCAGGCCGCCTACATAAGCAGTAATACCTGCCGGCACATGGGCAAAAAGCAGCCAGCAAACTGAGGTCAACACACTGCAGCTTAAAAGCAACAATACCTCACCGGATATATTCTGTGCTGTTTCCGTTAATTGTTCAGCCCACGATCTATCCTTTTTAACCAGATGATCGACAACAAAAAGTACGATTGCAGTAAAGGCAATACTTTGCAATGAATTGAGATTCAGCGCCGTTAATGAAAAAATGAATCCCCCCCAGAACAGACCTACACACAGCAGGATATAGCGCATTCCATCACGGCTGGGTTTCAGCGTCTCGTTTTCAGTGATGACCGTCACTTTTGCCCGTTGGTTGAGCAGGATACTGAATAAAAAGAGAGGGATACCCACAAGCATTGCCTTAACATGCGGTACGTCCGGCATTGCCGCCCAAACGGTGGCAGCGCCGATGGTTGTTGGCATCAGTACCATCGTAATGCATACGGTGCGGGTAATAATCTTTGCCAGATTGCGTCCTGGCCCAAGAACTGACTTGAGACCATCGAGGAGTAATGAGATTGCCCCAAGACTCATCGGCCATGTTAAGAAAGCCGTCAATAAGGTCACCCAGAAAGTCAGGTTCGATGTCTTTTTACGCGAAAAATACGCCCCCAGTACAGCCGTAAAATTTAGAGAAGCCATGACGTGACGTAATAAGGCAATACCAACAAGCAGTAAAATCACATCAAAATATCGCGAAAAAATTGCAGGAAGCGCAATGCCTTGCAGGTTGTTTGTCGCGAGAATAAACACCATCGAGCAGAGAAAAATAATCAAACCACTTCGGGCGGAGGATTTTTTTAACCAGAAAGCAGCGGTAGATGCGAAATAGAGCACGGCGGTAACGCCCGCAATGACCGGCATCGCTGCATGTTTATTCATCAGCGCACAAGCGAGCAGAAACACCAGCAAGGATGTTATCGCTAACGCAGATTGCAATGATTGCCACGTCTTGCCACGGGCCTGGATTTGCTCAGTCTGCATTTATCACAACCTCAGACTGAACATGGCGCACCGTCATTTGATGATACATATCTGCGACACAACGGCCTGCATCGACCAGGAATCTTGAATTTACCAGCGGACGTGGCAGGACGTAGGTGTAAAAATTCGCCCCTTCAGCAGGGTTACCCAGCACCCAGAAAGTCGTCTGCGCTTCCCCCATACGGTTAACAGGATGCTGGCATTGATCGATATCCAGCCCCCCTGGGTGGTACCCCTCATTCATAAATGGACGAACGATACCCGTGGCTGTCATATTTCTGATTAACGGTGAAGCATCATGTAGCGGCGAAAAACTGGCAATTTTCGCCTTAATTAAAACATCAGCCTGAATCTCAGTACTCTCTTCTTTGAAAGTTGAATGAACTTCAAATTTTCCATCGCAGTCATTTAACACTAACCTTGCATCTTTACCGCCGGCCAGACACACCACATTCGCTTCCATTAACGCTAATAATTGTTCATTTCTTAACTTCGGTGGGCCAACGGCAATGCGGTTAAAAATAGGATTAAAATGCTCAAGAAAATATTGATGTGACCGAGAATCTAGTCCCGAATTATCAATCGCTTCTCGTAAAATATCCCTGACATCACGAATGATGTCTGTCGCTGCTTTGATTGGGCCATGGACATTGCCCTCCGCAGACTCCTGCAGATCCTTACGCAAGAAATACATAAACCATTGCGTATAATCTTTTAAACTCAAATGTTCCTGCGATTGGTGTGGATAAAGCACACTGTCGATGACGGCGATGTCATCAGCGCTCGGTTCATAAGTGCCTGCATCTAACCACTGGCCATTGAGAGTTGAACGGTAGGCATAACACATTTCTTTATGCAATAAAGGGAAAACTTGTTCAATAAAATCGATTTTTGAAGATCCTTTCGCAAGCACATTTTTCACCCGCAATTCTCTGATAGCCATTGCCGTTAAGAAGCGTGGTGAGTATTGCCCGGAGACGCCTTTTTGATTCTCACCGCGGCTGCTAAAAGGAAGAGCCTGACGCGAATAGATAAAGATACCCGGCTCCTTTCCTGAAGGGTGATAGCGGAGTTCACCGTCCTCCCGGCAAAAGCGCCCCCCTCTGCCAATCGTTAATTGCGAAATAACATCATAGGCAGTCAACCCAATACCCTGAACAATCACATTCGATTCTGCTGTTATTTTATCCAGGTTGTTTACTGGGTAAGGCGTCGCATAGTAGTCCAGGCGTTCATTTTTCTTAAAATTATTGGCAATAAAGCGTTCGACAAGATGATCGTCAAACGTTTTAACATTGTCGCTGTGACCTGTGGTCAGATAAACATAATCGACCACCACGCGCTGGGTATCTTCTAAAATGATTACGGACTTCTCGTCGTCCTGAATCAAAATATTTCTGGCTGGCTGATTTATCTGGGTGACCGAGATATTTTCAGGCAAGGTGTTGATAATTACATGATAAAACCAATTTAAGTATTCACCTAACAATCGACGAGGTAAATAATCGTTAGCCTGAATGGGTTTGCCTGCCACATTTTTAAAAAAACGGCCATCAACGTTTTTATAGCCTTGCTCATTGGCCCACTGATGAAAACAGGGCCCTGAACGGAAAGGCCCGGCATTTTTTACCGTTGCATCACCAAATAATGTTATCTGGCAGGCAACGGTGTTAACTAATAAATGGTCGGGCTGTGATAAGCTGTGGGCGCCCACCCCCATGGCATTTTTATCAATGATAACAATATCGATATGTCCATTCTGTTTTTGTTGTGCATACTGGGCACAAATTCTTTCCAGAATACTTAGCCCCCGAGGCCCCATTCCAATAATAGCAACGGTCGTTTTTTTCATTCTTTGCTCCAACTTTGAGAGTATTTAACTTTGCTGTGTTGAACATAGCTAATCCCTGCTGCGATAAATAACGCGCAAGCGCCAGATAATATTGAAATAGTCATTCCATTTTTGTTGTTCTGAAACGCACTTACGATCAAAGGCCCGGCAATTTGCCCAATGCCATAGGTGAGTGTAACCAGCCCAAGAAGATTAATTTTCTGTGGAGCAGAAATCTTTTTCGCGAGTGGCATCACCAGAGAACTGGTACCCATGAAGGTTGCGCCGAAGCCAATACAGCTTAAGGTTAATAAAAACGGCGAGTGGATAAACGAGGCCATCACAACACAACTCGCCTGTACAATTAAGTTAACGCTCAGGCAGGACAATATGCTCCACTTACGTGCGGCCCATAACCAACCATAGCATCCGGGAATAACGGCGAGGCCAACAATAGACCAGATATGGTTGGCCAGAAATTCATTACCCACGCCTCTGGCCATTAAAGGGAGATAAGTCGCCACAATGATATAACCGAAACCGGCCAGGCCATATAGCAATGCTAAATTCCACCACTGAATATTCGGCTCAGATGAGGAAGCTGCTTTCTGAGGAGGCAGTACGTGTTTGTTTGCCGGCAGTAAGATAATCAGCGCAAGGAAAAGGACAGCGGAAATGATGGATGCGCCGATCCATAGCAGTTTTGAATTTAATGCATAGGCGATACCGGCTATCACATATTCGTTGCCGATAAAAATACCCACTCCGACGCCGGCAAACAAAGAAGCAATGACAAACGGATTATGGGTATGCTGTAACATAAGCATCGATCCGAATATCATCATGCCTGCGCTGGCAACACCGGCAATAAATCGAATAACAATCACTATATCAGGGTGCGTGACCACAGCCATCGCAAAAATAAGCAGCCCGGTGACCAACGCAGCACAAATTAACATCCCTTTGATATTCTTCAGGCCGCCAAAAATACCAAAAGAGAACAGGAGGCTGCCAACCAGGTATCCGGCATAATTCGCGCTGGCAATCAACGATAATTGCGAAAAACTAAAAATGCCTTCATGCAACATAACCGGTAGCATCGGCGTATATAAAAACCGACCAATTCCCATGCCCAGTGTTAAAACGATCATACCGAAGACAGCCGTGCTGAACTGGCGATGGCCAGTAACATTGTGATCAAGATCCATTTTTCAGGCTCAATATGTCAATCAGATTTGATTGTTATGTTACATAAAGAAATGATAATAAAAAGTTAATAAAAATGACGAAAACCTTCACTTTGAGTAACAGATACGATGAACAGTACCTCATTAAATTTGTTTAAAACTGTCGCGGAAACCGGCTCTATCACCGCTGCAGCCCGTAGCCTGCACTGCGTTTCATCAAACGTCACGACGCGGCTCAAACAACTGGAGTCCAGCCTGGATGTGTCGTTGTTCATTCGTGAGAAAAACCGGCTGCACATCACCCCTGAAGGTGAACTGCTGCTGCGTTATGCCAACAAAATCCTCGCGCTGTTAGACGAAGCCGAATTGTCTATGCAGGGAACAAAAGCCGCAGGCCCACTACGCATTGGCGCAATGGAAACCACGGCCGCCGTCAGGCTTCCTGCTTTGCTGGCTAACTTTCATCGTGAAATGCCCTCTGTTGAACTGAACTTAAAAACGTCACCGACAGATGTGTTGGTTCAGCAGATCCTGAATAGTGAACTTGAAATCGCCTTCGTCGCTGACCATCAGGCGTTGCACATGGACAATTCCAGGCTACAAACGCAGGTGCTGTGTCAGGAAACACTGGTGTTAGTTACCGCCGCCGAGCATGGTCATGTCGTCACGGGAGCCGACCTTGAAGTGACAAGGCCACTCGTCTTTGTAAAAGGATGTAATTATCGTTCGCGGCTGGGGCAATGGTTGCGGCTGCAAAATATCGATTATGCCGAACCGCTGGAGTTTGGTTCTTTTCAGGCAATTCTTGGCTGCGTAAGCGCCGGAATGGGTATTGCATTATTACCTGAAAGCGTTGTGAAACAGTATGAAGCGAGTTTTCCCATTCGCTGCCACTCTATTTCACCGCACATCGGCAACGTTAATACCATGATGATATGGCTGAAAAATCGTGAGGTTAGCCGGGTATTGAATTGCTTTGTATCCTTTGTTTCATCCCATTAAGGTGTTTCGCAACTTTATAGCGCCCTGGAAGTATTTAGGTTGGTAAATCGTCTGTACGGTTCTATAGTCGTTACAGTCTTTCAGTTACAGGATTTACTAATGCGCTTTAATGGACTTACTAAAGGTTTCTTTCTCTTCATTCTGGCCCTGGTGACATGGGCCTTCTTCGATGTACTGTCCCCCTATTTTTCCGCCATTTTATGGGCTGCCGTGTTAACGGTTATTTTTTATCCGGTAAAAAATAAATTACGCGATGCGATGGGGGATCGTAACGGGCTGGCCTCACTGCTCACGCTGGTGATTATTTGTCTTATCGTCTTCATCCCGTTAATGATCATTTTGTCATCGCTGGCGTTTGAATTGAATGTGGTTTACACCAAACTCCAGCAGAACAATACCCAGTTCCCGGAAGTGGTGGCCGCCCTCTTCTCGCATCTCCCCGATTGGGCGCGTGGGTTCCTGACGGAGCATAATCTGGATGATGCCGCACAGATCCAGAAAAAATTGTCAGAAGCCGCTTTGCAGGGTGGGCAATATCTCGCGGGTAGCGCTTTCCTGATAGGTAAAGGCACATTTGGCTTCGCCATCAGCTTCGGCATCATGCTGTATCTGCTCTTTTTCCTGCTTAAAGATGGGCCGTATCTGGTGAATCAGATTCTGGACTCACTGCCGCTTTCCGACTTTGTGAAACAGCATCTGTTCGCAAAATTTGTCGGTGTGTCGCGCGCAACCGTAAAAGGTACGGCGGTTGTCGCCATTGTTCAGGGCGCATTGGGTGGTATTGCATTTGCTATCGTCGGTATTGACGGCAGTATCTTATGGGGCGCGCTGATGGCCTTTTTGTCGCTGGTACCCGCTGTGGGATCGGCTATCGTTTGGGTGCCGGCGGCGATATATTTGTTCGCGACCCACCAGCTGTGGCAAGCCCTGTTTATTATTGGTTTCTTTGTGATAATCGTCGGCCTGGTTGATAATATTTTGCGTCCGATTCTGGTTGGTAAAGACACCAAAATGCCCGATTATCTGATTCTGATTTCTACGCTGGGTGGCATGGAAATGTACGGTATTAATGGTTTCGTCATCGGCCCCTTAATTGCCGCCCTGTTCCTTGCCAGTTGGAATCTTTTCTCTGGTCGCGATCATGAAGGTAACGCGGAGGAGCTTGATGAGGCGTTTATTGAGGAAGGGAAAAAAGGGCCGGATTTGTAATGGATGAGGATATCGGCGGTTTGGGCCGCCGATATTCATGAAACAGAGAGAGTGCTGAAACATGGCTATATTCAAAAGAAAGAGACGTCAGGAATGCTCAGGTGATTTTTCGAATAAACTGTTGCTCCGTAATGATACTTCCCCACTGGTCGCCTTCCCATTCTTTGGACAATTTAAAACCAAATGATTCATACAATCGTATTGCCGCTGTCAGTTTGTTAAATGTCCATAGCTGTACCGAAGAGAACCTCTGCTCGACACAAAATGACATCGCCTCTGCAATGAGTTTTCTACCCAGTCCACTGCCACGACATCCATCGTCGAGGATGAACCAACGCAGATGCGCGTCGTTATTTCCCAGATCCTCACCGTCGATGGCTACCGAGCCGACGATTCTGTCGTTTACCATTGCCAACCAAATCTGGTTGCAGGGTTTATCCAGACGGGCAGAAAAATCAGCAAGGCCCGCAGCAACCTTCGATTCAAAAATAATGCCGAAGTTATGCTCCCTTGCATAATAGACGCCATGCATTTCAGCAATGCGACCGATCATTCCTGGATAGTACCCCGTGACAATTTTGACACTATTGCTTGCGTTGACGTCCGTGTTTTCGCGGCTAGCCTTCAGGGCGCAGGCATAGGATGAAAGCCCCTGCGAGGTCGTTATTTGGGTAAATGGGGCCAACTTTTTGAGTGCGGCGATGACACGGTCGTCAGCGTAAGCATTGATGGTCTGGACAGTCACTCTCCCCTTTTCGGTGAGATTTAACAGTTTCGTCCTCGCATCTTCGGCGGAAGGTCTTTCTTCCAGTTCGCCGGCTTTGACAAGCTTTGCGAGCATGCGACTCACGCTGGATTTCTCCAGTCCCAGAATCTGTACCAACTGAGCCGCTGATATCGCCCCATGCGTTTCAACTTCCAGCAGGGCGTGAACGGCGGAAGGAGGATAATCCGTCGCCGCCAGCGTCTGGTTCATAAAACCCAGCTCGCGCACCATTAAACGAGAAGCTTCACGTACATTTTTTATGGTCTGCAATTCTGGATTCATTCACATTACCCTTGCTTATATAGTTGCATTATACAACCATTTAAACAGGAAGTCTGTCAATCTTTTACTCTCTTTCAGCGCCTTGCTCATGTCTGTCACCCGATTCTGGCTTCGTTTTTAGGGGCGCACTAATGCGCAGCGCGCTTCAAGTTTATCAAGGAAGATGAACAAAGCCGCATTCATTTCACCGTAATCATGTGCCCGAAGTTTCTCCACCGTATCGACAAAACGATATTCACTGGACCGACTCAGCTCCGATGCTGAATGGGCAATAAGTTGTTCAACGACTTCCAGCGTTAGCTCCAAATGGCACTGAAAACCGTAAACGCGATCGGAATAAGCCACAATCTGGCGTGGACACCCTTCACTGTAAGCCATAATGACCGCATCAGCCGTCAGGCCAGGCATATCGTTATGCCAGTGCCCCACCTCGAGCATGGGGCCAAAATGACTGAACATCTCGCTCTTGCTTCCATCCTTCGTCAGATAAACCGGGAATTTGCCAATCTCTTTCTCCGGGCTGTGCGCAAAAGGCGCACCAAGCGCTTCGCCAATCAATTGCGAGCCTAAACACACTCCGATTACGGCGCTTCCTGATCTGATAACAGAAGCAATAAAGGCTTGTTCACTTTTTGCATCAAAATGGGCGCATTCGTCAGTCGTCACGCTCGGATCCTGCGGGCCGCCCATCACAATCAACAAATCAATGTCACCGTTATTCGTTGGGAGTTTTTCACCCGCATAAAGGCGCGAATAAGTGACGTCATGCCCCTTCTTTCTTGCCCACGTTTCATAAGCGCCTGGTGCCTCAAAACTCTCGTGAACGATGAAGTGAACTCTCATTTGCATATGCTCCTGTAATACTTATGATAATTATGAATACCACCTCAGCGAGCCAGTCTGATTCTGGCTCAGGGGGATGACGCCATCATCATAAGCGCAGGAGTTGAATCTTAAATGCCAGGAAGTATAGATAAAACGCCAAGGCATGATGAACGTGTTGGCTGGTCCGGCACGGCAATACACTATCAGCGCGGCGAGTCAGATCCCCCTCATCATCATCTTGAAGGGCAGTTACTGTTTGCTTCCAGAGGCGTGATGCTCGTTGAAACCGAAGGTCATCGCTGGGTCATACCGCCGCAGCGCGCATTATGGCTTCCGCCCCTGCAAATCCACAGCTATCACCTGTTATCACAAACAGACCTGCAATCGGTCTATTTCAGCAGTAGTCTTATCGCCGAGTGTACGAACTTCACAAAAAGTCACGATGTGCATGTCATAACCGCCACGCCTCTGGTGAAAGAACTCATTCAGGGAATCTTTAGCCAGGAATATAACGGATCGAGCCAACGAAAAATGGCGCTGCTACTTCTGGAAATTTTAAGTGAGGCGGCCCCTTTAGCCACGGAACTTCCCATGCCGCGTGATGAACGGTTGTTCTGTGCAACTCAGGAATTGTTGGTTAACCATCGCTGGGAAGCGGCAATGAGCGACCTGGCGTATATCGCTAATATGTCCGAACGCACATTCTCACGGCTTTTTATCAAGGATACCGGGTTCAGCTTCAGAACATGGAAGCAACGTGCCAGAGTTTGCGCGTCATTGGATCTTCTCGCAAACGGCATCCCTGTAAAGCAGGTCGCTTATCAGCTTGGCTTCTCATGCCCAGCCGCGTTTTCCGCCGCCTTTCGGGCCATTATAGGTAAAACGCCAGGGCATTTTTTGCCATAAGAATCGAATATCTTACTCTGCCTGCCAGTAAAGCGGTGAACCGAACGCGTCAATGTAGTAATCGATAATTGCCCGAACGTTTAATGGTGGATGGCGGGCATGTGGATAAATTGCCGCGATGTGCTGCGGCTCCGTTTTTATGGACGTGTCCAGCTCCGGCAGCAGCCCGACAAGCTCACCGCTCTTCAGGCGGTCTCCAATCAGCCAGTCAGGAAACAGCACAATCCCCATTCCCCCAAGGGCAGCAATCAGCAGCGATTCAGCATTATTGGATGACATCAGGGGCGAGACAGGATAGTGCACCCACTCCTCGCCATGCCTGCGCAGTAGCCAGCGGTTTGGCCCTGATGAGCCGCTATAGACCAAGCATTTATGACGTGCGAGCTCGTCAGGTGAATCAGGCATGCCGTGTCGGCGGATGTAATCCGGTGACGCGGCAAGATGATAGAACTGCTGGCCAAACACGCGCGCATGAAATGAGGAATCCTTCAGCGCGCCAATCCGGAAAATGACGTCAGCCGCCTCCCGATGCGGATCAATGTAATCATCAGTCAGCGTAAGCTCAATGTTAAGCCTCGGATAGCGTTCCATCAGGCGGGGTAACGCGGGGGCTACATGGCGCTGTCCAAAGAATACAGGGGCGTTTATGCGAACCATTCCGGAAGGCTCAAGCGTTCTCTCGTTGAGTTCCCGCCGGGCCTCCTCCAGGCTACCCGTCATCGCGCGCGCATAGCGGATAAAAAGATGGCCACTTTCCGTCGGGATAATAGCCCGGGTATTGCGGTAAAAGAGCTGCTGCCCGAGCGCATCCTCCATTTGATGGATGACGCGCGATACCTGAGAGGCGGATATCCCCTCCCGCCGCGCCACCACAGAGAAATTCTGCGTTTCATAAACGTCAATAAAAATCAGCAGCGCACGAATACTGATGTTACCAGCCTCATTCATTGATGCATATCCTGCATAAGTGTTTATCTCATTATTGCATTTTTATCATTCATGTTAAGACGTAATCTTCTCCGCCAGGACAATGGGAGACTGATTGCTATGCAACTGATATTAATTTTTATCGTTATTGCCGGAGGCATGGGACTGTCCATAGAGGCAGGATTGCTCGGGCCACTTGCCGGGGAGGTCGGTGACCTCTGGGCCACCTTTAGTGTCTTTGGCGTGGGTGCGGCGCTGACCTTTCTGCTGATGCTTTTTTTCAGCCCGCGTAATAGCCCTTCATTCTTTGCCCAGCCATCATGGCAGTTGCTGGGCGGGGTACTTGGGCCGATTTATGTCATTATCCTGACCGTGGCAACGCCGGTAATCGGTATCGCCATGACGATGATCGGCATACTGGCAGGCCAGGTCTTCAAGAGCCTGATAATTGACCACTTCGGCCTGCTCGGTACGCCGCACAGGGAAATTGACAGAAAACGTATCATCGCGCTGATTTTCATCATTGCGGCGCTAGTTATGGTTGCACAGGGGTAAGTAACAGTATGACGCTTATTATGATTCTTCTCGCCGTCGCCGGGGGTGCCATGCTGAGTATCCAGGCGGCTATCAACGGCCAATTGGGCAGCAAGGTCGGCGTATTCAAAAGCGCGTTCCTGACATTTTCAGTCGGAGCGCTGGTGACAGGGCTGCTTATCTTCTTCTTCGAACCCAAACACGCCCTGACCCTGATGGACGTGCCTAAATGGCAGCTGCTGGGGGCAATGTTTGGCGTGCCGTATATCGTCATTATGGTACTGGCTGTCCAGCGCATTGGCGCAGCGGTTGCCACGGTCGCCGTCATTTTTGGCCAACTATCGATGAGCATGCTGATCGATAGCTTCGGCTGGCTGGGCAATGCGCCGATTCCGTTCTCGATGAGCCGACTCGGCGCCATCGTCTGCCTGGGTATGGCGTTGTTCTTCATCTACTCCAGCAGCAAGCTGAAAGCCGCACCGGCGAAAAAGCCCCAGCAGCAGGTAGCCAGTTCAACCTGTTCAGAGGGATGTAGCAGGGTATAGAGGAAAAATTGTTCCGATGATTTCGCCTGCATTCGGTATTCAAAAGCGTGGAGTGTCGAGAGGGGTTACCCGGACATTATCCGGGCAACCACAATTCATATTTCATCACCCGCATCCTCATCGACAATCCCCGCCACTCTTTCTGCCAGGAAAGAGAGCAGTACTCGCGTTACCGCGCTATTCTGTCGATGTTTGGGATACAGTGCGCTGAGGGTGAGATGCGGGGGTGAACATTCCGCTAATATTTGTACCAGTGAGCCCTGACGCAGCGACTCTTCCACAATAAAGGTGGGTAGCAGCGCCACGCCGACACCAGCTTCGGCGGCGTCACGGATCACTTCACCATTATTACTGCTCAGGCTGCCTTTTACCGCAAAGGTATTGACCGCCCCATCCGATTTTAATTTCCAGCCGAGTTGTCCTTCGCGCCCGTATAACAGGCAATTATGCTGACTTAAATCGTCACATGAGCGCGGCGTGCCGTGTACCTTCAGGTAGTCCGGGCTGGCGCAGAGCACCATTGCCAGTTTACCCAGACAGCGGGCAATCAGCGTGGAATCCATCAGGTTGCCAATACGCAACACCATATCGTAGCCCTCGCCGACCACATCGACATAATGATCGCTCATATCGATATGCATCGCTAATTCCGGATGCGCGGACTGAAACTCCACGACCAGCGGCGCCAATCGTCGCACACCATAAATCATTGGCAGGCTGATACGATAAGAGCCCGTCAGTTTTTGCTGACGGGCGGAAATAACCTGTTCGGCTTCTTGAACTTCTTCGAGAATACGCTGTGCATGATGAAAAAAAACCTGCCCGGTATCGGTGACAGACAGTTTTCGCGTATTGCGTACCAGTAAACGGGCGGCAACTTTTTTCTCCAGTGCCGCCATGCGCCGGCTGACATATTGTTTCGACAGCTGCAAATGTTCCGCCGCTGCCGTAAAGCTTCCCATATTCACAATTGTGACAAATATTCGGATATCTTCTAACTGCATTCTTCCACCAACGGTACGGGATGCTCACTACATCAGGCCATCAACGCTAATCATTGTAAGTGCCAGCGCGTCAGGTTGCACGTCTGTTACGGCTTACCGCCCCGCGCCAGAATGTCGAGGAAACGGTGTACCATCACATCGCAGCGCATTCCTCTGTTATTTAACAGATTGAGTGGCGGCTGAGTGCTGTTCATCGACGCCGCGCGCACGCTCTCGGGGTATTTTTTCAGTAATTCGTGTAGCTTCATTTCGCCTTGTCGGTTCGCGCTTTCATCTCCCGTGCACAGCAAGGCACCGGCGTAATCCAGTGCGATGGCGGGGCTGTCCGGCGCGAGCTGGCTCGCTCTGGCGTATGCGCCTATCGCCATGTCGCCGTTATTCAGCACCATGCCTACCCGCCCCAGTAAACGCCAGGCATCGAGATCGTCAGGCGCACTCTGGACGTGGCTGCGCAGGCCGAGCCCCAGTTGTTCCACTTCATCCGTACGCAATGGACGTTCTGCGGGGTTTAACGCGCGTTGCACAAGACCACGAAGTTCATTTTGTGCCAGACGTAGCGTCAGCACGTTACCGATATCGGTGGTTTTCAAAAATACCCCGACGCTGATAATCACCAGCGCCAGCGCGCCGGGCAACAGCAGCCAGCGACTCTGTGGGCGAGCGGTCGGCGAGGCCGTTTCAGGAATATCTGACAATAGCGTACGTTGCAGTTCCACCACCATCGCATCACGATCCTGAGGCGCTTCCTGCTCAATTTCCTGCAGGCGCGAGTGATAAAACGCGCGGTTCAACGCGTCGTGATTGACGTCGTCGCGCGAAGACCACGGGAAGTAAAGCAGCGCAAGTGCGCCGACCAGCAGCAGCGCGGCGACGATTAAAAACAAGGTCATAGATCTTTCTCTTTGTTTAACAGGGCAGTCAGACGTTCGCGCTCTTCGTCGCTGAGCGCGTCACTTTGCGTCATGCGCCGCCGGGCGCGAGTCACCACAACCGTCGCGCCCGCTACGATAAACAGCGCCGGAATCAGCCATAGCGCAATTGTTCCCGGCGTGAGAGGCGGTTCATAGCTGACAAAATTACCGTAGCGCGCCACCATGTAATCAATAATCTGCTGTTTGCTCTGCCCCTGGCGCAACAGTTCATAGACTTTTAGCCGCATATCCGCGGCGATCATCGCGTTGGAGTCCGCGACACTGTTGTTCTGACATTTTGGGCAGCGCAGTTGCGACGTGATTTCGCGAAACGTCTGCTCCTGGGCGTCATCTTTAAACTGCCAGGTGTCGATGGCCGCCAGCGCGTTACAGGCCAGCAGCAGCGCGACAAGACCGAGTATCCAGCGCCTCATGATGACGCCTCTTTACTGTATTGCCGCCAGAGTGGGGCCAGCTGTTCCCGCCAGACGCGGTCGTCCAGCGCGCCCGCATGACGCCAGCGAATCACGCCCTGACCATCAATGAGAAACGTCTCTGGCGCACCGTAGACGCCAAGATCCAGCCCCAGCATGCCGTTGCCGTCAAACAGGCTTAGCGAGTAAGGATTACCAAGGCGATTCAACCAGTCGATCGCTTTCTGGCGATCGTCTTTATAGTTCATCCCCACAACTCTTACGCCCTGCGCAGAGAGCTGATTGAGGAACTGATGCTCGGCGCGGCAGGTTGGACACCAGGTTGCCCACACATTGAGCAGCAGCGGTTTACCGCTAACCAGTACCGAACGATCGTATTCCTCGCCGGGATTATTCAGCGATTCAAGACGAAAGGCGGGAACCGGTTTGCCAATAAGCGCCGATTCAAGCGACGTCGGATCATCCCCGCCCGCGTTACGCATCAGTTGCCACAGTAGTGCAACCGCCAGCGCCAGAAACAGCACCAGTGGGATAAAAAGTGCCTTACGCGTCATGACTGACCTCCTGACGAGATTTCCGCATCCGGTAGCGCGGGTCGAGCATGCAGCAGAGTCCCCCCAGCGCCATCAGTACGCCGCCATACCAGATCCAGCGAACAAACGGTTTGTAATAGAGACGCACCGCCCAGCTGCCGTCATCTAGCTCTTCACCCAGCGCCGCGTACAGGTCGCGCGTCAGGCCGCCATCAATGGCCGCTTCGGTCATCATCATTCGGCTGGCGCTGTAAAACCGTTTTTCCGCATACAGTGTGGCTTCTGCGCGACCATGACGCGTTACCTCGATGATACCTTCCCCACCAAACCAGTTCGGCCCGACAATGTCACGTACGCCTTTAAATACAAAGTGATACGCGTGGATATCAATGCTGTCGCCCGCCTTCATGCGCACATCGCGCTCGACGCTGTAGCTTTGACTAAAGGCGATACCGGTGACAGTCACCGCCACGCCAATATGCCCCAGCACCATGCCCCACTGGCTGCGAGAAAGTTTCGTCAACCCACGCCAGAAACCGTGACGATGGGTGGCACGTTCATGCAGTTCAATCAGTACGAAGATAAAGACCCACAGCGCCATCATCAGACCGATAACCGTCATTGCGGCGATGCGATCCTGGAGCCACCACGGCAGAACAATGGACAACACCAGCGTCAGCAGCAGCGAAATGACCAGCCGCTTAATCTGTTTCTTCGCATCATCGCGACGCCAGCGCACCAGCGGGCCGATACCCAGCAGCAGTGCAAACGGTGCCATCAGCACGGTAAACAGGGAATTAAAGAACGGCTCACCGATGGAGATACTCCCCAGTCCCAGCTCTTTATGCACCAGCGGCAGAAGTGTACCCAGCAGCACCACCAGCATGGCGGCAATCAGCAAGATGTTGTTGCCCAGCAGGAAAGATTCCCGCGACCATACTGTGTGTTCCACTCGCGCCCGCACGCTGCCGCCTTTCAGGGCATACAGCAGCAGCGAGCCGCCGATAACCAGCACCAGCAGCGCCAGAATAAACATACCCCGCGCCGGATCGGAGGCGAAAGCGTGCACCGACACCAGCACGCCGGAGCGTACCAGGAACGTGCCTAACAAACACAGCGAGAAAGCGCTGATCGCGAGCAGTACCGTCCAGGCACGGAAACTGCCGCGTTTTTCAGTCACGGCCAGGGAGTGCATGAGTGCGGTTCCCACCAGCCACGGCATAAACGAGGCGTTTTCGACCGGATCCCAGAACCACCAGCCGCCCCAGCCCAGCTCGTAATAGGCCCATGCCGAGCCGAGCACGATACCCATCGTTAAGAAGACCCACGCCGCCTGCGTCCACGGGCGCGACCAGCGCGCCCAGGCGGTATCAAGACGCCCGGCCAGTAACGAGGCTATCGCAAAAGCAAACGCGACCGAGAAACCGACGTAGCCCATATAGAGCAGCGGCGGGTGGAAGATCATGCCGATATCCTGCAACAGCGGATTGAGATCGCGCCCATCGATGGGATATTCCGGCAGCCCGCGAGTAAACGGGTTAGAGGTGAACAGAATAAACAGCAGGAAACCGGCACTGACCATGCCCATCACCGCCAGCACGCGCGCGACGGCATCCAGCGGCATCCGGCGACTGCCCAGCGCAACGGCAAAAGTCCAGCCGCTCATCAACAGCACCCACAACAGCAGCGAACCTTCGTGCGCGCCCCAGGTGGCGGCGACACGATACCAGACGGGCAGCGCAACGTTAGAGTTATCCGCTACATAGCGCACCGTGAAATCGTTGACCACGAAGGCATGCACCAGCACCAGGAACGCGGCGAGAATCGTGAAAAACAGCGCCCAACTTAAGGGCCGTGCCAGCGCCATCAGCCAGCGGCTCTGGCGATACGCGCCCCACAGGGGGTAAATCGCCAAAAGCAGCGAAAACCCTAACGCCAGACAGAGTAAAAAGTTGCCCAGTTCCGGCATCATGGGTGGTTTTCCTTTTGCACGGTTGGCGCGGTAGTCATCGCGCTGTGGATTTCCGGCGGCGTGTAGTTTTCATCGTGCTTCGCTAACACCTGCTGGGCGGTAATATGGCGTTCGCCGTCAAGGATCCCCTGCGCAACCGCCCCCTGCCCTTCGCGGAACAGGTCCGGCAAAATGCCTTTATAGCTTACTGAGACCGCGCCACGCGCGTCGTACAGGCGGAAGGTGACATCCAGCGTTTTATCATCACGTTTGATGCTGCCCGCTTCAACATAGCCCCCCACGCGCAGGCGCTGACCGATATGCGGCTTTTCCTGCGTTTCATTTTTGCCGTTGAGGATTTCCCCTGGCGTATAGAACAGGTCGATGTTAGTGCTCAGGGCATACAGCACCAGGGTCACCGCCAGCCCGAGCCCTGCCAGCACGGCCAGTACCAGATAAAGGCGAGTTTTACGGCGTGCCTGCATCAGCCTGCTCCTTGTTCATGTGTTCGCGCGCATGACGAAGCCGCTGCTCGCGACGCTGCTGACGCCTTACAGCCTGTAATAATGCGTGATGTTGCCAGAGCGAATAACCTACCAGCCCCAGCAGCACAACCAGCGTCGTTGCCACCGAAAGCCAAACATAAAAGGCGTAGCCGCCCATCGCCAGAAAATCGGCGAATGATGAGAAAGCAGGCGTCATTGCGCGCCTCCTTTGTTTGCGAGCGTCGCCACCCACGGACGGCGGCGCTCCTGCCAGAGGATCAGGTTGCGCAAACGCAACAGCGTTAAGGTGATAAACAGGCAGAGGAAACCGAAAATGCACAACCGCAGCGGCATACGCATGCTGACGTCAATGGTCTGCTGCATATTGGTGGAACCCTGATGCAGGGTGTTCCACCATAAAACCGAATAATGAATGATCGGCAAATTAACGACGCCAACCAGCGCGAGGATCCCCGCGGCACGTCCGGCAAGGCGTCGGTCATCAAAGGCGTTCCACAATGCGATTATCCCTGCATAGAGAAACAGCAGCACCAGTTCAGATGTCAGGCGCGCATCCCAGATCCACCAGGTGCCCCACATCGGTTTGCCCCAGGCCGCGCCCGTCACCAGGGCGATAAGCGTATAGCCTGCGCCAACCGGAGCCAACGCCATAAGGGTTAAGTCAGCCATTTTCATCTGCCAGACCAGGCCGACAAACGCCGCGCCCGCCATCATGGCGTAAATCCCCATTGACCATATTGCAGCCGGTACGTGCACGTACATAATGCGGTAGCTTTCACCCTGTTGATAATCAGCTGGCGCGTAGATGAATCCCCACCCCAGCCCGACAATCAACAACAGTGCGCTGAGCATCGCCAGCCATGGAAGCCAGCGGCCACAGAGGGTGTATAACCGCTCCGGTATCGCCAGTTGATGTAATAATTTCCACATAAAATTGCCCTTCCTGGTGAAAACAGGCCCGTTAAACGGAAAGCCGCAATGCGGCAGCGGTGGCGAACGGACATAGCGTCGCGCTCCCCGCCAGAAACGCGCCGAGCACCGCGAGATAACCGTCGACGGGTAGACCCGCAGCGGCCGCTTCGCAGGCGGCGGAAGCAAAAATCAGCATCGGAACCGAGAGCGGCAGCACCAGTAAACTGAGCAGAACGCCACCGCGTTTCAACCCCACCGTGAGCGCCGCGCCGACCGAACCAATAAAACTCAGGGTTGGCGTGCCCAGCAGTAGCGTCAGAAACAGCACGCCTGCGCTGTGTGCATTCATTCCCAGCAGCAGCGCCGCCAGGGGGGAAACCAGCAGCAGCGGCAGCCCGGTCATCATCCAGTGCGCCAGCACTTTCGCCATCACCACGCCCGGGAGCGGCGTCGGCAGCAGTAATTGCTGCTCCAGCGAACCGTCGAGCAGGTCATCGCGAAATAAGCGATCCATCACCAGCAGAGCGGCCAACAATGCCGCGACCCAAATAACGCCTGGCGCGATTTGCGCCAGCAGGGCGTTTTCCGGCCCAACGCTAAAGGGAAACAGCGTGATGACAATCAGGAAAAACCACAGCGGGTTTAGGATGTCCGCGCCTCGCCGCCAGGCCAGGCGCAGCTCGCAGAGAAAAATCGTCCGGATCATGAGGCGTACGCCTCCCCGCCGGATAACCTTAAGACGCGTAAGGGGCAGTCCAGCGAACGCAGCGGCTGATGAGTGGTCAGTATGACGCTGCCTCCCCTCTGCACATGTTTTTCCAGCCGATGGGTCAATGTTTCAATCGCGGCGACATCAAGGGCCGCCAGCGGTTCATCGAGGATCCATAACGCGGCATCGCTTAACCACAGTCGCGCCAGTGCGCTGCGCCGTTGCTGTCCTGCCGATAGCTGATACAGCGGTAAATCTTCGAATCCCGCAAGGCCAATCGCCAACAGCGCCGCTTCCCGCGCTTCAAGCGTCGATCGCGGATAAAAGAGGCGCAGATTCTCGTCGGCAGTCAGCGAGGCTTTGACGCCCGGTTTGTGCCCAATCCACAACATCTGTTGATGGAACGTGTCGCGCACGCGAGAAAGCCGCTCGCCTTGCCAGCATACATAGCCACTTTCGGGCTGAGTGAGACCGGTTAACAGGCGCAGCAGAGAGGTTTTACCAGAACCGTTCTCGCCCGCTATCTGCACCACTTCTCCCGGTTCTACCGTAAAAGATAGCGACTCAAATAGCACCCGTTCTTCGTAGACGCAGGTCAGTTGATTTGCGTGCAGCATGAAAAACCCTTTAACGGGGAGCGAGGCTCCCCGTTTGTCCGTTACGGCGTTGGTAGTTTGGAGATATCGGCGTTGCCCATCGCTTTTTCGTCATGAGAAAGCGATTTGCGCACCTTCGCCACATCCGATGCACTGACCGCAGGCGCGTTGTTGCCCCAACTGGTGCGGATGAAGTTGGTTACGTCCGCTACCTGTTGATCGTCCAGACGCCAGCCGAATGATGGCATGGTCAGGTTCGACACCGCCCCTTTCACCGCCGGCGTTGTGCTACCGGTGAGGATGATGTGAATCAGCGAGGTGGCATCTTCCGTCTGCACCACCGGGTTACCTTTCAGCGACGGGAATGCACGTTTATAGCCTACGCCATCGGTACGGTGACAGGCTGCGCAGTTATCCACATATAGCGACGCGCCAGGCTTGCTGTCATTCCCTTTCCACAAATCTTTCGCCACGCTGTCTTCAACCGGCGCAGGCGTCTGCTTACCGTCGCGCGGCGGCAGGGATTTGAGGTAGCGGGAAATCGCCGTAATGTCCTCGTCAGAGAGATATTGCAGGCTGTGCTCAACCACATCGCTCATACCGCCGAAGACCACGGATTTGTCGTTACGCCCGGTTTTCAGGAATTCCGCCAGCTCCGCTTCGCTCCAGGTGCCAAGACCGTCACGGTTTTCACCGCGCAGGCTCGACGCCACCCAACCATCGATCGGGCTGTTGCTGCCGGAAAGATAGTTATCGCCATCTTTCTCGCTCAGGGCTTTTTCCTGCATGGTCAGGCTACGCGGCGTATGGCATGCGCCACAGTGCCCCAGCCCTTCCACCAGATAACGGCCGCGTTCCAGCACCGGATCGGCGTTGGGATTGATGACAAAGTCTTTTGGCGTTGGCGCAAACATCAAACGCCAGATAGAGAGCGGCCAGCGCATTGAGAGCGGCCACGGAATATCGGAGTCGCGGTTCGGCTCGGCCTGCGGTTCCACGCCATGCATAAAGTAGGCGTACATCGCGCGCATATCCGCTTCACTCACGCGAGCAAACGACGGGAATGGCATCGCCGGGTACAACGTTGATCCATCTTTGCGTACCCCTTTACGCACCGCATCGTCAAACTCTTCGAAGGTGTAATCGCCGATGCCGTTCTTTTTGTCCGGCGTAATGTTGGTCGAGTAAATGGTGCCGATCGGTGTTTCCATCGGCAGGCCACCGGCGAACGGTTTGCCGTCCTTACCGTTGGTATGGCAAGCCACACAGTCGCCCGCCCGCGCCAGGTATTCCCCCTGACGAATGAGATTGCTGTCGGTTGTCGCATCCTGCGCGAAGCTTGCGAAGCTCAGCGCGCCCAGCACCAGCGCCGATAACAGTTGAATTTTCATCGTTGCCTTCCTTATGCCTGTACCAGTGGGCCTGGGTTTTTCAGATACTGTTCACGGATCGCTTTTGCAGACCAATACGCCAGCGCGGCAACCGTCCCTGTTGGGTTATATCCCAGCCCCTGCGGGAAGGCCGAAGCGCCAATAACGAACACATTGTGCACATCCCAGCTTTGCAGATAGCGGTTCACCGCACTGGTTTTTGGATCTTCGCCCATCACCGCCCCACCGTTCATGTGGGTGGTCTGATAGGTGGTGGTATCGAAATGACTGTTGGCGTTTTTCGGGCTGCCGAGCATATATTTCGGGTTCATCGCTTTAGCGATCGGTGCCATCTTGTCGTACATAAACTGCGCCATCTTGATGTCGTTTTCCTGCCAGTCGAACGTCATACGCAGCAGCGGCTGGCCGTAGATGTTTTTGTAGTGAGGATCGAGGTCAAGATAGTTCTGACGATAGGACTGGTGTGCGCCGTGGGCATCCATCGACAGATGATGCGTATAGGTATCGGCGACCGCCGCTTTCCACTTGCTTCCCCATGCCGGGGTTCCCGGAGGCACAGGCAGGCCGGAGATCGGTTTAGTACCAGCCTGGTTTACCCAGAACGGCGAGCCGCCAACAAAACCAGCACTACCGTGATCAAAGTTATCAGCGTTGAAATCATCGATGCCCACGCCGTTACCGCCTGCCCCGATGAACGGGTTAGTGAAGGTATCTTTATCAAAGATAGCTTTAATTGTTGTC
Organism: Pseudocitrobacter sp. RIT415; assembly: GCF_003057695.2. Lineage (NCBI taxonomy): Bacteria > Pseudomonadati > Pseudomonadota > Gammaproteobacteria > Enterobacterales > Enterobacteriaceae > Pseudocitrobacter > Pseudocitrobacter sp. RIT415. The sequence goes on along the minus strand of NZ_QBJC02000023.1, from coordinate 41,918 downwards.
ATGTTCTGGTAGGCAAAGTTACGCCCTACCACGCCTTCCCCGGTTTCAGGGTTGTAAGGCTTACCGATACCCGACAGCAGCATCAGGTGGACGTTGTGGAACTGGAACGCGCCGACGATCACCAGATCGGCTGGCTGCTCCACTTCACGCCCCTGCGCATCGACATAGGTCACCCCCGTCGCACGGGTTTTATCATCGGTCAGATTGACTTTAAGTACGTTCGAGTTGGTACGCAGTTCAAAGCGTTTTTCCATCCGCAGCGCAGGCAGAATATTCACGTTTGGCGAGGCTTTGGAGTACATGTAACAGGCATAACCGCTACAGAATCCGCAGAAGTTACACGGCCCCATCTGCGCGCCGTAGGTGTTGGTATAGGAATCGGAGGTATTCGCCGACGGCAGGTTATAAGGGTGATAGCCCACTTCGCGCGCCGCTTTTTCAAACAGTTGCGCAGACCAGGTATTTTTCTGCGCAGGCAGCGGGAAATCGTCTGAACGATCCGGCGCAAACGGGTTACCGCCGCGATCTTTGCCGACCACTTTTCCTTTCACTGACCAGGCGGTACCGGAGGTACCAAATACTTTTTCCGCTTTGTCGAAGAACGGCTCAAGCTCGTCGTAGGTCACCCCGAAGTCCTGAATGATCATGTCCTGCGGAATGAAGTTTTTCCCGTAACGTTCTTCGTAGTGGCTGCGCATACGCAGTTCGACCGGATCAACACGGAAATGCACACCTGACCAGTGTAGCCCGGCGCCGCCGACACCCGTACCCGGCAGGAATGCGGCAAGCTGACGATAGGGAACCGCGGTCTGGCTGGTGTTATGGCGAATCGTGACGGTGCTTTTGGAGAGATCCTGGAACAGCTTGCGACGAATATTGTAGGTCAGTTCATCAATAACTTGAGGATATGCGCCATCCGGCCAGGTGTCGCGCATCGGGCCGCGCTCCAGCGCCACCACGTTCAGCCCGGCCTCGGTCAGTTCTTTGGCCATAATTGCGCCAACCCAACCGAATCCGACGATCACCGCGTCGGTTTTTTTCATTACTGTTGCCATCGTTATGCCCTCTCCCCATTAATTGATACCGGCGGGAAGGGGTAACGCTCGCCCCGTTCAACCCAGTCCATAAAGTCGGCGCGCGCGCCGGGAAAATTGATCAACGTCCAGCCCACCATGCCTTTGTTACCGCCATGAATCGGATCGCTGAAGAATCCTTCGCGGGTGTTCTGGAGTAAGTAGGAGAAGAACAGAGAGGCGGGAAGCTGTTTAAAGCTGGCGGCACCTGATTCAAACTGGCTCAGGGCGGCGTCCTGCTTTGCACCGTCCAGCTCGGCAAACGGTTTGCCATACTGCTGGCGGCACCAGTCGTTGGCTTCGACAATGCCCAGGTTATAGATTTGCTTTGGCACCAGCGGAAGTTGATAACCCATCTCTTTCGGTACATCCGGGTTAAATGGGCCCTGCATGTACCAGATCGAGCCAGTGGCATACGGCGTATTCATCTGGCGATCGATGAACTCAGGGACGCCCGCTTCCAGCGCGCCTGGGCCGCGTTCATCCGCAGGAATAAGCCGCGCGACGGCGGCTTTGACAAACGTCCACTCATCACTGTTAAAAAATTGCGGCGTCCACTCACCCTGGTCGGGCGTTGAGTGAGGCTTACTTTCTGCGGCGACGGCGTTTTCAACCATCCCCAGGGCGCCCACACTGCTGCCGCCCACCACTACCGCAGGAATTAACGTCATCGACTTGACCAGAAAGTCACGTCTCGAACTGTTTGTTTTCTCGCTCGACATTGTCACACATCCCTTCAATTAATTTTCACACGCTACCGAATAAGAAAATACCTAGCCAATAAAAGAAATATTACCATTCCAACAAAATCGCTCGAATGGCAATATGAGTCATTAACCTTTCGGCCTCTTAATGGGCCTGAAGGCATAATTATGGCATCAATGATAGACCATTAATGCTATAGATTATTTGCGATCGAGTGAATAGCTGCCAGGGCCGGTGAAAGCCAGCAGTAAGAATCCGCCGCAGATACTGACGTTTTTAAAGAAATTGGTCATTGCCATGTACTGGTCCATTCCGGTCATGCTCCAGTAAGGATGGCCGATTATAGCCGTTGCCACGGTGTAGACGGCCAGAAGCAGTGCCAGTGGGCGGGTGAAATAACCGGCAACAATCAGCAAGCCAAACACCAGCTCAACAATAACGGCAATAATCGCGGAAAGTTGCGGCAACGGTGCGCCAACCGACGCCATATAGCCCACGGTACCCTCAAACCCCATCATTTTCTGCCAGCCAAATAACACAAACAGGATTACCAGTAAAATACGGGCTACCAGTAAAAAACCATTTTTATATTTGTCCAGCGATAAGTACTGCATGATATTTCCCTAGATAAAACAATAAATTACAAAACACTCTTTTATGACATTGAGTGAAGGCGCTTCAGATACGTCTGAAGGCCATTCCCGTAAAAAGCGCCATCGCGATGAGATAACACTACTTTTTACATGCGCATTCTATTCCTTCAGAATTACCTTACAACATCAAATCAGGATACTCAGTGTCTCAGTTTAGTTGACGAACCCCGGATTGCCTTAACGTTTCAACATGCAAAAAGTGCTATTTAGAAATTACTCAGCCTGAATGGTGTATTTGTGTGCAATTAATAACATCGCTAAAAAGTTTCATCGATTTATCATTATCGCGCTATACGGGTAAAACGAGGAACATCGGGGGAAAACAGATACAGAAATAGTAAAGGTATTGGCTATTAATAACAATACATCCATTACCATTTGCAAATTGCAGATAATTGAAATGAGTGCTAAGCCTGTAATCCTGGCACTCATGTTGATAAAGCCACGCCCCCCAAATAGCGGGGCGATTAATTCAGTACGATCTCAATACTTTTTGATACGAAATGCGATAACACTATTTCGCCAGCAACTCTCGGCGAATAATTTCCGCACCAGCGCTCAACGCATTGAGTTTTCCTGCCGCCACCTGACGGGCCAAAGGCGCCATCCCACAGTTAGTCGAAGGGTAAAGCTTATCTGCATCGACAAACTGAAGCGCTTTGCGCAGGGTATCAGCAACCTCTTCCGCCGTCTCAATGGCAGAGGTTGCCACATCAATGGCCCCGACCATCACTTTTTTACCGCGAATCAACGCCAGCAGATCCATCGGGACGCGCGAGTTGTGGCACTCCAGCGAGATGATATCGATTGTCGATTGTTGCAGTTTCGGAAACGCCTCTTCATATTGCCGCCATTCGGAGCCCAGCGTCTTTTTCCAGTCGGTGTTAGCTTTGATGCCGTATCCATAGCAGATATGCACCGCCGTTTCGCATTTCAGCCCTTCAACGGCTCTTTCCAGCGCGGCGATGCCCCAGTCATTCACTTCATCAAAAAACACGTTAAAGGCCGGTTCATCAAACTGGATAATATCGACGCCCGCCGCTTCTAACTCTTTGGCTTCCTGATTGAGGATTTTGGCAAATTCCCATGCCAGTTTTTCACGACTTTTATAATGCGCGTCATACAGCGTGTCGATCATGGTCATCGGCCCAGGCAGCGCCCATTTAATGGGTTGTTTCGTAAGCTGGCGCAGATAGCGGGCATCGTCGACAAACACCGGTTTTTGACGTTCAACGGCGCCGACAACGGTGGGAACACTGGCGTCATAGCGATTACGAATTTTAACGACTTCACGTTTTTCAAAATCCACGCCGCTGAGGTGCTCAATAAACGTGGTCACAAAATGCTGACGCGTTTGCTCACCATCACTGACAATATCAATGCCCGCGCGTAACTGATCGTCCAGTGATAAACGTAGGGCATCTTGTTTGCCCGCAATTAATTCTTCGTTTTGCAATTTCCACGGCGACCAGAGCGTCTCGGGTTGAGCAAGCCATAACGGTTTCGGTAAACTGCCAGCAGTCGAGGTTGGGAGCAATGTTTTCATAACAGGTGACCTTATCTTTTCAATTAATCAAAGCGCGTAGTGAGCGGACCATTGCTCAAGAATATGCTGGTACGGTTTAATAAAGTGTTGCTCGGTGAACTTCCCTTGTTCAATCGCCAACTGGCTGCGTTCTTCGCGGTCATAGACAATTTTCGTTAACGAGTGATCGTCATGATTGAGATCCGGTTGATAGTGCAGCCCGGCAGGTGAATTCGCGTTATAAATTTCCGGGCGATAGATCTTCTGGAATGTCTCCATTGTGCTAATCGTGCCGATCAATTCAAGGTCGGTATAATCGCTCAGTAAATCGCCGGTGAAATAAAAGGCGAGCGGTGCCACGCTGCCTTTCGGCATAAAATAGCGTACCTGTAACCCCATCTTATTGAAGTATTTCTCCGTTAACGAGGTGCCTTCCTGCTGGTACTCGTGACCAAGCACAGGATGTTGATTTCCGGTTTGTTGATAGGTGTCTTTGCTCGACACGCTCAGACAGATAACCGGCGATTTTTTGAAGTTATCGCTATAGACACGGGAGTGGATGAAATGCCTGAAGATATTCCCGTGCAGCTCACCAAAATTCCCCGGAATACTGAATTGGGTCGTATTTTTATTATGTTCTAACAGCAATACGCTGAAGTCATAATCACGCACGTAGGATGAGAAATTATTTCCCACAATACCGTCGATACGCTCTCCCACTTTCTTGTCGAGAATCGTGGTTTGTAATATTTCGATCACCGGGAAGACGTCGTTCTGGCCTTTGATGCTCATGTCTACGGAGATAATCTCCAGCTCGACTGAATAGCGATCGCCTTTCGGGTTATCCCAATAGGCCAGCGAGTTAAATCGGTTATCGATCATCTTTAAGGTGTTGCGTAAATTCTGCTGACGATTTTCCCCACGCGCCAGATTCGCAAAGTTAGTGGTAATACGCGTGTTTTCTGAAGGGTTATAATTCTCATCAAATCGACTGCGCTTGATGGTAAAAGTAAATTCGTTATTCATCGTTTTCTGGCACCCTGGGTTCAGACATGAAACCGCGCATTAGCGTCAACAAGTCAGATGTAACTGGCTTGTTGACGCCGCACTATTCATGTTGTCAGTAAGTTATGGTGATATTAATGACAGAGCCGCAGGGGAAGAGAAAGCGAGTTAATTTCACTGCAACATGAGCGATGTTCATGTTGGCGATTGGGTCATGCGGAGGGTGTGATGACACTGAAAGGATGCGGAAAAGCAAAAACCCCAGACAATTTCTTGTCTGGGGTTTCGTATTTGGCGGAAGCGTAGAGATTCGAACTCTAGAACCCTTTCGGGTCGCCGGTTTTCAAGACCGGTGCCTTCAACCGCTCGGCCACGCTTCCAATGAGGCGCACTATAAACATCCCGCCCCGACCTGTAAAGCCCCATTTTGTTCGTTTGCCTGAAAAACAGTCAAAAACGTGTTATTCGTCTGAAATTACAACAAAATGGCGAGTTTTTCGGCACTTACAGCGCGCTCATTTCGATTAATGCTTCTTGATGTACATATCCTTTGTGAAGTAATAACCCAGTCTGTCGGGCGTAAAGCCCCCCACCCACGGTTTCACCAGGTGCGAGCGGACATAGTGGTATACCGGAATAGAGGGCACATCCTGCGCTAACAGATCTTCAGCTTGTTGATAATAACGTCCGCGCGCGGCGATATCAGGGGCTTTCGCCGCATTCAGCAGTGCGGCGTCGTAGGCAGGGTTGCTGTAGCGGCTGGTATTACTGCTATCGCCGGTACGGTAGTTGTTAAGGAAGGTGGTGGCATCGTCATAATCGGCAATCCAGGCGTAGCGTACGGCGTCAAAATTTCCCGTGCGTTTCGCGTCGAGCATCGTTTTCCACTCCTGGTTTTGCAGTTTGGCCTCCACGCCGAGATTTTTCTTCCACATTGATGCCGCAGCAATAGCAATCCGTTGATGCGATTCCGAAGTGTTATAGAGCAGATTAAAACTCAGCGGGTGGTCGTCGCCAAAACCGGCTTCCGTCAGCAACTTTTTGGCTTCGGCAATCCGTTTCTCGCGTGGCCAGCTGGCATATTCGGGGTTCTTAAGCGTGATACCGCCTATCTCCGGCTGACTCACCAGCCATGCCGGACGTTGCCCCTGTCCTAATACTTTCTCAGCAATGATCTCTTTATCCAGCGCCATATTCAGCGCACGGCGCACGCGGGCGTCGTTGAAAGGTGGACGCGTGGTGTTGAGTTCATAGTAATAGGTCGCCAGATGAGGAGAAACATCAAGCTGTTCCGGCATCGTTTTCTTCAGCAGCGCAAACTGGTTAATCGGCACCGTTGAGGTAATGTCGATTTCTCCCGCTCGATAGCGGTTTACATCCGCCGCTTCCGATGAGATGGGCAGATAAGTGACCTGATTGATCACCGTGTGGGCGTCATCCCAGTAACGCGGATTGCGTTTGCCGACAATTCGCTCATTGACGATCCATTGCGACAATGTGTAGGGGCCGCTGCTGACAAAGTGCTCGGGCTTAGTCCATTTCTCGGCAAAGCGGGTGACCAGCGTCTTATCCAGCGCCACCAACGACGGGTGCGCCAGCATCGGCAAAAACGCGGCGGTAGGCTGCGTGAGCGTAATTTCCAGCGTTTTATCATCAAGCGCTTTAACGCCCAGCGTATCCGGCGCTTTTTTCCCTTCAGCGATATCGCCAGCATTGACGATGTTCATATTGCCCAGATAGCTGGCGTAGGGTGACGCCGTTTTCGGGTCAACCAGCCGCTGCCAGCTCCAGACGACATCCTGCGCGGTAATCGGTGTGCCATCGGACCAGGTAATGCCCTCGCGCAGGTGGAATATCCAGTTACCCTTGTTCTCCCACGATGCCGCCAGCCGGGGTTCAATCGTGCCATCAGGCTTCACCGCCACCAGCCCGTCGAACATGTCGCTGATGATATTAAACTCAACGTCACTTTCCACTTTATGCGGGTCGAGCGAGGCGGGCTCGCTGCCGTTGTTTCTGATCAGTTCCTGTTTATCCGCAAGTACCGTGCCTTCCGGTACGTTCGCCGCGCTGACTGCGGTAGTGAAGAACGCCAGCCCTGTTGCCAGCATGATGGCGGTAATACGGTTGTGATGATGTGGTTTCATTTCCCTTGCCTTTATTTTAATTGTCGAGACACCCTCTTCACTCTTAGCGCTGGTATTGAAATTAGGCAATGATTTTCAGTCACCTATAAGAGGTTGATCTCGCTCTTTGCGCTGAGTAAAGATGGGTAAAAGGATTAGGGGATATGCAGGACATTTCTTATGCTGTTTCACTATTAATATCCATCATAAAGAGAGTGAATCATGGATCGCATAATTACCTCATCGCGTGACCGCTCGTCCCTGCTGAGCACGCATAAAGTTCTGCGTAACACCTATTTCCTGCTGAGCCTGACGCTGGCGTTTTCGGCTATTACCGCAACGGCAAGCACGGTGCTGATGCTGCCGTCTCCGGGGTTGATTCTGACGCTGGTCGGCATGTACGGCCTGATGTTCCTGACCTATAAAACCGCGAACAAACCGACCGGGATTATCTCTGCGTTCGCCTTCACCGGCTTCCTCGGTTATATCCTGGGGCCAATCCTCAACGCCTACCTTTCCGCTGGTATGGGCGATGTGATTGGTATGGCGCTGGGTGGTACCGCACTGGTGTTCTTCTGCTGTTCAGCCTACGTGCTGACCACACGCAAAGACATGTCCTTCCTCGGCGGTATGCTGATGGCGGGTATCGTGGTGGTGCTGATTGGTATGGTGGCAAACATCTTCCTGCAACTGCCAGCGCTACATCTGGCGATCAGCGCAGTGTTCATCCTGATCTCATCAGGCGCGATTCTGTATGAAACCAGCAACATCATTCACGGCGGGGAAACCAACTACATCCGCGCAACTGTGAGCCTGTATGTGTCGCTGTACAACATCTTTATCAGCCTGCTGAGCATCCTGGGCTTTGCCAGCCGCGATTAATAACGCAAACTGAACGACACGAGGCCTCGCTTATGCGGGGTCTTTTTTTTTGCTACACTGCCCACCGTTTGTATGACGTGTGAAAAATTATGTTGATCTACGAAGACCGCGAAATTGAGACCGATAACGACGGTTATCTGAAAGACTCCACCCTGTGGAGTGAAGGCATGGCAGTCGCCATTGCCGCAAATGAAGGCATTGAACTGAGCCCGGAGCACTGGGAAGTGGTGCGTTTTGTGCGCGAGTTTTATCTGGAGTTTAATACCTCCCCCGCTATCCGCATGCTGGTGAAGGCGATGGCCAATAAGTTTGGCGAAGAGAAAGGCAACAGCCGCTACCTTTACCGTTTGTTCCCGAAAGGCCCGGCCAAGCAGGCAACAAAAATTGCTGGCCTGCCTAAACCGGTAAAATGCATTTAATAGCGAATACTGAAACCATCCCACGCTTTCTGGGGTTGATGCGGTTCGGCCAGAACCCGGTCAACTCTGGCGCTGCGTGGGCCTCCGGCTTTTAGCCACGCCAGCAACGTTTCAACCTGCTCCTGTTCGCCGCAGGCCACCACTTCCACGCTACCGTCGTCCAGATTACGAGCGTAGCCCTTAAGCCCTAAACGCAATGCTTCTCGCTGAGTGCTGTAGCGAAACCCTACGCCCTGAACCATGCCATAGATCCACGCAATCGTGCACACTGCTGCCATTTTGCCTCCCGTCGCAATCCCTGAAGTTCTGTTAAGTATGACATTTTCCAGACATTTTACCGAACGGGAGGCCGCAATATTGCCATGTTCATTGCAATTGGATGGCGAAGTCGGGAAAATGCAGCCCTTCCCATCGAATAGCCAGAATAATTATCTATGAGCGTACGTTTAGTGTTAGCCAAAGGGCGTGAGAAATCCTTACTCCGCCGTCATCCCTGGGTCTTTTCCGGGGCCGTTGCCCGCATGGAAGGCAAAGCCAACCTCGGTGAAACCATTGATATCGTCGATCACAAAGGGAAATGGTTAGCCCGCGGGGCTTATTCTCCAGAATCGCAAATCCGCGCACGCGTCTGGACGTTCGATGCCGATGAAACCATTGATATCGACTTTTTTGTTCGTCGCCTGCAGCAGGCGCAGCAGTGGCGCGACTGGCTGGCACTGCAGGATGGCCTCGATAGCTATCGTCTGATTGCCGGCGAATCTGACGGCTTGCCGGGCGTGACCATTGACCGCTTTGGCAATTTCCTCGTATTGCAGCTGTTGAGCGCCGGCGCGGAATACCAACGCGCGGCATTAATCAGCGCGTTGCAAACCCTGTATCCGGAGTGCCCGATTTACGATCGCAGCGACGTTGCGGTGCGTAAAAAGGAAGGAATGGAACTGACGCAAGGCCCGGTTACCGGTGAGCTGCCGCCAGCCCTGCTGCCAATTCAGGAGCACGGTATGAAGCTGCTGGTGGATATCCAGCACGGTCATAAAACCGGTTATTACCTCGATCAGCGCGACAGCCGTCTGGCGACACGCCGCTATGTGGCCGACAAACGCGTCCTCAACTGTTTCTCTTATACCGGTGGTTTCGCCGTCTCTGCACTGATGGGCGGTTGCCGTCAGGTCACCAGCGTTGATACCTCGCAGGAAGCGCTGGACGTCGCAAAACAGAACGTCAAGCTGAACAAGCTGGATCTCAGTAAAGCGGAATTTGTCCGTGACGATGTTTTCAAACTGCTGCGTAAATATCGCGATCAGGGCGAGAAATTCGACGTTATCGTGATGGATCCGCCGAAATTTGTTGAGAACAAAAGCCAGCTTCAGGGCGCCTGCCGTGGCTATAAAGATATCAACATGCTGGCTATCCAGTTGCTGAATCCGGGCGGTGTGCTGCTGACCTTCTCCTGCTCCGGGCTGATGACAACAGATTTATTCCAGAAAATCATCGCTGATGCCGCAATAGATGCTGGTCGTGATGTACAATTTATAGAGCAGTTCCGTCAGGCAGCCGATCACCCGGTGATCGCGACTTATCCCGAAGGGCTGTATTTGAAAGGGTTTGCCTGTCGCGTCATGTAACTTGAAAAGCGAAACAACGACCACATATTGTATGTAGTTAATGTTTCCCGGGAGGTGACTATGATTGCCAGCAAATTCGGTATCGGCCAACAGGTCCGTCATTCCTTGTTAGGGTATCTGGGCGTAGTTGTCGATATCGACCCGGAATACTCACTTGATGAACCAGAGCCCGATGAACTGGCGGCAAACGATGAACTGCGTATGCTGCCGTGGTATCACGTGGTCATGGAAGATGAAGACGGCCAGCCGGTTCACACCTATCTGGCTGAAGCGCAACTGAGCGGTGAAGTGCGTGAAGATCATCCGGAACAACCTTCAATGGATGAGCTGGCTCGCACTATTCGCCAGCAGCTTCAGGCGCCGCGACTGCGTAACTAACCCCCCGCTCCTTATCACACCGTTCACTTACGTGGGCGGTGTTTTTTTACATTCATTCCGTCATAACGCCTGCAACACGGTTTCCAGCCATTGCGCAAATACCCTGACCTTCTGCGGCAGATGCCGATGCGGGTAAATAAGCGATAACTTACGCGATGGGCAGGGAAAATTCGGCAGAACCTCGACCAACTGACCGCTATCGATATAGGGCTGTAAGAAGAAATTCATCCCCTGCAATAACCCAAGCCCGGAAAGACCCGCCGAAATATAAACCTCGGCATTATCCAGAATCAATTTTCCCGGCAGTAACCGTTCTTCGACGCCCTGAGGCGTCGTAAAGTGCCAGGGCACAATCTCCCGGTTATTGCTGACAATCCAGTTAACAGCCTGATGCTGACGCAGATCGTCAAGCGTCTGCGGCGTGCCATACTGTGCAAGATAACCAGGGCTGGCGCAGGTCATTCTCCTCACCTCGCCCATCGGGCGCGCCATATAGTCGCCATCATCAAGCTTCCCGACGCGCAGCATGCAGTCCAGCCCCTCGCGCAGCATATCGCGCCGCACATCGCTACCGGTGAGGATGATTTCGAGGTCAGGGTGTCTGGCATAAAACTCAGCGAGCCGGGGAACCACCAACTGACGCGCAAAGGCAACCGGCATATCAACGCGCAGTTGTCCGTGAAGGGGGCGGTCTGGCGCAAACGACGCCAGCAATTCATCGGCCTGATACAACAAGGGTTTACTGCGGCGATAAAACTCTTCGCCTTCCGAAGTTAACGCGATGCGACGCGTGGTGCGCTGCAGTAAGCGAACGCCGCATTGCGTTTCCAGTTGCTGCACTGCCCTGGTGACCGCCGGGCGATGCAGTTGCAGGTTCTCTGCCGCCTGAGTAAAACTCCCGGCATCCACAATTTCCATAAAAATCTTAATGTTTTCAAACAGATTTAATTGCATGCGCGATGACCATCATCCCGTTTATATTGTTACTAATTTAATAATAGTGAAGAACTTTTTTCACTATTTTTATGAACAATAAATCGCTATACACTCCCTCCCACATCAGAAATGCGTTCGTGACGAGGAAATAAGATCATGAAAAAGAATCGTATCTGCCAGATTTTAGGTATTGAAAAGCCGGTTATTCAGGGCCCACTCTCGTGGTTAACCGACGCGCGTTTGGTTGCCGCCGTGAGTAACGCCGGCGGGCTGGGTGTTTTGGGGCCAAATGCAGGTCTGACCGCGGCAACGGCGGTCTCTACTCCTGAAGAAACCGCCGAGAAAATGCGCGAAGAGATCCGCAAAACCAAACAATTAACCGAAAAGCCATTTGCCGTGAACCTGATCCCTTCGCCAGAAAATGATATCTGGACGCCGGGCATCGTGCGGGTTATCAAAGAAGAAGCGGTAAAAGCGGTGGTCTATACCGGCTATGGCGAGGGCGCGATTATTCCTGCGCTGTTTGCTGAGCTAAAAGCCGCTGGCGTTGCGATTATCTATCGTGATATCAACCCCACGCCCGCCAACAGCCGAGAAGCCGAACGCGCCGGGGCAGATATCATCGTGGCCACCGGTTTTGACGAAGGCGGAACCTTACCTGCCACCGCACTGGGCACTTTCTCCGTCGTTCCGATGATTGTCGATGCTGTAGAAAACGTGCCGGTTCTTGCAGCCGGGGGGATTGTTGATAAACGTACGGCCAGAGCCGCCCATGCATTGGGTGCGGAAGGTGTATTCGCGGGTTCAGTATTTATCAGCACGCTGGAAAACCGCGTACCGCTGTCGATTAAAGAGAAAATTGTTGCCGCGAACGGGCTGGATTTACGTCTGTTCCGTACTCTGCCGGATTACTATCGCTCTCTTCCGGGGAAACTGACCGAGAAACTGGTCGCGATGGACAAGTCAGGGGCCAGCAAAGAGGAGATTGCTCACGCGATGGGCGGGCTTCGCGGCTTGCGGTTAGGCATGCTGGAAGGCAATACGGATGAAGGCTATATCTCACTGGGAACCGGGATTGGCGGCATTAAAGCCGTTGTCAGCGTCGCTGAGGTGGTGGATGCGCTGACCGTTTGATGGCGTGCTGTAGGCAGGAAAATCAGAGACCGCCCGTGAGATTCTTCGGGCGGAATGGATTATTTTGCCAGCCCCAGACGCGGGATTTCGATCGCCGGGCAACGATCCATCACCACGCTCAGCCCCGCATTGCGCGCCAGCACGGCCGCCTGTTCGTTAATCACGCCCAGCTGTAGCCACAGCACTTTTGCACCTATCGCTACCGCTTCCTGCGCCACGCCCCAGGCCGCTTCTGAGTTACGGAAAACATCAACCATATCAATTTTTTCCGGCACATCCGCAAGGGTTGCGTAGCCTTTCTGGCCCAGCAGTTCTTTACCCGCCACTTTTGGCGAGACCGGGATCACGTGGTAGCCCTGATCCAGTAAATATTTCATCACCCGATAACTTGGGCGATCCGGTTTGTCACTTGCCCCAACCAGCGCAATGGTGCGCGTGCTGTTCAGGATGTCTGCAATATCACTTTCAGTCATCATTATCCTCCAGGCCTTTACGTTAAGTGTACGCCAATCCGCACAGGGCAGCCATAAACGCGCACACTGCCGCCAATTTCGCCACTCATCATATTTTTTATCCTTAATGCTTGCAGCACTATTCGCATCCAGTAATCTGTCTGCATTTATTGATTAGGATATTACGTTATGGAACTCACCACTCGCACACTGCCGGCGCGCAAACACGTTGCGCTGGTTGCCCACGACCACTGCAAAGATATGCTTTTGAAATGGGTCGACCGCCATAAGGCCGTGCTGGCGCAGCACGCCTTATCGGCGACCGGCACGACGGGGAATCTGGTGGCTCGCGCCACGGGTCTGGAAGTGAATGCCTTGTTGAGCGGCCCGATGGGCGGCGATCAGCAGGTCGGCGCGTTGATCTCAGAGGGAAAAATTGATGTGCTGATTTTCTTCTGGGATCCACTCAACGCCGTGCCGCACGATCCGGACGTCAAAGCGCTGCTGCGTCTGGCGACCGTCTGGAACATTCCGGTCGCTACAAACGCCTCAACGGCAGATCTTATTATTCAGTCGCCGCATTTCAGCGACCCGGTAGAGATTTTGATTCCGGATTATCAACGTTATCTGGCAGAACGTCTGAAATAATTCATCAACCCGGCTATCACGCCGGGTTTCTTTTCAGGGTTTACGCGCCACCGGGACATCCAGCTGTTTCAGGATTTCGACAAACGGCGACGGATTCTCTTTGTTGAACATCAACCACACGCGGTGACGGGCGCGGGTCATCGCCACATACAGCAAACGCCGTTCTTCGGCGTCGATGAAATCCTCAGGCTCCGGCAGCAGTGCCTGTTCCATGATCGATTCCCGCGCCGGTGCCGGGAAGCCGTCCTGGCCTTCCTGCAACCCCAGCACAATCACGTAATCCGCCTGCTGGCCTTTACTGGCATGCACGGTCATAAAATCGATAGACAGCTTCGGCCAACGGGTAGCGGCTTTTTCCAGGGTGGCCGGTTTCAAATGATGATAACGCGCCAGCACCAGAATACGTTGCTCCGGGGTGACGTAACCGCTCAGTTTGTCGAAAAGTGCATCTAACTGGTCATCCGGCAACAGCGTGACCGCTTTTTTATCACCTGCGGTGAGGCTGTTTAACGGTTTACGCAACTGATGCGGGTTTTGCTGAATAAAGCGGTTGGCTATCTGACCGATGCGGCCATTGAAGCGATAGGTTGTGTCCAGCGCGCAGTTATCACCCTCGCCGAAATAGTGCGTAAAGGCAGTGGTAAGCGACAATTGCGCGCCACTGAAACGATAAATAGCCTGCCAGTCATCACCCACGGCAAAGAGTGTGGTTTGTGAATTCTGCTTACGTAATGCTGCTAACAATGCTGCGCGTTGTGGAGAGATATCCTGGAATTCATCGACCAGAATGTGTTTCCAGGGGCTAACAAAGCGGCCTTTTTCCAGCACGTTAATCGCCTGATGAATCAGCCCGGAGAAATCCACCGCGTTTTCTTCTTTTAACGCGGTTTTCCACGCTTTCAGCAGAGGGGCCATCAGCTTAACGCGCTTACCGAACAGTTCACGAACTTCTTCCGGCGCGTTGTCGATCATCTCGGCCTGTGTACCGCCGTGCATGCGCATCAGGCTAACCCAGCGATCCAGTCGGCTGCCCATCCGTTTGAGGATCTTCGCATCATTCCAGAAATTGTCTTCGCCAACCTCCCACCCCATTTCTTCCTGCAACCATAAGCGCCAGCCCTTGGCCTGGGCTTTTTTCTCTTTGCACTGCTGCTGCCAGCAGTCGGTGAAAAGTTTGTAGCGGGCAGTGGTGTCATTTTCCAGTTTGCTGACCACCGGCACTTTTTTGCTGCCCTGCTGAATGATGTGCAGCGCCAGAGAATGGAAGGTTCGCGCGGATATCGCATCCGTATGCAGGCGCGCCTGAATACGCTCATCCATCTCCTGCGCCGCTTTGCGACCAAACGCCAGCAGTAAGATTTGCTCTGCTGCCGCTTCCCCGCGTGTCATCAGCCAGCCTGCACGCGCCACCAGCACTGACGTTTTACCGCTACCTGCCCCCGCCAGCACCAGCAGTGAACGTTCACCATTCACCACCGCGCGCGCCTGCGAATCATTCAGCGGCGAGGATTCGATCTGTTGGAAGAAATCGGCGTACTGTTCCAGCATTGATTCGGTGTAGCGCTGGTTATGTGCCTGTCGGCTCGCTTCTACATCGTTGAGCCAGGCCTGGCACTGCTGCCATGCCTCGCGACAGTTGTCGAAGCTGTTCAGGCGACTTACCGGCACCGGCAAACCTTCCAGCGCATGTAAAATCCGCTGACGGATCGTTGAGGTCTTCTGGCGGGTAAGCCATTTATCGGCGTCGTTATTGTCGGCGATTTCCGCCAACAATTGCTGTAAGACCCCGGCGGATATGTCGCTCATCTCCTGGCTCCATGCCTGCCAGCGGGTGATTAAGTGACGATGGAAACGTTGGGTTTCACCCCATTCGGTACCGTGCAAACGGACAACTTTATCTTCGGGCAGCACAAATTCCAGCTCGCCCCATACCAGACCGCGCTTGCAGTTAATCGACAACAACTGATTGAAAGGAATGAGATATTCATGCTGTTCGCCCGATACCTTAACCCCCGCATTGAGAAGCTCAACCCGATCGTAAGGATGCTGCGCCATGCGCTTACCCAACGTTGTCGCTCTTAATTCCATCTTCGCCAAATCCTGCTTTTTTCGATAACACACAGTGTAACCGCCAGAGAATAGGTGCTCCAGCGCAAAAAAACGTTACAATTACCCGGACTTATTATTCACAGGCCGCACAGAGGATTTATGCGTACCGTTCTGAATATTTTAAATTTTGTATTAGGTGGTTTCGCCACAACCTTCGGTTGGCTGGTCGCAACGTTTTTCAGCATCATTTTTATTATCACCCTGCCGCTCACCCGCTCCTGCTGGGAAATCACCAAGCTGTCGCTGATCCCATATGGCAACGAAGCGGTGCATGTCGATGAACTGGATCCGCAGTCGAAAAACAGCGTGCTGAATGCGGGCGGCACCGTGCTCAATATCGTCTGGCTGGTGCTGTTTGGCTGGTGGTTATGCCTGACCCATATCACGGTCGGTATCACTCAATGCATCAGCATCATTGGCATTCCTGTGGGTATCGCCAATTTTAAAATCGCCGCCATTGCGCTTTGGCCGGTCGGTCGGCGCGTCGTGCCGGTTGAAGTGGCTCGCGCCGCGCGCGAAGCCAATGCGCGTCGTCGCTTTCAGTAATCGGGGCTGATTATCTTTATGTTAAGTCCCCTGCTGCGCCGCTATACATGGAACAGCGCATGGCTTTATAACGTCAGGATTTTTATCGCCCTGTGTGGCACCACGGCGCTGCCGTGGTGGCTTGGCGATTCAAAACTGACCATTCCATTAACCCTCGGCGTCGTTGCGGCGGCGCTGACAGACCTTGACGATCGTTTAGCCGGACGGCTGCGTAATCTGGTGATTACGCTTATTTGCTTTTTTATTGCTTCCGCCTCCGTTGAACTGCTTTTCCCCTGGCCGTGGCTGTTTGCGCTGGGGCTGACGGTATCGACGACCGGTTTTATTTTGTTAGGTGCCCTTGGGCAACGCTACGCCACAATAGCTTTTGGCGCGCTGCTGATTGCCATCTATACCATGCTGGGCGTCTCCCTCTATTCCCAGTGGTATCAGCAACCGCTGCTGCTGATCGCCGGTGCCGTCTGGTATAACTTGCTGACCCTCACCGGGCATCTGATTTTCCCGATCCGTCCGTTGCAGGATAATATCGCACGCAGTTATGAACAGCTGGCACATTATCTGGAACTGAAATCACGTCTGTTCGACCCGGACATTGAAGATGAAAACCAGGCCCCGCTGTATGAGCTGGCGCTGGCAAACGGCAAGCTGATGGCGACGCTCAACCAGACCAAAACCTCCTTGCTCACGCGTTTGCGCGGCGACCGCGGTCAGCGCGGGACGCGTCGCACGCTGCACTACTATTTTGTGGCGCAGGATATCCACGAACGAGCCAGCTCCTCGCATATCCAGTATCAGACGTTGCGCGATAACTTCCGCTACAGTGACGTAATGTTTCGCTTCCAGCGCCTCCTTTCTATGCAGGCCCAGGCTTGCCAGCAGTTGTCGAAAGCGATTTTGCTGCGCACGCCTTACCAGCATGACAGCCGCTTTGAACGGGCGTTTACCCATCTGGATGCCGCGTTAGATCGCGTTCGGGCGAGCGGTGCGTCGCCAGAACAGATGAAAGCGCTGGGTTTTCTGCTCAATAACCTGCGCGCGATTGACGCTCAACTGGCCACCATCGAATCCGAACAGGCACAAGCACAGGCGAAAAGCGAAACAGAAACCCTGCTCGCCGATGACGGCCTGCACGGCTTTAGCGACATTCGTCTGCGTCTGAGCATGAATATGTCGCCTGAGTCCGCCCTGTTCCGCCATGCGGTCAGAATGTCGTTGGTGCTTTGCGCCGGATATGCCTTTATTCAGCTTACCGGACTGAACCATGGTTACTGGATTTTGCTTACCAGCCTGTTTGTCTGCCAGCCCAACTACAACGCCACGCGCCACCGTCTGGCGCTGCGAATAATTGGTACGCTGGTCGGCGTGGCTCTGGGTATTCCCGTTCTGCTACTGGTGCCGTCGCTGGAAGGGCAACTGGCGCTGATTGTGGTAACCGGGGTGCTGTTCTTCGCCTTCCGTAACATACAATACGCCCACGCCACCATGTTCATTACCCTGCTGGTGCTGTTGTGCTTCAACCTACTGGGTGAAGGCTTTGAGGTGGCGCTGCCGCGCGTTATCGACACGCTGATAGGGTGTGGTATCGCCTGGTTTGCCGTCAGTTTTATCTGGCCGGACTGGAAGTTCCGCGACCTCCCTCGGGTGCTGGCGCGTGCGGTTGATGCCAACTGCCGCTATCTGGACGCCATCCTCGAACAGTATCACCAGGGTCGCGATAACCGTCTTGCCTATCGCATCGCTCGCCGTGACGCGCATAACCGCGATGCTGAGCTGGCGTCGGTGGTATCAAATATGTCGACGGAGCCAAAGGTTACTCACGAGATGCGGGAAACGGCATTCCGCCTGCTGTGTCTGAACCATACACTCACCAGCTACATCTCCGCGCTGGGCGCACACCGTGAAAAGCTCACCAACCCGGAAATTCTGGCGCTGCTGGATGACGCCGTATGCTATGTCGACGATGCGTTCCATCATCTCCCCGCGGATGAGGAACGCGTTCAGGAGGCGCTAACCGGGCTGGCGGAACGTATCCGCCATCTTGAACCGCGCCCGGACAGTAAAGAGCCATTGGTACTGCAACAAATAGGCTTGCTCGTTGCCCTGCTGCCGGAAATCTGTCGTCTGCAGCAACGCGTTCTGGCCTAATCAGCCTGGGCGGGCGCGTGGAGGTTCAGCGCGCTTGCCCAGTCAATCAACTCATCGCGTCGCCGTAACGGAATGGCTGCGGCATGAACGCCCGTCAGCGCCCCTTCGAGCGATAAAATAAACCCCACACTCAGGTTTTCGCGCAGGCGACGTAATTTGGCCCAGGCGTCTTTGGCACCCAATTGACGTAAATCAGCCACGTTCTTAATTCCCGCCTCGGCCATCAACAATTCCATATGGAAGGAAAGATTAGGCAAGTCCTTCAGCCGTTGCGAAACCTGACGATCTTTTTTCTCGCGCTGTGCGTCTTTTAACGAAAGCTTACTTAAGCGCAGCAACAATTTTTGGTTCTGCCATAACGTATCATCGACGCGGAAATAGTTGAGCTGAAGCGGGCCGCCTCTCTTCTTCAGCGTTAAAAGTGGCGTTTTCACTTTCCGTTGATACACCGCCGTTTCCTCGCAAGCCCGAAGGTATAGCTCCCCTTCAGAGACCATGGCAAAAACGGTGTTATTAATTGAGAGGCTATATCCACCAAAGAGCGATCGGGAGCGCACGACCCCAAGAGGCGCAAGATATTCCTGGGATTGATAAATCCGTTTATATGATATTTTTTTCATGATTATCCCTTACTAATCATGCCTTTAGAAGCATAAAAACTGTTAGTAGTTCCAGTAATGAGCAACATAAAAAACTTCCGTCAGCACAGCAAGGGCTGCGTGAATTTGATGTGCGAATTTGCGAGTCGCTTTCAGAAAATGAGGTTGATCTTTCGTGTCAGGGGAGGTACTGTATATTCATACAGTAACCCACAAGGTTGGATTAGCTATGTATACATCTGGTGTTGTAAATCGTTCTTCTGTCGCGGCAGCACCTGCGACACATCGCGCATTCGCGTCTCCTGTACAGGCCTCCCCTGCCCTGGTGAGCGAAGTGGTTTATCGTGAAGATCAGCCCATGATGGCGCAGTTGCTCCTGCTGCCTTTATTGCAACAACTGGGACAGCAGTCTCGCTGGCAGCTCTGGCTCACGCCGCAACAAAAACTGAGCCGCCAGTGGGTTCAGGCTTCCGGCCTGCCATTGTCCAAGGTCATGCAGCTTCGCCAGATGTCCTCGTGCAACATGCTCGACTCGATGGAGCGCGCATTACGTACAGGAAACTATAGTGTGGTCATTGCCTGGGTGGCGGATGAATTGTCGGAACAGGAACATGCCCGGTTGATGCGTGCGGCTGAAGAAGGAAATGCGATGGCGTTTATCATGCGGCCGGTTAACTCGTCCTCTTCTCCAGCAGGACAACTGAATGGGCTAAAAATTCACTCAAATTTGTATCATTGATAGAAATTAGGAATTTTCCTGGAATTTTTTTTGCAGTCTCGTTACGGGCATGTTTCAGGAGCTAAAATTCCTGAGAACGCTGGTGTGATGCGGTTCTCAGAATTTTATCTCGTCTAAATTCTAGCCGTAAATGTTAAATATTGTGTATACAACCCCTTTTTTTTCATATGCCTGACGGAGTTCACACTTGTAAGTTTCCAACTACGTTGTAGACTTTACATCGCCAGGGGTGATCAGCTTACGCCGCAGAGATCTGCTGAGTAATTAATAAGTCACGCCCCCGGTGAAGGATTTAACCGTGAGTCTTTTTAGATTTTCATGGCAAATTTTGGATGATAACGAGGCGCAAAAAATGAAAAAGACAGCTATCGCGATTGCAGTGGCACTGGCTGGTTTCGCTACCGTAGCGCAGGCCGCTCCGAAAGATAACACCTGGTATACTGGTGCTAAACTGGGCTGGTCTCAGTTCCACGATGTCGGCAACAACCAGATCAACAACAACGGTCCGACCCATGAAAGCCAACTGGGCGCTGGTGCCTTCGGTGGTTATCAGGTTAACCCGTATGTTGGTTTCGAAATGGGTTATGACTGGTTAGGTCGTATGCCGTACAAAGGCAGCGAGCAGAACGGTGCTTTCAAAGCTCAGGGCGTTCAGCTGACCGCTAAACTGGGTTACCCAATCACTGACGATCTGGACATCTATACTCGTCTGGGTGGTATGGTTTGGCGTGCAGACGCTAAAAACAACACCGGCTTCAAAGACCACGACACTGGCGTATCCCCAGTATTCGCTGGCGGCGTTGAATACGCGGTTACCCGTGACATCGCTACCCGTCTGGAATACCAGTGGACTAACAACATCGGTGACGCGAACACCGTTGGTGGTCGTCCGGACAACGGCCTGCTGAGCGTAGGTGTTTCCTACCGTTTCGGCCAGCAGGAAGATGCGCCAGTCGTAGCTCCGGCTCCGGCTCCAGCTCCAGAAGTACAGACCAAACACTTCACTCTGAAGTCTGACGTTCTGTTCAACTTCAACAAAGCAACTCTGAAACCAGAAGGCCAGCAGGCTCTGGATCAGATGTACAGCCAGCTGAGCAACCTGGATCCGAAAGACGGTTCCGTTGTTGTTCTGGGCTTCACTGACCGCATCGGTTCTGACGCTTACAACCAGGGTCTGTCCGAGAAACGTGCTCAGTCCGTTGTTGATTACCTGATCTCTAAAGGTATTCCTTCTGACAAAATCTCTGCACGTGGCATGGGCGAATCCAACCCGGTTACCGGCAACACCTGTGACAACGTGAAAGCTCGCGCTGCACTGATCGACTGCCTGGCCCCGGATCGTCGCGTAGAGATCGAAGTTAAAGGCATCAAAGACGTTGTAGCTCAGCCGCAGGCTTAAGTTATCGTCTTAAGAAAAAACCCCGCGCTGCGGGGTTTTTTTTGGCCGGAAGAAAAGATGTAAACGTTTATTCTTTGCCTAGTAAGGCCTGTAAATCCTGCTTCAGCGTGCTCATCTTCGTGGCATATTTCTCTTTGTTTTCCGCATCTTCTATCAACTGCACAATGGTCTCTGACAACGTTTTGCCGCGCCGCTGAGCCAACCCTGCCAGCCGCTGCCAGACGGCGAACTCCAGATCTATCGACTTCTTACGCGTATGTTGATGTTCGGCGTTAAAATGACGTTTGCGTCGCGCGCGAATGGTTTGCTTCATGCGGTTCACAAGGCCAGGATTGATATTCTGCGCAATCCACTCATTCACCAGTACCGGTTCATGCTCAAGTTTCAGCAGGAGATCAACCGCTTCCTGCGCGGCGCTGGTTTCAATGTAACGGGTGATAGGTTCGCCTTCCCGGTGCTTCTTCACCAGGTACTTCCACTTCCACCCGCTCTCAAGATTTTCCAGTTGTTGATATTTCATTGCGATCCCAAGGTGACCGTGTAACTCTTTTCAGGATATCAGTTTTTTGCCAATGTGCTGAGAAGAAATCAGTGAGCGTGAAGACAATGTTGGCGATATCAGAATTACCGCCCTATTCTCCGTGAGCTTCCCTGCGGCATAAGGTATAATCTCGCGCTTTACATCTGACTAAAAATAGCGACTTTGACCATAAATACTCTTTCCCGGCGCGACCTTGCCCCTGCGACTGATGCGTACCAGGCGCTATTTACTCTGCCTGAAATCTCGTCAGTTAATGAATCCTTATTCAGCGAGCTGCAGGCTCGTTTGCATTATGCTCTGGAGCAGTTTCTGCATCCTCAGGGCGTCAGCGACTTTTTACTGGTGAAAGCGCCAGAAGAAAAGTCGTACCTGCAACTGCTTCACAACGTGACCCTCGCCTTACGCAGCGATTCAGCGTCTCGACTGACCGGCGTGAACTACACCATCGCCGCGGGCCAGGTCAGTGTCTCTGCGGCAACGTCACCGGACGATGATTTTGCGAGCCTTAGCCCGGTCATCTTTGCAGACTGGGTGGAAGCCGAGCAGCTGTTCGGCTGCGTGCGTCAGTTCAATGGCGAGATCGCCCTTCAGCCTGGTTTGGTGCACAAAGCCAACGGTGGCGTGCTGATTCTCTCTCTGCGCGCGTTACTGGCCCAACCCCTGCTGTGGATGCGTCTGAAATCACAGGTGACCCGGCAGCGTTTTGAGTGGCTTTCCTTTGATGAGTCACGTCCATTGCCGGTGACAATTCCTTCTATGCCGCTGTCGCTGAAGGTGATGCTGGTAGGCGATCGGGACGCACTGGCCGATTTCCAGGAAATGGAACCTGAGCTGGCAGAAAAATCGCTCTACTGCGAGTATGAGGATAATCTTCAGATCACCGATGAAGAGACCGTAAAACAGTGGTGTCAGTGGGTACAGCAGGTTGCGCGTGATGCAAATCTGCCGATGCTTGCGGCTGATGCCTGGCCGCGTCTGATTCAGGAAGGTGCTCGCTATACCGGCGATCAGGAAACGCTGCCGCTTTGCCCGCTTTGGGTCAGCCGCCAGTTGCGCGAAGCCGCACCATTCTGCGAAGGTGAAACCCTTGGTGATGAGCAGCTCAAAACAATGCTTGAGCAGCGCCAGTGGCGTGAAGGCTATCTGGCCGAGCGTATGCAGGATGAGATCCTGCTTGAGCAAATTCTGATTGAAACAGAAGGTGAGTGTGTCGGTCAGATTAACGCCCTGTCGGTAATTGAATTTCCGGGCCACCCGCGCGCCTTCGGTGAACCTTCCCGTATCAGTTGCGTCGTGCACATCGGTGACGGTGAATTTACGGATATCGAACGCAAAGCCGAGCTTGGCGGCAATATTCATGCTAAAGGCATGATGATCATGCAGGCATTTCTGATGTCGGAACTCGAACTCGATCAGCAGATCCCGTTCTCGGCATCATTAACCTTCGAGCAGTCCTACAGCGAAGTGGATGGCGATAGTGCGTCCATGGCTGAACTGTGTGCTTTAATCAGCGCCCTTTCCGGTGTGCCGATTAATCAAAGCATCGCCATCACCGGTTCCGTCGACCAGTTTGGGCGCGCGCAGCCAGTTGGCGGTCTGAACGAAAAAATCGAAGGCTTCTTTGCTATCTGTCAGCAGCGCGGCTTGAACGGTAAACAGGGCGTGATTATTCCCAACGCCAACGTGCGCCATTTGAGTTTGTCCATGGATGTTCAGGAAGCGGTTGAAGCCGGGCAATTTTCTATCTGGGCGGTCGATGATGTAACCGAGGCCCTGCCGCTTCTTACCCAGCTAAACTGGGATGCTGAAGGGCAGACAACATTGTTGCAAACGATTCAGGAACGTATCGCGCAGGCCACACAGCCCGACGCGCGGCATCGTTATCCGTGGCCGCTGCGCTGGCTGGGCTGGTTCAATTCGAACTGATCGGACTTGTTCAGCGTACACGTGTTAGCTATCCTGCGTCCCGAACTCAAAATAAGGCTTACTGAAAACATGGTAGATAAACGCGAATCTTATACAAAAGAAGATCTTCTTGCCTCTGGTCGCGGTGAACTGTTTGGTGCAAAAGGCCCGCAGTTGCCAGCCCCTAGCATGCTGATGATGGATCGTGTCGTTAAAATGACCGAAACCGGCGGCAACTTTGATAAGGGTTATGTTGAAGCAGAGCTCGATATCAACCCGGATCTGTGGTTCTTCGGCTGCCACTTTATCGGTGATCCGGTGATGCCAGGCTGCCTGGGTCTGGACGCCATGTGGCAGCTGGTCGGCTTCTATCTTGGCTGGCTTGGCGGCGAAGGCAAAGGCCGTGCGCTGGGCGTGGGTGAAGTGAAATTCACCGGTCAGGTTCTGCCGACCGCGAAGAAAGTGACCTACCGTATTCACTTCAAACGCATCGTTAACCGTCGTCTGATCATGGGCCTGGCGGATGGCGAAGTGCTGGTAGATGGTCGTCTGATCTATACCGCTAACGATCTGAAGGTTGGGTTGTTCCAGGATACTTCTGCGTTCTAAGACCCCGTATTAACGCGAAACCTCCGCGACGCGGAGGTTTCTTCTAAAGAGACAGCGTCAGGCGATAACTGTCCTGTCCTCCATGGCTTCTCGCCAGCCTCCGAGCCAGTGTGAACGTTGATTTAACGTCTGGTAAGGACAAATCTCCTTCGACTTACCGGCAATACCGGCCTGATATCCACGTTGATGTGCCCGTTCCAGGCGATCTCGTTTTTGTCTCTTCATGCCTCGTTTCCCTCATTACTTTTATCTGGTGGAAATGAAAACAGTGATTACAAAGTGTGCAACCACACATTACGAATAACCTGAATCATCGCGATCGTCAATGCGCAAAATTCACGCCAGTGTCATATTTGTGAGCTACCCAAGAGTTCATTTGTACAAAAAATGTGAGCCGGGACAATTAACCTGCTGAGCACAAAAACAAAAAAACCGCCGTGTATTTCTCACCCACGGCGGTCTTAAGTACTATTAATTCTTCTTATAGTTGCTGATTGAGAAAGCGCGCAATAGAGACCGCTTCCTGACTCCACGATTGTGCGAGCATTTTCACCATCTCGTCATAGCCATCTTTCTGCTGCGCCAGTTCAATGTGGAACGGACGTTTAGTCAGTTGCCCATTATGGTTCAGCAGCCATTCACCGCTGACAATAACTTTTCCATCATAACGCCCATGGAAACCATTCACCGACACATTGAGCGTATCCTGATCGTGACCCAGAGGTTGCGACGCAATCACCCAACCTGGCAACTGATTGCTCAGGTTGGCGATAAGCGTGGTACGCAACTGTTGGTCAAGCGGGCTGGCCCACAGATTGTTGCTGGCAATCACATACTGCACGTCGCTGGTCTGATACACCACGCCGCTGCCGGCGAGGTAATCCGGAACAGTGACCTGCTCTACCCATAACAGATGTTGACCGGAGCTGGCGCTATTTTGCACCGTGCCTTTATCTACCGGCAGTTGGTAGTAGGTTTTATTCTCACCGCTGCTGCTACAGGCTGCCAGCAGGCAGGCCGCCACCAGCACTAACCATTTTTTCATTGTTTCGCCCTCTTAGGCTCTGGATCTTTTTTATCCTTCGCTTCAAACACCAACGCGTTACTCTTCTCGTTCAGCGTTTTCAGAACCGGTTGCAGCTCACGCAGCACCTGATCAAGACGTTGCATATCCGCGACCATCTTGTTGTAAGCGGCTGAACCTGGCTGGAAGCCCTGCATACTGCGATTCAATTCACGCAGCGTTTTCTGCATGTCTTCTGGCAGTTGCTGCATCGACTGGCTGGCCGTTATCTTATTGAGGTTATCCAGCGTCGTTTGCAGCTGACGCATAGTACGTTGGCTCTCGGTCAACGTATTGGTCGCTTGCTCAATCATCGGATTCAACGGCAAGTTGTTGAATTTATCCAACGTATCCATCAGACGCTGCTGGATTTGCGCCAGACCGCCACTCACTGTCGGGATAATCTCATAGCCGCTAAACTCACGGATACCGGTCATCTGCGGCTCTTTTGGATAGAAGTCCATATCCACATACAGCGCGCCGGTCACCAGGTTACCGGTTTTCAGCGAGCCACGCAGACCACGCTTCATCAGCTCTTCAAGATGCTGTCCCAGATCCGGGTGCTCACCCAACTGATTTGCCAGACGCTCAGGTTCAATACGAATCAGTACCGGAATACGATAGTCGTTATTCAGTGCCTGACGCAGACCTTTCACATCAAAGGGAACTTCCGCCACGGTACCCAAACGAATGCCGCGGAATTCCACCGGCGCACCAGGCTGCAGGCCACGAACAGAGTCTTTAAAGAACATCAGATAATCAAGATGTTCAGTGTACAGGGAGTCCTGAATACTTTTCTGATCATCATACAATCTGAACTCGCTCTTCTCGGAAACCGGTTGTCCCAGATCCAGCCCTTCCGGTACATCAAAACTCACGCCGCCGCTAAACAGCGTGGTGAGGGAGCCCATCTCTACACGCATCCCGGCAGAGGTCAGATCGACCGCTACGCCGCTGTCTTTCCAGAAGCGAACGTTACTGGTCACCAGACGATCGTTTGGCGCGGTGATAAACAGCTGGTAGCTGATTGTACGTTTCTGCGCATCAAAGGTACTGGTTTCAACGGATCCGACGCGATAGCCACGGAACAATACCGGATCGCCAGGATTCAGCTGACCGGCTTTTTTACTGTCGAGGATCACGCGGATACCTTTCGCATCCGGCGGTGCCAGCGGCGGCTGATCTAACAACTGATAATCTTCCTGCTGACCGCCTTTATTACCGGGCTGCAACTCGATATACGCCCCGGAGAGTAACGTACCCAGCCCACTGATCCCTTCACGTCCAACCTGCGGCTTCACGACCCAGAAAACCGAGTCTTTGTGCAGCAGTTTTTCCATGCCGGCATTCAGGCGCGCCTTAATCTCCACGTGCGTGAGATCGTCCGTCAGTGTTGTACTCTCCACCACGCCCACATCAACGCTACGACTTTTGATTGTGGTTTTACCGCCTTCAATCCCCTCGGCATTGGTGGTGATGAGCGTCACCTCCGGCCCCTGGTGACTGTAGTGATAAAACAGGATCCATGCACCAATCAGCGCAGTGACAATTGGGAAGATCCAGACCGGAGACCAGTTCTTCACCTTCTGCACTTTGGCCTCCCCACTCTTCGTTTCCATGCTTTTACGACTCCTCATGGCTTGATTCCGGATCCCGATCCCACGACAGTCGAGGGTCAAAGGTCATTGCGGAAAACATGGTCATTATCACGACCAGCGCAAACATCAATGCGCCCATCGCCGGGTAGATATTCATTAGCCCGCCCATTCTCACTAAAGCAGAAAGCACTGCGATGACGAATACATCAATCATCGACCAGCGGCCAACAAACTCCACCACTTCATAAATCAGGTGCATACGCTCGCTGTCACGACGTCCATGCCCTTTCGCATCCCAGCAGAGCCACGCGATGGCAATCATCTTGAGCGTTGGTACCATAATACTGGCAATAAAAATGACCATCGCCACCGGATAGGAACCTTCGCTCCACAGCAAAATCACCCCAGCGAGGATCGTCGATGGCATTTTGTCGCCCAACAGATCGGTAATCATGATCGGCAGAATATTCGCTGGAAGATAAAGAATGATAGAAGTGACCAGCAGCGCCATCGTCCATTGCAGGCTATTTTTGCGGCGCACATATCCTTTCGAGTGACAACGCGGACAAACGTGTTCATCGGCAGGCAAAATGGCGGTGCAACACGCGCATGAACGCAGCCCCTGTCGTATCCCCGTTACACCGGGCTGAGGTTCAGTCTTAAGTGCTGGCATCGGAGCAATATCGTCCCACAACCAACGGCGATCGACGCACTGGAAGGTACGCAGTTGCAGGATGCAGAAAAGACACCAGGGAATGAAACTGCTACCAATGCCAATATCACCATAGGCCATCAGCTTCACGAAACTGACCAGCACACCCGCGAGAAAGATTTCTGCCATCCCCCAGGATTTCAGCTGAAACAGGACTCTGGCGAGAAACGACTTCACGCTAAGCGGCATTTTTACCCGATTCACCAGTAGTAAAATGGTGACCAGACAAAAGGCAGGCACCAGCTGCACAAACAGCATAAAGAAGGTGCCCAGGCTTGCGTAGTCTTCGCTAAACAGTACGCGCGGAATTTCCAGCAGTTCAATTTCGCTATTAACCCCTGCCACCTTCATATAAATGAAAGGGAAGAGGTTAGCCAGCACCAGCATGAAAAGCGCGACAATAGCATAAGCAGTGGGACGCGTTCTCGGCTCGTCCCATACGGTGGTTAGCGTTGTGCCGCAGCGTGGGCACTCCGCTTTATGACGATGTTCAAGGTGCGGCAACGCCACCAGCATGTCACACTGACGGCACAGAATATGCCGCGCGGCATGATGTTGATCGCACATGAAAACTCCTCGGTATCAGGCACCGTTTTTTAACGCTTCCAGATATTCCCAGCGTTCAAACGCCTCTTCTAATGCCTGTTCGGCCTGCGCCAGTTCAGACAACACTTTTTGCGTATGGTCATGCGGCTGGCTGAAGAAGGAGGCATCAGCAACCTGTGCCTGCAACGATTCCAGATTCGCTTCCAGTTCTTCCAGCTTTTGCGGAAGCTGCTCCAGCTCGCGCTGCAGGTTATAGCTTAGTTTGGTACTGGTTCGTTTAACAGTTTCTGCTTTTGGCTGCGTCGCTTCGGCTGTTTTCTTAACAATAGCTTGTTTTTGTGTCTGCGATTGGCTCTGTTGCCCACGCGCATCGTGATAACCGCCGACGTACTGACCAATCTTACCTTCACCTTCGAAGATCCAGCATTCGGTGACGGTATTATCCACAAATTGACGATCGTGGCTTACCAGCAGAACAGTACCCTGATAACCATCAATCAGCTCCTCGAGCAGTTCGAGGGTTTCAACGTCCAGGTCGTTGGTTGGTTCATCGAGAATCAACAGGTTGCTGGGTTTGAGGAACAGGCGCGCCAGCAGCAGACGGTTACGCTCCCCGCCGGAGAGCGCACGAACCGGCGTCATGGCGCGTTTCGGGTGGAACAGGAAGTCCTGCAGGTAGCCCAGAACATGGCGCGGTTTCCCATTGACCATGACTTCTTGCTTCCCTTCTGCCAGGTTATCCATCACCGTTTTATCCGGATCGAGTTCCGCGCGATGCTGGTCAAAATAAGCGACTTCCAGCTTGGTACCAACGTGAATTCGCCCGCTGTCGGCCTGTAGCTGGCCGAGCATCAGTTTGAGCAACGTGGTTTTACCGCAGCCGTTCGGGCCAATCAGCGCAATTTTATCGCTACGCTGCACCTGGGCGGAGAAGTCTTTTACCAGCACCTTTCCGTCAACCTGGTAGTTCACATCTTCCATTTCAAAGACGATTTTACCGGAGCGGGACGCTTCTTCGACCTGCATTTTGGCACTACCCATGACTTCACGGCGAGCGCTGCGTTCATTACGCATCGCTTTTAATGCGCGAACGCGGCCTTCGTTACGGGTACGACGCGCTTTGATGCCCTGACGGATCCACACCTCTTCCTGGGCCAGTTTGCGGTCGAACTCGGCATTTTGTAGCTCTTCCACGCGCAGCGCTTCTTCTTTCTCAAGCAGATACTGATCGTAATTTCCCGGATAGGTGACCAGTTTGCCACGATCCAGATCGACAATACGGGTGGCCATATTGCGGATAAACGAACGGTCATGCGAGATGAAAATAATGGTGCCTTTGAATGTCTTCAGGAACCCTTCCAGCCAGTCGATGGTTTCGATATCGAGGTGGTTCGTGGGTTCGTCAAGCAGCAGCACCCGCGGCGCGCTGACCAGTGCCCGGCCCAGCGCCGCTTTACGCAGCCAACCGCCAGAAAGCGAGGCCAGCTCCATATTCGGTTCGAGTCCTAGCTGGTTAAGCACTTCGTTAATGCGATTTTCCAGCTGCCACAGACCATGGTGATCCAGCTGTTCCTGAATCTTTGCCAGTTCCTGCAAATTCTTATCGCTGGGATCCGTCATCACCAGTTGCGAAACATCGTGGTAACGCTTCAGGTAAACCGCTTGTTCTTCAATGCCTTCAGCGACGAAGTCATAAACACTGCCCTGCACATTACGCGGCGGATCCTGTTGCAGACGCGCCACCACCAGGTCCTGCTCGTAAATAATGCGCCCGTCGTCCAGACCCTGCTCGCGGTTGAGGATCTTCATCAGCGTCGATTTACCAGCGCCGTTACGCCCCACCAGACAGACACGTTCGTTATCTTCGATATGCAATTCGGCATTATCGAGGAGCGGCGCATCGCTGAAGGATAGCCACGCGCCATGCATACTAATTAATGACATTCTTTATTCCTTTCAGGCTGCGGTAATCAGCCAGCAGTTGTGGATCTGACGGTTACGGGCGAAATCCTGAGACTGTGTTTTATGGGTGATATCTTGTGCTTTCAGTCCCAGTTCGGCCAGGCCGTCGTGATCCATACGGAAACCGCGTTTGTTGTTCGAGAACATGATGGTGCCGCCCTTACGCAGCAGACGCTTCAGGTCTTTCATCAGGCGCAGATGATCGCGCTGAACATCAAACGCATCTTCCATACGTTTTGAGTTGGAGAAGGTCGGCGGATCGATGAAGATCACGTCGAACTGTTCGTCAGTATCGCGCAGCCAGGCGAGCACATCAGCCTGCATCAGACGATGGGCACGACCGGTCAGGCCATTCAGACGCAGGTTCCGTTCGGCCCACTCAAGGTAGGTGCGCGACATATCAACCGTTGTAGTAGAACGCGCGCCGCCCAGGCCCGCATGAACGCTGGCGCTACCGGTGTAGGAGAAGAGGTTAAGGAAATCTTTGCCTTTACTCATCTGACCCAGCATACGACGGGCGATGCGGTGGTCGAGGAACAGGCCAGTATCGAGGTAGTCGGTCAGGTTGACCCACAGGCGAGCGTTGTATTCGCTTACCTGCATGAAATCGCCCTTCTCGTTCATCTTCTCGTACTGATTTTTACCTTTCTGCCGTTCACGGGTTTTCAGCACCAGTTTATTCGGCGCAATGCCCAGCACGGAGATCGTGGCGGCGATGATATCAAACAGGCGCTGACGTGCTTTGTGCGCATCAACGGTTTTCGGCGGCGCGTATTCCTGCACCACGACCCAATCGGCGTAGCGGTCAACGGCGACGTTATACTCCGGCAGGTCAGCATCGTACAGGCGATAGCACTCAATGCCTTCCTGCTTCGCCCACTTCTCCAGTTTCTTGAGATTTTTACGCAGGCGATTGGCGTAATCTTCCGCAACGGTAGCTTTCACTTCGCCGGTGCTTTCCGACACATGATAGTTCTTCTGGATACAATCCAGCGGGCCGTTCTTGGCTTTAAACTGGCGTTCAGCACGCAGCGAAACGCAGCTCAGCAGTTCCGGTGAGGCGCTAAACAGCGACAGATTCCAGCCGCCAAACTGGTTTTTCATGATCCGCCCCAGCAGACTGTGCAGGGCAATCAGCGCCGGTTCGCTCTCCAGACGCTCGCCGTATGGCGGGTTGCTGATAACGGTACCGTACGGGCCTTTCGGCAGTGGATTGGTCAACTGAGCCACATCTTTTTGTTCAAAGGTGATCAGTTCGCCGATACCGGCACGACGGGCGTTACTGCGCGCAATTTCCACTACGCGGCGATCGGTGTCGGAGCCATAAAAACGGGATTCATAAGCAGCAAGGCCTGCGCGTGCGCGGGTCTGCGCATCGGCTTTCACTTCCTGCCAGATAGCGTCGTCATGCTGCGCCCAGCCACTAAAGCCCCAGTGGCCACGATGCAGACCCGGCGCGCGATCGGTCGCCCACATCGCCGCTTCAATCAGCAGCGTACCGGAACCACACATCGGGTCGAGCATCGGTGTACCCGGCACCCAGCCAGAACGCATCACAATCGCCGCCGCGAGATTCTCTTTAATTGGCGCCAGACCCGTGCGGTCACGGTAGCCGCGCAGATGCAGACCTTCACCGCTCAGATCAAGAGAGATAAACGCTTTCTCTTTGTTTAACCGCACGTTAATGCGCAGGTCAGGATTTTCGCGATCGACATTCGGACGCGGCAAATTCTTGCGCGTGAACGCATCAACGATGGCGTCTTTCACTTTCAGCGCGCCGTACTGGCTGTTACGGATCTCATCGTTCAGCCCGTTAAAGCTCACGGCAAAAGTGGCGTTCGGGGTGAAGATCTCCGTCCAGTCGATCGCCTGCACGCCGAGATAGAGGTCGAGATCGCTCCAGACACTGCATTCGCCCAGCGGCATCATGATGCGCGACGCCAGGCGACTCCACATCAGGCTTTGATAAAGAAGGCGCGTGTCTCCCTGAAAATGGACCCCACCCTGGGTGACTTTGCACTCTTGTGCGCCCAGACCTTCCAGTTCAGTTTTTAACAGCTCTTCCAGCCCACGGGCCGTACTGGCAAACAGAGAATTCATATCATCACTTTTACTTGCAGAAAATTGTTGCGCATTATAGCCAATCTCGGCCCCATGTCATAAAGTTAAAGGCTTATTTCTGACTCAGGGAATGCGTCATGCTGACGTTATCGCGACTTTTCATTCACCCGGTGAAATCCATGAGGGGTATCGGGCTCACTCACGCCTTCGCAGATATGAGCGGAATGGCGTTTGACCGTATCTTTATGGTGACCGAACCCGATGGCACGTTTATCACTGCGCGGCAGTACCCGGCGATGGTGCGCTTCACTCCGGCCATTCTGCGCGACGGCCTGCATCTCACAGCGCCGGACGGTAGCAGCGCACTGGTACGTTTTGCCGATTTCACCGCACAGGCTGAACCAACGGAAGTGTGGGGCAACCATTTTACCGCTCACATCGCCCCGGAGGCGATCAATCAATGGCTGTCACCGTTTTTTAAACGCGATGTGCAGCTGCGCTGGCTTGGCGACACGCTCACGCGTCGGGTAAAACGTCACGACGCGGTGCCGCTCTCGTTTGCCGATGGTTTCCCCTACCTGCTGACGAACGAAGCGTCTCTGCGCGATTTACAGCAGCGTTGCCCGGCCAGCGTCAGAATGGAACAGTTCCGGCCGAATCTGGTGGTGACCGGCGCGCAGGCGTGGGACGAAGACAACTGGAAAACGATTCGCATTGGTGAAGTCGTCTTTGACGTGGTGAAACCGTGCAGCCGCTGCATTTTTACCACCATTAGCCCGGAGAAAGGCCAAAAACACCCGGCGGGCGAACCCTTACACACGCTGCAATCCTTCCGCACCGCGCAGGATAACGGCGACGTCGATTTTGGCCAGAACCTGATCCCGCGCAATAGCGGTGTGGTTCGCGTGGGCGATGAAGTGGAAATTTTAGCTACCGGGCCGGGGAAAGTGTACGGTGCTGGCGCAGACGATGACACGCTGACCGTCGAGCAAGATTTGGCTTCGAAAGTGGATATCAACTGGCAGGGGCAAACATTTAACGGTAATAATCAGCAGGTTTTACTGGAACAGCTCGAACAACAGGGCATACGTATACCCTACTCCTGCCGTGCAGGAATTTGTGGCAGTTGCCGTATTACGCTGGAAGAAGGTGAAGTGACGCCGCTCAAGAAGAGCGCGATTGGCAACGATGGCACCGTACTGTGCTGTAGCTGTGTGCCAAAAACCGCACTGAAACTGCGTAGTTAAACCGCTTGCTCCAGGCTGTAACCCGCCAGGCCTGGCTGGGGTTGCAGCCTGTCATTCATCACTTTGATAGCATCACCCAACTGCATGGTTCGCCCGGCCAGCACCAGGCCTGGCTGCGCCAGCAGACACAGTGCGGCATTTTCGCCCGGTTCAACCACCAGCAAATTCACCTGCTGATTGGTATCGCTCAGCCAGACGCTTGCCGCATCACCGGTAATCGGTGACCAGCTATCGTCATGGGCACGGAAGTGCCAGCTTTTCGGCATTTGCGGTTTCAGGAAGCGAATCGCCACCAGCGCGTTAAGAATAAGTTCGGCGCGATGTTCTTTAGAGAGTTCGAGGTCGCGGCATTTCTCTTCAAAGGAGAAGTAGAGCGCCGCGTCTTCCACACAGAATCCGGTAGGGGCAAAGGCGTCAGGGGTTAACATCCGGCGAGCAAAACGCGAACGAAACAACATGCCATTGGCTAAATCGAGCATCATACGATCGTGCTCTTCATCATAATACCAACGCCAGTTATCATCTGGTTTAATTCGCATTGTCCGCTCCCCTCATTTCAGCATCCGTTTGCTGTGTAATCTTTCCCGCGTCGTTTTTACTGCCTAAATAATAAAAGACTAAAATGTTTAAATAAGCAACAATGAGGAAATATAAAGCAACCAGGGCTTAAAATAAAGCCCTGGTTCACATAATGAGATAAAAGATTAGATGTGAGTAACGATTTCTTTAATCAGCGGCGGGCCTTTAAAAATAAACCCGGAATAGATCTGCACCAGTGTCGCCCCGGCAGCAATCTTCTCGCGGGCGGCGATAACGGAGTCAATTCCACCCACGCCGATAATCGGCAAGCGTCCGTTTAATTCAGCAGAGAGCATACGGATAATTTCGGTGCTTTTTAATTGCAATGGACGACCGCTCAGTCCACCCGTTTCATCACAATATTTCATCCCCTGAACCAGAGAACGATCCAATGTCGTATTGGTTGCAATCACCCCATCGATATTATGGCGAACTAAACTATCGGCAACCTGGATCAACTCTTCGACAGAAAGATCCGGTGCGATCTTCACCGCCACAGGGACATATTTATGGTGTTTCGCCTGAAGTTCAGTCTGCTTATTTTTAATACTGGAAAGCAGATCGTCCAACGCTTCACCATATTGTAGCGTACGCAACCCTGGGGTATTTGGCGAAGAGATGTTAATGGCAATATATCCGGCGTAGGCATAGATTTTTTCCATACAAATCAGATAGTCATCTTTACCCTGCTCAACCGGTGTATCTTTATTTTTTCCAATATTAATACCCAGTACGCCGTCGAAATGCGCTTTTTTAACGTTCTCAACCAGGTTATCAACACCCAGGTTGTTAAAGCCCATACGGTTGATCAAACCTTCGGCATCAACCAGACGGAAGATCCTCGGCTTATCGTTACCCGGCTGCGGACGCGGTGTAACGGTGCCGATTTCGATCGAGCCAAAACCCATCGCACCGAGCGCATCAATGCACTCGCCATTTTTGTCCAGACCTGCCGCCAGACCCAGCGGATTTTTAAAGGTCAATCCCATACAGCTCACCGGCTTTGAAGGCACCTTCTGGCGAACCAGCGCTTCAAACGGCGTTCCGGTTACCCGGCGTAATGATTGAAAAGTAAATTCATGAGCGCGCTCAGGATCGAGCTGGAAAAGGGCTTTACGAACGAAGGGGTAGTACATGAACTCTCCTGGATTCCCGGTGTGCAAACCGGGGGCGTATTATGTGTGATTGCGCACAAAAAGGGAATTGACCAGGAACAAAAAAAACGCAAACGTTTTCATCACGCACGTTATTGTGCAAAACGTTGTTCCTTCACTGGCGTGAACCCACCTAAGTCATTCAGGGTTCGCCAGCGCAAGCTGCAGGGCATTTTTGTGGTACACCAGGCAAAATGGCGCTGCGTTAATGGCGGGATCACGCCAGCATCATCGACCTGGCGGCCATTTACGCTCACCTGTGCCAGGTTGATGTAAAAAGGCGTAGGGTTGCTGGCCGTCACGCCTTGTGCGTCACGCTGCCATAAAACCTGTTGCCACGCGTTGTCAGGGCTGCCCTTCAGCGAAGCAGGACGCCAGAAGAGTTTGAAGGAGGAGCGCAGCGCCACTTTAACACTGCGATCTTCCACCCGCCCCGAAGGGATCGACGCGATACTGAGCGCGAACAGCGTTTCGCGATCCTCAGGCATCCGGTTATCTGTTTTCACTAACCGAATCGTTCCTGTTGCACCTGGTTGCAGCAAAAACAACGGCGGCGTTGCTAACATCGGCGGCTGCCCGCTAACAGTAATCGCCCCCTGCCACGCCGTTGGGGCGTTAATTTTGCTGTTGATAAGCCAGGGCTCATGACTGGTATTGGTCACAGAGATTGTTCGGGTATCGCTTGAAGAAGGAAAAACAAAGCGTGTCCCCCCGACGACCACCCCGGCGTGGCTGATACCGGACACCGCGCACAGCAACAGCAATGCATACCTAGTCATAACGCACCACAAAAGTCGCGCTGGCATTCACCGCCCCCGATGTCACCTCACCGCCCGTAGGGCGTAACTGCGCATAAAACGTCAGCGCGACCTTGCCCTGTTTTAATGGATAAGGTTTACTCTCCTGCTTTAAAGGGACGATCGCCTGATGGTCATCAAGCAAGGCGACTGCCAGGCCGGTTGCGGCGCCGCTCCCGGTCTCTATCGCCAGCAGATCCGCCATTGCGCTGTCCGACTGACCAGAAAACGTTACGTTCGCCGCGCTAACATCTGCCCCGCACTGCTCAAGATTAATAACGAACGCCTTTTCAACCGACGCGTGTCCCCCGGAAAACTGACTGATAGAAAGCGTGCCGAGTGGAACCTGAATCGCTCTACTGTCCTGAGCAAGAATACAGGTGTTGCTGCGAAACGTTCCGCTGATATTGACGGTACCGTCGTGCGCAAAGGCGGGACTGCTACATGCCATCAGCGCATAAATGAGACATTGCCTGGTTTTCATCGTCTGCGCCCTACTCATAAACCAGATCAAAATAGAGCACCGCAGTGGCATTTCCGCCCGTGGCACCCGCTTTCGTCGATTTATAACGCAGCTTGTATTTCAGTTCATTATCCCCGGCCTGGAGTGGATTACGCGCGGTCAAACGGTTCAGCGGGATCTCTTCCTGAGTTTGCGCATCAATAATTTGTACAGCGATCCCGGTCGCCATATTGCCGCCCCCTCCGGTATCGGTTAGCTTCAGCAGCGTTGGAGCAAGGGGAGCGGAATCGCCGCTAAAATAGACTTTTGCCCCCTCTATCCCTGCCGCACAACCATTGATATCAATCGTTAAATCGGCTGACGCGCTGACGGCATTCGCGTCCTGAAAATCACTGATATTAAAGTTGCCAATAAAAATATTCTGCATGGCGCTGCTGGTTGCCACATCACAACCCTGATCGATAACATTGCCATAAATATGCATGTTCACCTGATCGGCGCCTTTCAGATTGCCAAGTGCGGAGAAGGCACAGAGGGCGAACATGCCGGGAAGGAAACACAACCGTTTAGCCATCTGCATCACGCCTCAGTCAAAATTGATACGGATGGAGGCCGTCGCCTCAAAGCTACCGATTTCCGGCGGCACACCCGTGGTGCTGACGGGAAACACATTCATCTGCGCGTAGGCATCGCGGTTATCCGGTATAGCCAACGAGATAGCACCGCCATCGGGAGAGACCGCATTTCCCTGCGCATCCGTCACCAGCACGCCAACCCCGGGCCTTGAGGTTTTAATTGCCTGCGGGTAATCGTTATCACGCGTGGCCGTCAGGCTAAGATTGACATTCACCAGCCCGCTATTGCCGGTGTTACATCTCACCGGAATCGAGAGTGCCGCCGTCTTCGCCCCCATCGGTTTTTGCCCCTGCACTTTAAAATTGGCCGCGAAGACATCGCCAAGATCGACCTCGATCGTCTCACCAGCGTTAACTGAGCAGGATTGCAGCGAGTTGATGGTACCTGTGAGGTAATAAGTGAGTACCGGCGAGCCCGTGGCGGAGCAGGTATCGCTGGCAGGAATGTT
Source organism: Pseudocitrobacter sp. RIT415 (assembly GCF_003057695.2). NCBI lineage: Bacteria > Pseudomonadati > Pseudomonadota > Gammaproteobacteria > Enterobacterales > Enterobacteriaceae > Pseudocitrobacter > Pseudocitrobacter sp. RIT415. The sequence continues at coordinate 4,499 of NZ_QBJC02000023.1, read as the reverse complement.
GTAGCACTCATAGAGTCTGGCCAGCACCATTTGAGGGATGGCCACCGATCCGACGAAGGGTTGCAGAATTTTGAGCGAGAAGTTTCCGGCATTACCACTGGCCCCCGAGCCCCCCAGTCGCTGACCGCCAGGATCACAAATGTGCCAGCGAGTATCCGCACTGGTTCCCACATTTTCGAACGGCACTTTGCTCGGCGAGTTACCTTTTACACCTAACCAAATCTGCGCTGCCAGGTAATCATTAATTTTGTACCAACTCTCGCCGAGCGCAGGCAGCGGGGAATCGGACGCAAACGCCCAGCGCCCTTCTCTTACCGCGTCTTTATTACAGTCACATGAGACGTAATAATCATTGGCCTCATTCCACGCATAAAAATTATCCTTAACAACCCCCGCCTGGTTTTCTTCCTCAGAAATCGTACTCACGCCAAAATTGACGCCAATATAGGGATCGCCACTGGCGGTATGGCACTGCCCGGTGTAAGCCATAACTTTTGCGCTCGCTAACATGAGAACCCCCACCAGCAGCATTTTGATGATTCGTTGCATGTGACCGTTTCCTCTGTTTATTCGCATCGCGCGCTTTTGCGCGTAATCGGTGCGGCCATCTCTGCGGCCGTTAGTTCAAACGTCAGGCGACACTGTTGTTCTGGTGCGTCACCCCAGCGTACGGTGATGCTCCCCTTTTCAGGTAGCCCGGACAGATACAGGGAGCCGTCGTCACCCACAATACCGCTGATCTTTTCCCCGTTATCGAGAGTAGCCATCGCACCAAAACGTAATGGCTTGCCTTTCATGAGCGGGCTGAACAGCACGCGCGCGCCCACATGCGCGCTAAACGTTGCACGCACCAGCGCGCCTTTGGTGGGTACCACGTTAACCACGGCGTTCTCTATATCGACATTTTGTTTTAAAGACGCGGTATCCAGCGCAATACGGTTTTCGCGGTACGGCGTGGCGTAGGGAAGCAGCGAGTTGCCTTGCCCGTCCGTGCTGATGCCGGTGTAGTTGGCGATTTTGGTATTTTCCGCACCGGGCGCGGAAACCAGAACATTCGTTTCCCCCAGCGACTGGCCGAGGGTCACCCCGCCTGAATGCACAATTACGCTGCCGGACACCCCATAGTTCACCTGCTGCTGGTTGCCGTTATCGCTGTAGTTGTAACCCATTTTCGATTCGCCCCAGGAACCTTTGTAATCCAGACTCGCGTTCCCGCTGGCGCTCTCCCCCTGACTCACATAGCCTTGTTGCACGCTATAACTGAGATTGCCGTCTTCCAGTAATGAACCGGAAACGCCCACGTTTTGCGTCACATTTCCGTCGTTGTCGGCGCTGGTATTGGACGTCATCCATGCAGTGTGGCCTCGACTATTTACATTACCGTCGGATGAGGAGAGCCACTGGCCCAGCGGCAGTGAGACGTTAAGCGCAAAGACCTGATCGGCAGAGGGCTGGCCGCGAGACTGGCTGTAGTTCCACGAAAATCCCAGGGTAATGTCCTTAATCTGGGTGTTGTAGCCGAATTGCAATAAGCGATCCTGGTCATCCGTGTTCCAGTACGTTTGTTCGCTACCGCTTAAGTAAAACGAGCCATACTCACCAAGCTGTTGAGAAATATTGATTTGCAGCTTTCCGCGCTTGCTGTAATAGAGGTTGTAGTAACGCGCCCACAGCGGAGTATCATCGTCCTGACTCTCCGTGTAACCTTCCATACGGTCGTACATGGTATCGGCAAGGGTATAAAAACCGGAGGTTGAATAGCGGTAGCCCATCAACTGAAAGTTGGTGCCGAAGGGATTTAGCGTTTTGGCATACAAAAAACGCCAGGATTGCCCCTGAGAATCCTGATGATTAGCCAGCGTACTGCTCGCCCATGTTCCATCCAGCGAAATGGCGCCAAATTCACCGAGGTTAAATCCCAGCCCCAGCATGCCAGCGCGATAATCTTCAGAGAATTGCCCGCCGCCGTACCAGGTGACGCCCCAGGGCCCTCCCCATTGCAGCGTCGCCTGGGTAAACGCTTTTTCCTCTTGATCGTTGCTGTTACTGCGATAGTGTGCCGCCGTCAGTGCATATTTTAATCGTCCCTGACGCTGGAGAAGCGGTACGCTGGAGTAAGGAATGGTGTAGCGGTTGAGGGTGCCGTCGGACTCTTTTATTTCCACCTGCAGGTCGCCGCTGGAGGCGCTGGAAAACAGGTCATTAATTTCAAACGCGCCGGGAGGCACGTATGTTTGATATACCGTATAGCCATTCTGTTTAATGGTTACCTGAGCGTTACTTTTGGCAATACCGCGCACGGTGGGGGCGAAACCGCGCAGACTATCGGGAAGCATATTGTCGTCCGAGGCTATCTGCACGCCGCGAAAACCGACGCTATCGAAAAAATCGCCCCCGGTATAACTGTCCCCAACGGTCAATTCGCCTTTTACGGGAATGAACGCGTACTGCATATAACTGCTGATATTCTGCCATTGCCCTGGTTCGTCCTGGCTATAGCGCCAGGTGGAGTTATTGCGTAGACGCCAGCCCGCAAGATTCAGCCCACTGTTCAGGTTGAGAAAATAGTTCGTGTCGGCGCCGTTTTCATCGCTGCTCTCCACATCGTTCGCCCCGCTGAAAGAATATCCTAAAAGCAATGCATTGATTCCGCGATCCCATCGTTCTGGCGGAACGTAGCCACGGGCATCATTTTTAACCGCAATTTGCGGCACAGAAATCTCCAGCCGAAGCTGTCGGGCATCAAATGCAACGCTGGCATCAGAAATCATCTTCGGCAGGGGTACACACGCGGCGTCATCCAGCGCGTTAAACGCCGGGAACGCGGCGATATTCACGCCAATCTGGCTGAGGTATGTTTTATTCAGACAGGGTTCAACCTGATGATTTTCGTTATTGGCAACAAACTCAATATCGCGGGTGGCAATAAAGCTTTGGTTGAAAATGACATCAACCCGATATTTTCCTGGCGCGATTTGCTGGCCCTGCTCAAAACGTGAAAGGTCTGCGACCAGCGACGGATCGTCTTTAAAGAAAGCCGGATCAAACCAGGTGTCAGCCAGCGCGCTCAATGAGGTTGAGGCGAACACCGCCAGCCCGCCTAAAAAGGAGGGAATCGTACTGGCAAGCGGATGACAGCGTTGGCGTGGAGAACTCGACATTTCGCGTCCGGGAGCGTCAATCCATTAGGACTTGCACGTCATAGAGGGCGTTTCGGCACCATAATCATTGATGGTTCGGTAGCTCACTGTCTGGTTAACAGCACCGTTTAGCACGTCAAAACGGAAGCTGCCAAGCGGCGAGATCATCTGGTTCTTCAGGCCTTTACCACCGAGCGTCAGCCCGGTTAGTGTAATGTAATAGGGCGTGGGATTATGGACAGTGACGCTCTGCCCTGACCAATCGCAACGCAGTTTTTCTGCCGCCTGATTAACAGAAATTGAGAGCCCTTTCGGACGCCAGAACAGCTTAATGACGCTCTGGGTGGCAATTTTTAACACACTGCCCCCCTCTTTTTTTGTCGTTGACGGCACCGCGCGTAGGCTTGCGTAAAATAACGATTCACGGTCTTTTGGCAACGCAGGCCCGACGTACATAATACGCAGTAAATTTTCACTGGCGGGGTTAAGCACAAATAGCGGTGGCGTCGTAATAAAGTCCTGCGTTTTTTTATTATCGGGCGTCATCACCCATGCCTGAATTAAATACGGTACGGTTTTACTGGTATTTCTCACACTCAGCGCGACCTGCGCATCACCTTCGCTGTAAATCACCCGCGTCGCACCTAACCCCACTCCGCCGCTATCGTTAGCCCAGGCGGGCGCACTGAGGGTTAATGTGCCGATAAAACTCACGGCAGCCATGCTTATTACTTTGCGGGTATTCACTTGAGGGTACCTTTCGCCTTTCCCGCCCCTTCAGGATACAGGGGCAAAATCAGTAGTAGTTAATATGGAATGTGGTCGCAACCTGAACCGTACCTGCCGTGGCTTTGCCCGTTGCCACGTAATCCGCTTTAAAGGTTATCGTTTGGTCAGCCGTCGCGGCGAGCGGAATACCGTTTTGTGCGGTTTCGGTATTTGGCAAAATTTTCGTCGTGCCATCAGGCATATACATCTGTACCGCGACGTTGGTCGCCGCGCCGTTACCCGAGTTCTGATTCTTAAACGCGCTGGCAACGGCAGGATCGGCTTCTGCGGTGAACGTAAATGCCGCGTTGCTTGTCACCGTGTTGTCACAATCCTTCAGGTTAATCGGGATATCTTTTTTCACCCCAGACTCCTGGCCCAGCGTTTGGAGTTTTGTCGCGCTCACTTTCGCCATCGCAACAGATCCAGACTCGCTTTCTGGCGCAATAGTGCAGGCCGGAGCAACAACTTCACCGGTGATTGTCAGGCTACCGTCTGTTTCGGCAGTATCATCGGCTGCCATGGCGCTACCCCATCCCAGCATCGCGCTCATTGATAAAATTAATATATTCTTACGCATGCATATCTCCA